>NZ_DFLC01000030.1:15057-122344 GCF_002374005.1 Fibrobacter sp. UBA3629 | reverse complement strand
GCCGTGAACGCGCTCGGTCACCAGAACCAGGCGATTAAGGATGCGGTGGTGGATCAGATGAACCACTTCAACCACATCAGCAACCTCTACCCGAACTACCCGCAGATTAATCTCGGCAAGGCACTCCTTGAAATCACCAAGTTCGACAAGGCGTTCTTCTGCAACTCGGGTACCGAGGCGAACGAAGGTGCAATCAAGTTTGCACGTAAGTACTTCGACCGGAAGGGCGAAAAGAACAGGCAGAAGATTATCACGTTCGTGAACAGTTTCCACGGAAGGACATACGCTGCGCTTTCTGCGACGGGCCAGCCGGCTATTAGGGAAGGCTTCGGCTCCATGCCGGGTGACTTCGTGCACGTCACGTGGAACGACTGCGAAGCCCTCAAGAAAGAAGTCAACAAGGACACTTGCGCTATCATGCTCGAAAGCCTCGCCGCCGAAGGTGGCGTGATGACTCTCTCTGCCGAGATGGTGGAGACCATCAACAGCCTGCAGAAAGAATTCGGCTGCCTCGTCATCGTTGACGAAGTGCAGGCGGGTGTGGGCCGTCTCGGAACCTTCCTCGGTTTCGAAAAGTACGGCCTGAATCCGGACCTGGTTTCTTTGGCTAAGGGTATCGGCGGCGGTCTCCCGCTTGGTGCGGTGCTCCTGCGCCAGAAGATTGCCGACCAGCTCAAGGCCGGTGACCACGGTACCACTTTTGGCGGTAACCCGATTGCATGCGCTGCCGGTCTCGCTGTCGTGAAGCAGATTCCGGGGCTGCTCAAGAATGTCGCCGAACGTTCCGCCCAGCTGAAGGCCGGTTTGGCGAGCCTTGTGGAAAAGTACAGTTTCGCCAAGGAAATCCGCGGCGAAGGCCTGATTCTCGGTGTGGCTCTCGATGAATCCATGCCGGTCGGTAACATCATCGCTGCGGCCCGCAACGAAAAACTCATGGTGCTCAGCGCCAAGGGCAACGTGCTGCGTATGCTCCCGCCGCTGAACGTGAGTGCCGCGGAAGTGGACGAAGCGCTCGCTAAACTCGGCAAGGCGTTTGAAACGGCCGCCGCAAAATAATATATTCTAGCCATGATCTGCCCTTTTTGCAAGAACGACAACGACAAGGTGGTCGATAGCCGCGTGAGTGGAACCGCCATCCGCAGACGGCGTGAATGCCTGGCCTGCGGTCGTAGGTTCACGACGCGTGAGTATATTGAACTCCAGCCGTTGACTGTCGTGAAGAGGAGCGGCGAAAAGCAACCCTTCCAGCGTGAAAAGTTGATTCGCGGCATCATGAACTCTTGCAAGAAGCGCCCGATTACATCCGAGGATATCGAGGAACTGGCGACCCGTGTCGAAAACGCCCTGCCGGTGAACGACAATTCCGAAGTGGGTTACGATACCATCGGGAACCTCGTGATGCAGGAACTCAAGAAGCTCGACGCGGTCGCCTACGTGCGGTTTGCCTCCATCTACCGTGAGTTCAAGGAAGTGGGCGAGTTCGTGGACCAGATCAAGTCGATGGACAAGGCTTAGACGCGGAGTTTTCCATGCGTCGTCTCCTAGAAGTTGCTAATGAAAAGCGTTCGCCGCTGTTTCCGGTGACGGATGCCTATCGCATCGTGAACGGATTGGCCGACGGGTTTCCGGGGCTTACGCTCGACAGGTTCGGTGACCGGTTCCAGGTGCAGTTCTTTGGACCCGAAATGCTTGCCCGTCGTCGCGAATTCGTGGATGCTGTGGCAGCGGTGTTTGAACCGGCCTGCATCATTGTGAAGGAGAGGCTTTCGCGTTCGGGCAAGTCGCTAGAGAACGCGCCCATGGAGGTTGCTTTCGGGACTCGCGATGCTGCCGTAGGTACGGTGCGCGAAGGCAATGCGCGGTTCCATGTGGACTTGCTCGACACCGTCAATCCGGGGCTGTTCCTCGACATGCGGCACGTACGCCTCGAGGTGGAGGAACGTTTTCGTGCGATGACAAGTGAAGGCCCGCGCTTTCTCAATTTATTCAGCTACACGTGCAGTTTTTCGGTGCATGCGCGCCTCGGGGGTGCTGCGGTCGCCACCAACGCCGACATCAGCGGCAAGATTCTTGACAAGGGCCGCGCAAACTACGCTTTGAACGGGCTCGACTTGCGTCCGGGCGAATTTTTCCGCGGAAACGCGCTCGAGTATGTGCGCTGGGCCATCAAGAAGGGCCTCGGGTTCGACGGTATCGTGCTCGATCCGCCGAGCTTTGCGCGCTTCAAGGGGTTCAACTTCAACGTGCGGGAACATTTGATGCCGCTTGTTTCGGAATGCGCGCAGGTTCTGAATCCGCGCGGATTCATCATGGTAAGTTCCAACTACAGCGAGTTCGCGCTTGACTCCTTTGCGCGGGATGTGCTTGCTGCCGTCAGTTCGGTGCATAAGGAAGCCCGCACTGCTTGGAAGCGCGGGCAGGATATCGATTTCGCGGGGAGCGGTGCGACTAAGGATTCTTGCCTTGTCGCAACACTCGTAGAATTGTAAAAAGATCCCCACCTACGCGGGGATGACGTTATTCGGCGTCGGTCGCGCCTTCTTCGGCAGAATTCTCTTCCTTCTTCTTGAGCCAGGGCGGAATTTTTTTTGCTTTCGGTTTAGCTTCCGGCTCGGGTTCCGGCGGGTACAGGAGCCCGAAGCGGATGCCCGCGGTGCTGATGCGGAATGTCTCGACGCGTAGCTTTTCCAGGAGCGACTTGAGCCAGAAGAGCCCGCAGATGATGACATCGCTGCGGCCGTTCTCGAGCCCCGGGAGCATCGCGCGGAGCTCCTTCGAAAGGTTCGATATGCGCGTGGTGACTGCGTCGAGGTCGGCGATGCTCATTTCGAGCCCCTCGATGGCCTTGTAGTCGAACTGTTGCTTGTTCAGGAACACCATGGCGAGCGCGGTGCCTGTACCGCCGATGAGGTAGACCGGCTTTTTCGTCATGCCCTTGAAGCTGACTTCCTTGAAGGTCTCCTTCACGAATTTCTTGTATTCGGGGCCGGGGATGGGGCCCATCGCCTTGAACATCTTGAGCGCGCCTACGGGAATCGAGAACGTGGTCTCGCCGTTGCTGAGTTCGGTGGAGCCGCCGCCGATATCAATGGTGACGATGCCTTCGCCGTGCCATTCCTTCACGGAACGGTAGGTGAGCTTGCCCTCTTCTTCGCCGCTGATGATGCGCGGGCGGAACCAGAGCGCCTTTTCGACCGCATCGATGACTTCGTCCTGGTTTTCGGCCCTGCGCATGGCTTCGGTCATGGCCACGGCCTTGATGTCGGCCCCGAGGGCGTGAAGGTCCATGCGGAACGATGTCATGACGGCGACAAGTTCCTCGATTTTCTTTTCGGAAATGCGCCCGTGTTCGTAGATGTCTTCGCCGAGCTTGCAGATTTTGACTTTCTGGAGTTTCGGGACCAGGACTTGACGCGGATCCTGGCCTTCTTCGCCTTGGGTGCTCTCGAAGGCGGCAATGAGCATGATGCAGCTCATGCTCCCGATATCGATGGTGGCCTGGAGCTTGTTATCCATTCTCGGCCTCGTTTCCGGAGTTGTTTTGCTCGGTTTCTTCCGGAGCCTTGTTGAACTTGTCCATTCCCGCCTTGATTTTCTCGGCGATATTCGCCGGGTGCAACAGGAATTCCTTGGCCGACGCGATGGCTTCCTCGATGACGTATTCGGAATACTTTCCGTTCCAGCTGGCGACTAGTTCGCCCGATTCGCTTCCGAGGGGCTTCTTCTCGCGGATTTCCTGGCCCATCCTGAGGGCTAGCAGGAGCCCGAGTTCGAATCCGCGGGGGGATTCCTTTGCTTCGAGCAGTTTCTCAACGCGCTTGACGCGTTCGTCTAGGGGAATTTTCTGGAGTTCTTCGAGGTCTTTTTCCGAAATCATGCGGTAAAGATAGCAATAAGAAAAAAGAAAGGGCTCGCGAGATGCGAGTCCTTTCCAAAAAGAGAGCACTGTAAGAATTACTTCTTGGCAGCGGCCTTCTTAGCAGGAGCCTTCTTGGCAGCCGGCTTCTTGGCGGCAACCTTCTTGGCAACCGGCTTCTTGGCGGCCGGCTTCTTAGCGGCGACAGCCTTCTTGGCCGGGGCAGCCTTCTTAGCAGGAGCAGCCTTCTTGGCAGCCGGCTTCTTGGCAGCGGGCTTCTTAGCGGCGACAGCCTTCTTGGCCGGAGCAGCCTTCTTGGCGGCCGGCTTCTTGGCGGCGACAGCCTTCTTGGCGGCGGGTTTCTTAGCAGCGGGTTTCTTTGTTGTAGCCATTGTATTCTTCCTTTTTTGAGGGTTTAATGATTTGATGACTTTAAAATAACTTTATTTTCACAAAAAATCAACACCTTTTTAAAATTTTTTTCATTTTTTTTCAAAAGTCTATTGACAATCGAGAAAAAAAGTCTTATAGTAAAATGAAATTACTTTGTATGTAAAATGGCGCGAGCCCAATAAATACGGGCATTCCAGACGATTTGGCATTTTTTGCACCATACAATATTTTTTGAATGTAAGTTGATGATGCTCAAAGGATTACTTGTGATTTTCGTAACACTTGCAAAAAAATCCCGTCATCGACGAGATTTTTTTTCTTTTCACCAAAAATTTTTCAATCGCGAGAGAAAAATTTTCAGTCATTCGAGAATTTTTTCTATGCGGAGACAACTTTTTTGCTTTGCGTCGAGAAAAATTTCTCCTTGCTGTGCGTTACGCTTCGTTCTTCACGCTCTCCACGTATTTGCGGAAGCCTTCTACGCCCAGGGAATACATGTCGACGAACTTCGTCGCGAACGGAGGGAGCTTTTTCTGGTGCATTCCGAGCGCGTCGTGCATCACGAGCACGTGTCCGTCGGTGAACTTGCCGCCGCCGATGCCGATGGTGACGCTTTTCACCTCGCCGGTAATCTTCTTGCCGAGCTCTTCAGGGATGTGCTCGAGTACCGTCTCGAAGCATCCGAGGCTGTCCACGAACTTGGCGGCGTCTTCGATGGCGCGGGCCTCTTCTTCGGTCTTGCCCTTCTGCTTGAAGTTTTCTGCGGTCTGCGGCAAAAGTCCGAGGTGTGCGCAGACAGGAATATCCTTGCTGCGGAGGTATTCGATGACGCCAGCGGGGGTGCCCTCGAGCTTGACGCTTGCTGCACCTAAGTCCATGAAGCGCTTAGCGTTATCGTATGCGGTTTGCGGATCCTTGTCGCTTCTGTAGGGCATGTCGGCCACCACGTGCGTGTTGGGTGCGCCACGGCAGACAGCGGCAACGAAGATGAGCATCTCGGTCATGCCGATTTCGCGGGTGCTCTTGTAGCCGAGCATGGTGTTCGCGAGGCTGTCGCCCACGAGAATCTGGTCGACTCCGGCGGCTTCTGCCATCTGGGCGAATGCGAAGTCGTAGGCGGTAATCATCGAAACTTTCTTGCCCGTGCCCTTCAAGGCGCGGATATCTTCCGCAGTAAGCATAGCATCTCCTATTTATGAACCGCGCTTATAAACCGCGCTTTCTGTGAACAGCGCTTTTCACAGCGCGTAAAAGATAGAAATTATGTTGGAACTTGGCGCGAGGTCGTCGCAGGTGGGTGTGAGCGCAAACCGGAGTAATTTAATTCAGGAATCTAGCGCGAACGGTCGTATAACTTCCGTGTTTCGTTCAGGAACTTGAGCGAGTTTATTTCGCGCATGAACCCGATGTGGCTGCGCAGGTAGGCGAGGAGAGCGTTCTCGACGAATTCCGGGTGCGCGATGGCCCTGCCGGTGCGCAGCGCCTCGAAACCGGCGAGCGTCTCGGGCCGAGCGCGGGGAGTTTCGACCCCGAGGCAACTTTTGCAGACGAACGCGCCCGTTTCCGGATGGAAATCGGCCGGAGCGCCTTCGATTTGGTGGTCGCAGCGGCTGCAGGAGCTCATGTCCAGGTGGTAGCCCCAGAGTTCGCAGATGTCCAGGAGCCAGCGGGCGAAAACACCCGACTTGTTTGCTGGCTGTTTAACTTCGGAATTATCGCCCGCAGGTTCGTCGAGGGCCGCGAGCGCCTCTTCCAGCAGGGCGAATTCCCCTTCCAGCGGGACACCCGCGGGTGCGTACCGCAGTACGATTTCGGCCATCACCTGCGCCTTCGCGAGGGCGAGCAGGTCTTCGCGAAGGTGCGCGTGCCAGTTGATGACGCTCGCCTCCTTCAGGAACTGCAGTTCCGTATTCGGGTTCTCGCGATACACAATCTCGCACAGGGCGAGCGGGTCGAGCGCCCCCCTGAACGGGCTGTCCTTGCGCTTGCCTCCCTTCACGATGAAGGAGACCGTGCCGGTTTCTTCCGCAAGCGCCTTCACAATCCAGCTGGAATCGCTGTAGGGGAAGCGGTGCAGGACTATCGCGCGAGTTTTAATCATAGAATGGCGGCTGCGCCGCGATTATTAAGCCTTCGGGAACGGAGGCCAGCCCATCTGCTGCCCGCCAACGACGTGCAGGTGGATGTGGAACACCGTCTGGCCCGCATCGGCCTTGCAGTTGAACACGAAACGGGCGCCGCCCTCTTCGAGGCCGAGGTCCTTCGCGATAAGCTGTGCGCGGTAAAGCATGTTACCCACGAGTTCGCAATCTTCCGGCTTCATGTCCATGATGGTCGCGATATGGCGCTTCGGCACCACAAGGAAGTGCACGGGGGCCTGCGGGGCGATGTCGTAGAATGCGAAAACGTCGTCGTCTTCGTAGATTTTCTTGGAAGGGATTTCACCCTTGATGATTTTGCAGAAAAGGCAATTTTCACTCATAGTATTATAAATAGTAGTAAAAATGCTTACTGATTTTCCTGCGGGAGGGTGTTTTTGCTTGTTTCGTCGCGGGGTGCGTCGTTCGTTGTCTGTGAATTCAGCGCTCTGGTGTTCGCGGTGATGGCCTTGATAACTTTGATGTAGCAGACCAAGAGTATGATGCTGAGAATTATGCTGAGTACCCGTGCTGCGAAGAGGCCTTTTGCAACGAAGAGTCCCAGGAACCAGCCAATTTGTATAGTGAAGCCGAGAAAGGGGATTGCTTTGAGCATCCAGCCGGGAAGGTGAGCGTTTTCTAGGCTGTTTTGTCCGAGAGCCTCTTTTTGCCGGGCGAGTAGGTCCTTGAAAATCATATAGTGATATACCGGAAAAATAATGGGGATCAGGGCAAAGAATATTGCTCCACGGGGTGTAAAATCGGTTTCTGAATAACGTTGCTGTTCCTTGATGACGCAGTGGAGCCAAGCGCAAAACTTGTAAATGGCAATCCAAGAGGTGACAAAGAGATGTACAAATAGCAGGAAGAAGTTTATGATGATGCCGAAGCCCAGGAGGTCGCCGACTGCGTTTGCTCTTGTTCCTGAAAGGAACTGTAGAAATATGAATGGAACGAATATGCCCAAAATTCCCGAAAGCAAAAATCCTTTAAGCAATTCTCCAAAGTAATTGTCGAAGCCACCATGAGTTGCAATTGAAATTTCCGTCGGAATAGCGAGAATGGTTAAGCCGATAAAGAAAAAACTGAGCCAGAAAACTGCATTCTTACAGTAAATCTCGTATTCCGAGAGGGTTGCAGTTTCCTCCGGCTCGGTTCCGTCTGCCGGGTTTGTGGCCGAGGAATCGACTTTGCTGTCGTTCGGTGCGTCACACCACAGGCACTTCGGCATGTCGTCATCGTATTCCCTTCCGCACTTCTTGCAAATCATGTTGGCCTCTGCTGGTCAATGTAGAAAAAATCCCGGCGCAGGGGCCGGGATTTAAAAGGGGTGGAGGGTTAGTGACCTGCGGGCTACTGCTTTATGGTCGGGGCCTGGCGCGCCACAGGGGCGAGCTGCCCGTGCTTGCGGAACAGGTGCTTCACGAGCGTTCCGAATCCACGCATCACGCGGTAACGTTCGCGCGGGTTCTTGAGGGCCATGATTCCCTGACGCAGAATGTAGCTCGGACGCAGGTAGAACTCGCGGCGGGCCTTGTCGCAGAAGTCCACGAGTGCCTGGCTGCTGAGTTCGCCGCGCTGGATGGTGGTGCGGTGGAACCCGTCCTTGTCCAGCCACTGGTTATAATCCTTTGTCTGTAATGCGCCGCTTTCGAGGGCTTCCTTGTAGGCCTCGGTACCGGGGTACGCCATGATGGGGTAGAACTGCGCGGTGTTCGGGTTCAACTTCTTGGCGTAGTCGAGCGTCATGCGGAGAGTCTCCGGAGTGTCGCCCGGGTTACCCACCATGAAGCAGCCGTGCACCAACAGGCCTGCCTTGCGGGCGTTCTTCGTGAATTCGATTGCCTTGTCGGTGTTCTTCACGCCCTTGTGAATGTTCTCGAGAACCACAGGCGAAGCGCTTTCAAAACCCACGCACATCTCGCGGCCGCCCGCCTTCTTCATCAGCTTGAGCAAATCCAGCGGAACATCGGCGCGGGCGTTGCAGCTCCACGTAATCTTGAGGCCGCGTTCCAGAATCAGGTTGCAGATTTCGCGCACATGCTCGTGGCTTGCGGTGAACGTATCGTCTTCGAAGAAGACTTCGCCCAGATCCTCGAAATTGTCCTTGATGTACTGCAGTTCGTCCACCACGTCCTTCGGGCTGCGGCGGCGGAACTTGTGGCCGTTGAGCGTCTGCGGAATCACGCAGTAGCTGCAGCGGTTCGGGCAACCGCGCCCGCTCAAAATCACAATCAGCGGGTTCAAGTTCGCACCGTAGAAATACTTCTTGTAGCAGCTGTAGAGGTGCTTGCGGTAGACCTTCGAAACCCACGGGAGTTCGTCCAGGTTCTCTATCTTCGGGCCCTCGGGCTGGAAGTCTGTGGTGCCGTCCTCCTTGCGGAAGGCGAGGCCCGCAATCTGGTTTACGGGAACACCGTCGCCGCGCAGGCTCCTCGCGAGGTTCCGGCAGGTGTAGTCCGCCTCGCCGATAATCACGAAATCGAGCGCGGGTTCCATCTCCATGCTCTCGAGCGGTTCGGCTGTCGCATGTGTTCCCATGATGGCGACTTTCACGTTCGGGAGTGTATCCTTGATGGCGTGCACCACCTTGAGGTCGTTTAGAATGCTCGGCGTACTCGTGCTGCAGACGACCAGTGCCGGGTCAAATTTCTTGATGCCCTCCAGCGTCTTGGGCAGGTCAAGCTCCATGGCGGGGCTGTCAATCAGCTGAATCTCGTTGCCATCCGCTTCGGCAGTGCCGGCGGCGTAACTCAGGAACATGGGCCAGTAAAGTGTACTCGATTTAGTCACGCAGGGGCTGCGCGACTCGCGACTGAACATCGGATGGAACGGAGGATTCAAAAAAGTAATACGCATAAGCAACTGCAAAATACATAATTCTCGACGATAAAACTACATTTATCGTTGATGAGAAAAGAAATTTCCGTGATACTTCTAGGTTGTGCCTGCGTTTGCGCTTTTGCGGCCCCCAAAAAGGCGGCGGTCAAGAAGCCTGACGCACCCCAGAACGAGGCTACTCTTGACACGGTCCGCGAGACATTTGCGGATGGAGCCCTTTCGCGCATCTATACGCTCCAGAAGGGAACCGATATACGAGAGGGGTTGTCCGTGAGCTATCATCCGAATGGCAAGATCGCTATCGAGGCCCCGTACAAGAACGGCAAGCTCGACGGCGTGTTCAGGAGCTATTACGAGAACGGCCACTTGTGGCAGACTATAGGCTACAAGGACGGTGTGGAGGAAGGTGCGACGACGGATTATTACGAGGACGGCCGGAAGAAAAAACGAGAAATCTACAAGGCGGGCGTGCTGAACGGCATGAGCGAGGAGTGGAACGAGCGCGGCCTCCTGTGGCGCCAGATTCCGTATGTGAACGGCCGTATCCATGGCGTTGCAAAAATATTTGACGAACTGGGCGCAATCAAGGAAGAGATGATGTTCGAGAACGGACTGCGCAACGGGCCGTACCGTCGCTTCACCAAGGGCGTAAAGACTCTCGAGGCGATTTTCGAAAACAACCGCTGCAAAGAGAACTGCGACTTCTAACTAGTGTGGAGTGTGAGGTGTGAAATGACGGATTTCACGCCTTCTATTTTTTCGGCTTGAGCGCGCACCAGGTCATGTAGCCGATAAACAATACGCCGAGCCCAACGAGCCCGATAGAAAGCTCGTGGCTATAGGCCTGGATTAGGTCTTTCTGCCCGTGCGCGATGTAACCGAGAATGGCGAGGATTATATTCCAGAAGGTCGCGCCTATGGCGGTGTAGAGCGTGAATGCCCAGAGCTTCATCTTGGAAAGGCCCGCCGGAATCGAGATGAGCTGGCGGATGGCGGGAATGAGCCTACCGACGAGCGTGGAGATTGCTCCGTGTTCGAGGAAGAACCTCTCGGCGTTGGTCACCTTGCTTGAATCCAGCAGCAGGAAGTGGCCGAGACGGCTGTCTGCAAATTTGTACACAATCGGCCTGCCGAGGAGCTTTGCGAGGAAGTAGTTGATGAAAGCGCCCGCGAGAGCCCCGAGGGTCGCAAATATCACGATGAACACGATGTTCAGTCCCGATTCCGGTTGCATTGCCTTGTAGGCGGCAGGCGGAACCACGAGCTCGGACGGGAAGGGGATAAACGAGGACTCCACCGCCATGAGCAGTGCTATGGTCCCGTAGTTGAGGTTGTCATTGTACCAGCCGATGACCTGGTCGTAGATGCCGACTTTGGCGGTGTCTACGGTCTGGATTGTCGTTGTCGTATCGGCCTGGCTGGCGGTGGCGGTCCCGGCTGCAAAAGCGAGTGAGACCGCGAGGGCTGCGAGTATGGCGATTTTTTTCAAGGCCTATCTTCTCTTCTTGGACTTGGCTTTCTTCTTCTTTGCGGCCTTGGCGGCTTTCTTCGATTTCTTCTTGTTCTTGCTCTTGACCTTGGCGGGAGCTTCTTCCTCTTCTTCCTCGGCCTCTTCTTCGGGTTCCTCGACCGCCGGTTCCTCTGCAGGAGGTTCGACGTATTCCGGAGCCTGGTATTCTATCTGGGAAGGTGCGCTGCTGTTTGCACCCTTGAGGGCGGCCTTCGCCTCTTCGACATACTTGCCGTTGGGGAAGCGCTTGAGGTAAATCTCGTAGTCCTTCATGCGGTTGCTGTTGCGGACGAGTTCGAAGATTCCGGCTTCGGCTTCGTCGCGGAAGGCACCGTTCGGATTGTCATTCAGGTAGGAGAGGTAGGCCTTGAAGGTGTTCTGGGCCTGGATCTCGCGGAACTTGTGGTATTCGCTGAGGGTGCGGATCTTGGCCTCGACCTCGCCCCTACGTGGGGAGTCGGGGTAGTACTGCAGGAACATCTCGAGCATTTCGGGGTCGTTGGACGCCATGACCTGGTCGAAGCGGGAATCTTCCTGGCGAACCTGGTATTCCTTTAGTTCGACCTTGCCCGAATCGAGTGTCGCGTAGAGCTTTTCCTTGGTGGCGAGGTCTGCCGGGTGACAGAACGCGAGGAAACTTTCGAGCACGTCGGAGAACTGGGTCTTGGTATAGGCGTCGCTCATGTCGGGCAGGTCGCCGTTCTCGTCGAGGAAGAACCGGTAGTCGCGCTCGATGGCCATGCAGTCCCAGTCGCTGAGGGTATCCTTGACTTCGCTGTTGTCTCGCAGCACCTGGTCGCGGTCGCGCAGGTTGAAGCGCATGCGGCGGTCGCGGTGGCTCTCGCGGCCGAAGTCGAGCGAAAGCTCAAGTCCGATACGCACGGGCCACTTGTAAGAAATCTTGTCGAAGGTGATTCCCAAATAGCCGGAAGAGGGAGTCGGGTTTTCCTTGTTGTACTTGTAGGGATTGGTCGCCTTCAGGTCTTCGTAGGGGAGGAACTCCTTGCGTACGTTTACGCCGATTTTCAGGTCCACATCCTGGAAAACTTCGGTAATGCGGTATTCGAGCGCTCCGGAGACGAATGCCGTCGGGAGCATTTCCGTGTGGTCCTTCGTACTGGTGGAGTAGTTGTCGATGAACGTGAAGAAGTGCATGCCGTAACCGCCGAGCACGCGCAGGTCGAAATCTCCGGCGAGGTTTACGGAGAAACCACCGACTACGGACGGGGCGTAGGCACGGAACGAAAGCGTGCGTCCCTCTCCGGCTGGCGTGAGGTCCTCGCTGTGGTCTGGCTTGCCATTGTCATCTACACCCCAGTAGGCGGGGTCGCTTGCGATTTCACGGAACTGGATGGAGTTCACTTCGGCGCCAAGCCAAATGGTGAACGGAATGTCGGCCTTGAAGAGCGGAGTGTAGAGGGGGCTGAACAAGAAACCCACGCTCATCGGGACGGTGAGGCGTTCTTCGTCGATGGGTTCCTTCAGCAACTGGGGCTTGTCTGACTCAAAGTGAACAAAGGCAGGTTCTGCCTGCAAGTACATCTGGGCTCGCCAATTGGAGCGTTCAAAATCGGCCGCATAGGCCGCTGCAGTCAGAAGTAAAAAAGTGATAAGTAGTTTACGCATCGTTTTGAAATTTAGTTTTTATGTGGCGGTTTTGAATCTCGGAGGGTTGAAATTTAGGCTATTTCGGGCATTTTCAGTTTTTTTTACCCCAAATAGCTAGAATGTGAGGAAAAATCCCAGGCCAAACAGGACGGCTCCTGCTCCGACCAGGCTTCCGCCGATGATGTTCTTCTTGTCGCCGGAATCCACGAGGTCCTTGTTTTTCTTGATCTTCGCATTGAAATTCTCGCCTTTAGCGGCGCTCGGCATCTTGAGCGCGTCCTTGATATCTTCGGCCTCGTCGTAATCCTGCTGCGCGAGGTAGAGGAACAGTGCTCCGATAATTGCCGGCGCGACGGACGACCCCATCAGAATCTTCCCGATGCGGGCCTTGTTGCGTTCGCGTTGCCAGTCCTGCTGCTTGCGCACTTCGTCGAAGTCCGTGAGGTGTTCCAGGGCGATGTCAAGGTTGATTTCGGGAACGGGTGCCACAAAGAACTGGACGAGGGTGTCCCGATAGCCTTCCTTGCGTAGCCGCATGTAGGCCATGCCCGGCGTGGTGAGTGAAAATTTCTGTGGCGTCGTGCCGATGGATTCGCTGCTGCGCGTGATTTCTCCCTGTCCCGGGAAAATTTCGGCGCCGACGGGGTTCGAGACGATTTTGATTTCGGGAGTGATCCGCTTGAGCTTGAGCGATACCTTGGTCGTGTCTCCGGGAAGCGGACGAACGAAGGTCTGGGCTCCCCACAGGTGCTGGTCCACGGTCCAGTAGGCATCGATTTCGATTTTGCCTGTGTCGGTGACGGCGAAGGTGCAGGGCGACTTGCAGATGGCGTCTTTCTCGGGTCGCGAGATGGTGGCGCTTTCGGGATCTGTCTCGACGTGGATATAGCTGCGGGGGAGCTTCTTTTGCACGGGAAGTCCGAGCAGTTCCTTCGCGAGGTTCGTTGCGCTTCCGTCCTTGGTCATATCCTGGAGCATGTTGCTCCTGCTTACGGTAATGGCGGACCTGTAAATGGTTGGAAGCTCTTCTTCGTAAAATGCGCGCGTGATTTCGAGAACCACGGAGTCGGGGTGCTTGGCATGCGAAACCTTGCCGAAGAACATGTCCCTTTCTCCGCGGTCTTTCCAGAATTCCTGGAGGCAGGCGCGGTCGCTACAGCCCGGGGCACTTTCGATGTTTGCCTTTTTGAAGGTGGAATCGAGTTCCTGCAGCAAGGCGAACGTGAATGCGTCGAGCCTTTCGATTCCGTGTTGGGGGATGACGACTGTTTCAAACCCAAGAAATAGTTTGTGCGTAATCTCGGTACCGGAGTCTGCCTTGGGGGTGCCGTTCGCGTCTGCGACGGGGGCCTGCGCGGAAGAATCCGCGATGGCGGCTGAATCCGCAGTGGCGGTGGAGTCTGCTGTTTCGCTTGCGGCGGAATCTATAATTCTTGCGGTTGTATCTGCGGTGGTGGAATCCGGTTTTGCGGGGAACAGGTTCAAGAGGTCGGTGCCGTCTTCGCCGACGATGCTTTTGAACTGCGACTTGGGAAACTTGACGACGGTAAACTTGTTCTTGATGTAACCGCCGAGGCTCACTGTGTCATTCGCGATTCCAAGGAACTGGGCCTTCTGCTTGGTGCCCGATACGAGTTCTACCTGGGCGTACGGGGCCTGAACTTCGGCAAGTGCTGCCGAAACGAAGAAGAGCATGAGGAATAGGGCGGTCTTTTTCATGGTATACCTAGAAGGAAAGGACGACTCCGATGCCGAAAAGGGCGGCGCCTGCGATGAGCATGTCGATGGATAGCGTGCGGGCCGTTTCTGCACGGTCTCGATAGTCGCCGAAGCGTTCGAGGTTGTGGTTGTAGCTTTCGCTGTCGCGGAATAAACTCTGTTCCACGAATTTCTTCTTTTCGTTTGCCTTGTCGATGCTGTTGCTTGCGACGATGGCCGCAACGGCGCTCGTAACGAAAGGAACTGCAGATGCAATCATCAGGCGGAATCCGAAGTTGTGTCGTGCCCTCCGCGAAAGGGCTGCACGTTGCTCGTCGAGAAACTCGTCATCGTAGCTTGGGGTAAGGGAGACAATCAGGTAGGAGGTGTCCGATTCCGAAAGCTTGACATTCAGGACGGTGTCCTTGAAACCTTCCTTGAAAATGGCAACGGCGACAGAATTTTCCCCATCGGGAACTTTGATGAACCCGGGCAACTTGCTGTCGGGATTGCGTGAGTGGTTCGGGCGCAACGTCCCGACGTATGCGTCTGCATAGGAGGGGTTCGTGGATACGTGTAGGTACTTGGGAGCATCCTGCGCAAATGCGATGGAGCAGAGGAAGACGGCGATAAGCAGGACGAGGCGTCTCATGGCTCGCCTCCCATTTCGGAGAAGGGTCCCTCGGCAGAGTTAGCGTCCGGTTCCAGTTTCCAGTAAAGTCGCGGATTTGAATTCCGGGCGTTGTCTTCTACGGAGATTCTCAGCTTGCATGTGCTTGCGCAGGTGTTGCGGAACTTGATGAAGGGCTCTTCGTAGGTGTGCTCGAGCGTATCTGCGTTTGCCGTGACGAAAATCCTTTTGGGGTTGATTCCCGAACCGTTGTCGAGGGCGTAGAAGATGACGGTGTCCCGCTGGTTGTGCCTGGGTGCTAGTTGGGCGACTTGGGGCTGGATCTTGTCGGAGAACCTTACGGTGTCGAGCTGTATCTGGGTCCCGCTCTGGACATTCAGCGTGATGTCTCCGGTGCGGAATTCTGTCTTTTTTGTGTCCCGGAGGTTGATTCGGATCCCGGTTTGTGCGGTCACGTATGCGTGTAGGGTGACGGGAGCCTTGGTGCTTTCCAATATGGAGAGCGTATCGCCCTGTGCACTGGTAATCGTGACGACAGTGTGGACGTCGGACTTGCGGAGGTCCTCGTAGACAATGGGAATGTCGATCCTGGAATTTTTGGTGTAGATGTATCGTGTCGAAAAGCGGGAAACCTTGGAGGAATCGCGCTCGATGAATCCTTGGCTCGTTGTCAGGGATGCCTTGATTCCCCAATAGACGGTAATCGAGGTGTCGGGCTTGACTCCGGCGGCAATATTATCGAAGAGGTTCTTTGTGAGGAAAGAACCGATGAACTGGGCTTCATGGAAGCAGTCTACTTCGCCGATGTTTTCGCTCCAGACTTCTTCGACATTGAATGAGGCAAAGACGAAGCAACGGGCCGTTTCCCATGGGTCGACTCCGGCAAGTTCCCATTGCAAATCTAGTTCGCTTCCCGGTGTAGGGTCGAACAGGTTGTATCCGTCGACGGGGGCTATCGCGCGGATAGAAATGGGAGTGTTCACGAATATGTTGAGCGTGTCTTGCAGGGTGTCGCCAAGGAGGTCGACTGTTTTGAGGATGCCGCGGTGGAATCCCGGAGTTGCAAAGCTGTAGCGAAGCGGCGATATGTTGTAGGTCTCGTCGTCGATGGTCCAGCTGTGGCTTATATAGTGGGCTTCCGCATTGTCCGATGTCAGATACATGTTGTCTATCGAATAGGCCGCCCACAGTTTTACGGTCTCGTTTGTGTCGAGATAGACGGTCGTGACCGGTACTGCGCCATAATTGTAGGGCTGTCCTGTAATTCGGTCGGGGAGGACGAACATGTGCTGGACAAGCTGAGGGACATCTCCCTGCTCGATTGTCGCGCCTTCTCCGCATGCCGTCAGCGAAAGGGCTGCAGCAAGCGTTAAGGATACGAAGAGGCTTGCGAATGTCGCCTTTTGCAAAAGCTTAGTCATTGCCGCCTCCGGCGTTATAGAAAATGTTCCATTTTTCCCAGAGGCTGATTCCGTTTGTGTATTTCACGATGCTACGGATGGTGTTCTTTCCGCTGGCGATGTAGGTGGATGGAACTGTAGCCGTGCAGATTGACTCTGTCGCGGGACGTCCGTATTGCGTGTGCTTCCCGTTTATTTCGAACATGCAGGAGTCGACCTCAAAGCCGTACGGATTGCTGTCGATGATGAACATCTTGATGTCCTGTGCCGAATCGAGGGTCATGTCGCTGTTTGTCTTTATCCAATTTTCGGACGGATTGATGATGTAGCTCCTGACGGTTCGGTTCCGGCTTGCATCGAAGGCGATCACATTCAGTTGCCGGGTGTTCCAAGAGCGTGCCGATTCGGGCAGGACGACCGTGAAGGAGTCGGTTAGGGACTGCTTTTCGACAAGTAGCGAGGATTCCAGATAGATGGAAACTTGTTTGCTGGATGCGGTCGAACCCGAGTCCTTGATGAGGAAGGTGAGCGTGTCGGTGAAATCGATGGTGTCGGTCTGGATGGGAATCCCGTTGATGACAAGCTCTATCTTGGGCGCGGTGGTATCCTGCATCAGGAGCATGTCCAGGTCGAGGACTTCGTTCTGGAAGAGTTTTGCCGTGATGGGCTCGATAAAGAATTCAGGATACTTCAAGATTCTGGGCTGTATCGTGTAGGTGCCCGCCTTTATGGGTGAAATGGAAAAGGAAAGGGGTGTCTTGCCGTTGATGCTGTCGGTGCGGATGAGCGTCCCGGTTGTATCGTAGATGTCGAACGCGATGGTCTGGAGCGGAGTGCCTTGCCCGTTATCTTTGTAACTCGTGTTTATGGTCCCGCAAATGCCGCTCTCGTCATTTGCGCCCTTGGTGTAGAAATCTCCCAGGAGTCTTTTTTCGGAGGTCAATCCGAATTCGTTTATCGCTTCGACCCACCAGTGGTAATGGTGTAGGGGGGCAAGGTTGCCCCAGTAGGTAAAGTGGGGCTCCGGAACAATCGTATCGACAAACTTGTCAATAACGATTCGGTAGTAGAGCCTTGCGATCGAGTCGGGGTCGTAGGCGTCCCAAGCAAACGTGACACCGCCCGATGTCGGGATTCCTTGTGTGCCTGGTGCGGGGAAGAAATCGCTGTCGCGGATGATGGGTGGGTTTGAAACCCAGAGGCGCAGCGTGTCGCTCAGGGTGTCGCCGAAGGTGGTCTCGAGAATGAAGGCGAGCTCGTGGTAGCCCGGCTTGTCTATGGAGCTTCGGAAACTGAAGTCGAAGGAATAGGGCTTCCCGTCGAGAAACCAGAGGTAGCGCTTGAGCTTGATGGATTTTGAGGGAAGGATGTTCGCGATGAAAATGAGGGAGTCGCCGACGCGGACCGTGTCGGCCTTGATGCGCGTGCTGCTTGAATCGAAGGATGTCGCCATTTCTACGGAGATGTCGACAAAGATGGACTGCGATTCGTCGTAGAGCAGTTCATCGCTGTTGGTGCAGGCGAAAAACACGAGGGCTGCGAAGAGCGCAACAAGAGATGTCGGAATGTTGGCGAGCATGC
Organism: Fibrobacter sp. UBA3629; assembly: GCF_002374005.1. Classification (NCBI taxonomy): domain Bacteria; kingdom Pseudomonadati; phylum Fibrobacterota; class Fibrobacteria; order Fibrobacterales; family Fibrobacteraceae; genus Fibrobacter; species Fibrobacter sp. UBA3629. The sequence continues at coordinate 104,688 of NZ_DFLC01000030.1, read as the reverse complement.
GCTTTGTCATCGTTGCCCCCTCAGCGTATCCAGCATATAGAATGTCTTTTCGGAAAGGGAATCCGCATCGCCGTAGGAATCGTAGACGACGACGCGGAAGGTGTGCTTGCCCTCGGCAAATCCGGACTGCATGATTTCGGTCACGCTTCCGACGGACGCCCTGATGCTATCGATGACGAGCGTGTGCGAAAGTTGCTTGAAGTCGGATTCGTCGCTGTCGGAGGACTTCCACTTGAAGAGGACTGCGGTGTTTTCGCTTCCGTATAGTGTGTCGCCGTCCGCGGGTTCTGTTTTTTGTGATAGTGTGGGAGGTGTGTTGACGATGACGGATACAGGGATCTCTTGCGAGTTTCCGACCCTGTCTTCGAGAATCAGGAGGTTGGGAAGCGAAAGTTCGTTCGCAAATGCGGGCAATGTGTAGACGGCTTCGCTCCCGAGGACGGAGTCTCCGGCCGAAGTCCTCAGGACCCAGCGGAATGAAAGATCCTTCTTGTGTTGTCTGGGGTAGACCTGCGCCCCGAGAACGGCGGAGTCGCCTGGCCGGATCTTGAGGAGTGTCGAATCCTGGGACCCTTCCTGGAGGATGTAGAGGCTTACGGATTCAATTTCTTGGCTCGTTTGTGGATCGTCGGGAATGTCGAGGCAGCCCAGGAGCGCGAGTGCCGCAACGGCAAAAACCGCTCCGCAAGCCCTGCGGAAACCTCCGAAGATGCCCGCGGAATTGCCTCGCGGGTTGTGGTGCATTAGTTTGTCCACTGGGAGTAAATGTAATTATTGACGGGAATAAAAATCCATATCGACCCGTGTTTAACTATATTCAGACGCATGAGTAAGGAAAATTTCGAGTATAAGAACGCAATGGAGCGCCTGGAAGCGATTCTTACGCGCATCGATAATTCGGAGATGGAAATCGACGAACTTGCGGAAAATGTTCAGGAAGCGACAACGCTCCTGAAAAAGTGCCGTCAGATCCTCTTGGATACAGAAAAGAGCGTGCAGACTGCGCTAGAAAGTCTGGATGGGGAGGCCGATGCCTAACCAGGAGGCGTCTTTCCTTGAAGGAGTCCCTGCCATTGAGGCAGATGGGCTTGCCGTTCGCTTCCCGGTGCGCGGGGGTGTGCTCGGCAAGGTGAAGGACTACTTTACCGCGGTCGACGGAGTGTCGTTCACTCTGTCGCAGGGAAAAATCCTGAGCGTGGTGGGCGAGTCGGGCTGCGGCAAGTCGACCCTCGTGAAGTCGCTGGTGGGGCTTGTGCCGCTTGCTTCGGGAAGCGTGAAACTTTTCGGTCGCGAGGTGCATGAAGGAAAGGTCGCCATGGATGGCGGCAAGGCGATGCGCGTCTGCGACTTGGTGCAGATGGTCTTTCAGGACCCGTTCAGCAGCCTGAACCCGCGACAGACAGTATCGGAAATCCTTACGGCTCCCCTGATGGCGCGGAAGGTTTCTTTTGAACAGGCTCAAAGGCGTGCGTGCGAGCTTCTGGAACGGGTGTCCATCCCGGTGGGGGCGATGGAAAAATTCCCGCACGAATTCTCGGGTGGACAACGCCAGAGACTCTGTATTGCGCGCAGCCTGATGGTCTCGCCTAAGATTCTGCTCTGCGACGAGGTGACGAGCGCGCTGGATGTGTCTGTCCAGGCGCAGATCCTGCATTTGCTCGACGACCTGAGGAGAGACCTTGGCCTCAGCATCCTCTTTATCAGCCATGACATGCAAGTTGTGCGCGCCATCTCGGACGATGTGCTGGTGATGTACTTCGGGAAGGTGGTGGAACGCGGAGTTGCCGACGAAGTGCTGACGAATCCGCAGCACGATTATACGAAAAAACTGCTTTCGTGCGTTCCTACTATAAGAAATTAGGGAGGGCGCCTATGGGGCTGGCCCTCCCTAAGATTCGTCCCTAGTGGCCGCGCTTGCTTCCCTAGTGGCCGCGCTTGCACTTGATGCCGATGGTCTTGACCATCCGTTCCTGGTTCGTTTCGAACTTGTCGTAGGCGAATTCCTCCACATAGACTGCCTTGCAGTCAAAGAACTTTTCTTCGTACACGGGCTTCATGTCGGAGGAATAGTGGATGATGACCATGCGGAAGCTCTTGAGGTACTCGTTCTTGATGCAGGTGGTGACGAGGTAGTCCTCGAACTCGTCGAAGGATACTTCTACGATGGTAAAAACGTCGCTTGTGTTTTCTTTGAGAAACTTGATCTTTCTGCAGCGAGCTGATAGGTTGTTTGCAAGGTCGTCGAATTCTTCTTCCTTGCCTTGAGGGACGTTCTCGAACGTAATCTTTACGTTGAACAGGTAGGACTTGGCCAATTCGGGAAGATCTTGTCTATGCATAAATACCGTCCTTTGTTCAGAATCATAAGACAATATAAACACAAAAAGCGACGGGGTCAAGTGCCCCGTGCATTTTGGGACAGAACGAGGGGTCTACTTGAAGATGGCGGTGTAGGTGGCGCCGTCTTCGTTGACAATAAATCGCGTGGCTGCGGTCTCTCCGTCGCTCCATCCGGTAAATACGGAGCCGTTTGTCGGGGTCGCAGTGATAAGCATCCCGATGCCCGCGAAGAACTTGCCCGCATAGGTGGGGGCGGGTGCCGGTCGGCCTTCTACAGAGATGTAGCCGCTGCCGCTAACGTTCAGGTTCACGGTCACCATGCCGGAGAGCCCGAATTCTTTTTTGTACTCGTCGACGACGTTCCCGTTACGGATCATAGACCATTCCTTGAGGCAGGAACCCGTTTTGCTGAATCCCTTGCCGCAGGCGTTTTCGTAGTACATTTCGTTCTGCTTGAATTTCTTCAGGTCGCGAGTCATTTCGGCCGTGTCGATGGTTGCCGTCATCGCGTCGACAACGCGCGTCACGTTATCGCCGTTCGCGTTGTTCTGGAACATCATGGCGGAGCGGTTCAGGAATACGCGCTGGAATTCCGGGTTCTGGATGAGCTGGATGTACAGGTTCGCAAAGCAACCTTCGTCCTTGCAGGGCTTGTTGCCGCCACCCTTCTTTATCCACGGGAACATCTCGTTGTTCTGGTTGAACTCGCCTCCGTTCACGCCCCACATCCAGTCGAATCCGTGGTCGAGGTCGTAGACCATGAACTTCCACGGCTGCTCAGGGCTCTTCCAGGCGCGGACGTTGTTGTTCGGCCAGTCGCCGTTGTGGATGTAGATTTCGGCCGCCATGTAGTCGGCGAAGTTGCCGACGTCCATGAGAGTCTTCACCATCTCGTAGTTCTTGTTGCCTTCGCCGCTGAAGTCGTTCTGCGCCACAAAACTCAGGAGCGTCTTGTATTCGTCGACAGATCCGTTGCTTGCGGTGACATCGTGGCCCAGGTGCTTTACCATCGTGACCGTGTTCGCGTCGATGCCGTAGTTTGTTTCTACGTAATGCTTGTTGAAGCGTTCGCGCATGTCGTGGATGCCGTAGTAGCGTCCGTTGTAGAACACCACCACCTGACGGCTACGCTGGTAGTCGACTCCGCTGCCTTCGAGGATTGCTCCACCCATCGCGTCGCCGATGTAGTCGCTCACGAAGCGGTTTCCGTTGTTTCTCAGGTTGAATCCGCGGAACTTGCTGTTGATGTCCTTGCGGGTTTCGAACAGCGGGTAGTTGATCTTGCCGTCCTGGTATTCTTCGCGCATCACGACGGCGACGGATTTTTTGTCCTTGAGCCTGCTGTAACCGCCCATGATGGAAATGCCTGCGTCGACTTCCCATGCGGGTGCTGTGGACTTGCTGCCGTCGGGGAAGTATTCTACATGCACGGGGTATTCTTTTTCTTCGAAGAGTCCTGCGGGGGCGCTCTTAGGAGAATCCGCGTTGGTCTTGATGTAGCTCTCCTTGAAAAAAACGGAATCGACGCTGACAGCGACGACCGGCATGCGCACGTTTTCGCCGATAAAGAATGTCTTGGTGATGACGCTCGTGGTGAGTGCTCCGGGCTGGAACGCGGCGCAGCGGAGAACCGTATTTGCCGAGATGGCCTTGGGCGCGTTGAATTCGGGTGACGCTTCGGTCGGCTTGGAGCCGTTCTGTGTGCAACGGACTGTCGTGCCTTCCGGTACGGCGGGCGGGTCGAGCGTGATTTCGCTAGGGTAGAAACCTGCACTCTTGGTGCCGAAGTCGAATGCGGGAGCGAGGGTTGCGTATGCGCCTGCTTCGTTGTTTGCCGCTTCGGGGGTCGCTGTTGCGAAATACATAAGACTGCCATCGGTAACCTTGCCATAGCTGATGCCGGGCATGAGTTCCGGGTAGGGGAGGCTGTCGTGGATGGCGTTGTGGTTGTCGATGATGTAGAGCGTCCCGCCCTTCTTGTCGAGTTTCCAGTTCGTGTGCGTGCGTGCGTGGAGTACGTGGCCTTCGTCGTCGACTCCATCTACCAAACCTTCGATATTGGAGATGTCCTTTTTGTCGAGGAATACGGTACGGTAGGTGCCTGCGGGAACGGTCTCGTTGCGGAATACCCATTTTTGCGGGTTCGCGAGATTCTCGACGAGTGAGTAACCCTTGAGGTTTATGTCCTTGTTGCTTGAGTTGTAGATTTCGACCCAGGCGGGGTCATCGCCTTCGTGGTCGAGCCACGAGAGGTTGAGCGCAGATATCTCGGTAAGGGAAAGAATCGGGTTGTCCGAGACGTGGAGTTCTTCCTTGGGGATAGGAATATCTTCGCCCTTTGCCGAGGAAGGGTTGTCGGAACAACCTTGAAGTGCGAGCCCAAGCCCGAAGGCGAGCGTCGCGGGGACAATCTTTTGCGTAAAGAAACTGTCAAACATCTTGTACACCATACCGTATTTTAAGTATGCAACCAAACCCATCTTAAATTTAAAATCAAAAAAAGCAAAGCGATTAAACCTTCACTTTTTTTTACAACGAATGTGCGTTTTTATACGCTAAAATACTGCGAAATGCCCGAAAATGCCGAGTTTTGGACGTGTTTGGCGGTTGAAGTGTCCGAAAAAGCCGAAATTGGGGATTAAAAGGCAAATTATTTTATGGTTTAATCCCCATTTTGATAGCTTGTTTGTAAGCTTTTGCTCGAAAAAAGGGACAGATGGGGATTAAAAGCTGCTTTTTGGGCAATTTAATCCCCATTGGAGAGTGAAAAAGGAGGGGCGGAGGTCACTTTTGAAGAAAAATGAGTTAATTTGTTCTGAAAATTGGGGATTGAACGAGAACTTTTGCGAGGTTTAATCCCCCAATTTCGCGAAAAATGTGTTTTTGTCTGCGAAAATTACACTGTGCGGGCATTCTTACACCGCACAGGCATTCTCGCGCCAGATTTACTTGCCTGCGCCGGCGATGGCCCCGAGGGCCTCTTCCATGTACTTGCCGAGGAGCTTCGAGATGGCCTCTGCCACAAGGCGGGGTTCGCGACTGCTCACGGATTGCCTTTCGTCAAAACGCTTTTCCCAGAGGGGAGCGTCGCTGTCGGGTTTCTGGAGCGTAAGCTTGAGGGAAAGGCGTGCATACTGGTTGCTGCCTTCGTCGATTTCCTCGATGGCGTCGATGTGGCCCAGGAGTTCAAAATCGGGTTTGCCCGAGGCGCGGGTATCGACCGATGCGAAAAGCCCGCTTTTCACGATGTATTCTGCGGCGACCTGCGCCACCATTTGCTCGGGGCGAGATGCCCACAGGTCCAGGTCGTAGAACATGAAGTCGTAAGCGGATTCGCGGTAGACGATGTTGTTCCTCTGGTAGGCCTGGTCGATGGTGAACTTGCGCACCTGCAGGCGGCCGCTGGCATCGCCTGCGGCCGGCATGTCGATGTTTTCGACGGCGAGCGTGAAGTAGCGGGTGGGTTCGCTCGTGCTTCCGCCAAAGCATGCGGTAAGCGTCATGGCTGCAAGTGCCGCGGTTAAAAATGCAAACGTAAACTTCTTCATGCTCTCTCCTTATTTGCGGCGGGTCTTCGCGGGTTCGCGGATGAGCGCGGAGGGGTTGTTCTTGATTTTCTGGCTGAACTCTTCGAGGTTCTCGAGTACGGCGTTCAGTTCCACGATGGCGTCCCCCACCTGGTCCTGGTTCTTGTAGACCATGCCGTCGAGCCGCTTCGAGAGCTGGCTGATGGATTCCATCGCCTTCGTCAAATTCTCGTTCATCGCCTTCGTGTCGATGGCGTCGAGTTTCTGCTTCAGAATGTCGAGGTCTTCGCCCGCCTTTGCGGCAATCTTCGCTTCCTCGATTTCACCCATCACGCGGTGCATCGATTCGGCGGACTTGGAAATGTTCTCGATGGGCTTTGCCATGCCCTGCGTGACGCGGCTCAGGTTCGCCGTCATGGTCTCGAAATTCTTGATGGCCTTGCTCAGGTTCTCCGCATTTTCGGCCGAGAGCAGCGTGTTGATGTTAACGAGTACGGAATCCACGTGCGCGACGATGTTGCCCGCCTGGTTCGTGATGTGGTCGAAGTGCGAGACTTCCGCCGGCACGAGCCCTCCTTCGGGCACATTCGGTTCGGCGAACGAGCCGCCCGAGAGTACCACCTGCTTTTCGCCGGTGAGGTTCATGCCCGCCGTCATGCCCGCGCGGGTGCCAATCTTGATGGGCGTGCCGTGCGTGACCTTGAAGGCGACCACGACTTCGTTCAGGTTTTCTTCGTTTATCGTGATGCGCGTGACGCTACCCACGTCGATGCCGTTCAGCTTGACCTTTGCGTCAACAAAGAGCCCGTTCACCGAGGTGTCAAAGATGGTGTAGTAGTTGTCGTACTGTTCGCTCAGGTAGCGCTTGAGCACATAGCCCAGGAATACGCAGATGAGTATTCCGCACAGCAGCATGAACGCGCCAAGTTTAATTCTTTCGGATCGGGTGGTTTCCATCGTTTCTCCGAATCAATCTATAAAATTAAAGTGGTAGAGTCCTTCGGAGTATTCCTCCTTGGGGCACTGCCGGTTGAAAAAGTGGCGTAACGTGGGGTCGTCGGACTCCATGCCTTCTTGCAGCGTGGCGTCCTTGAGCACGTAGCCGTCCTTGAGGTACACAAAACGGTCGCAGATAATCTTGATGCTCTCGAGTTCGTGGCTCACGATGACCATCGATACCTTGAGCGTGTCGCGCAGTTCGAGCAAAAGTTCGTCGAGGGAGCGGGCCGTCACCGGGTCGAGGCCAGTAGAAGGTTCGTCGCAAAAGAGCAGTTCCGGCTTGAGCGCGATGGCGCGGGCGAGGGCTGCGCGCTTTTTCATGCCGCCCGAAATTTCGCCCGGGTACTTGTGGAAGGCGTGCAGCAGGTGCACCTTCTCCAGGCGGTCGGCCACGATGGCTTCCATCTGGCTCTTGGGCATGTAGGGCATGCTGCGCTTGAGCGGCAACATTGCATTCTCGGCGATGGTCAGGTCGGCAATGAGGGCCCCGCTCTGGAAGAGCACGCCCGTGCGCATGCGTGTCTCGCTGTCGAGCCCTTCCTTGGGCCCGAAGGTCTTGCCGAAGTAGGTTATGGTACCCGCGTCGGACTTGATGAACTTCAGGATGTTGTTCAGGAGCGTCGATTTACCGCAGCCCGAACTCCCGAGCACCATGCGGATTTCGCCGCGCTTCACCCCGAAGGAAATATCCTTCAATATGGACTCGCGCCCGTAACTTGCCTTCAGGTGGTCTACTTTCAGGATTTCTTCCATTGCTGCTCCCTAGTAGAATATGAAGGCGAAGAGGGTGTCGGCGAGCACGATGCAGCAAATAGCGGCGACCACGCTCGATGTGGTTGCCTTGCCCACGGCTTCTGCGCCGCCGTGCGCGTTCAGGCCCTTGTTGCAGGCGATGAGCGTGACGATCCAGCCGAAAACGAGCGCTTTGATGCTGCTCTTTAGGAACGTGATGGGGGCGATACCGTCGCGGATGCCCATCATGTAGTTGGAAAACGAAATGTCGCAGAAGAAGTACGCGATGAGGAACCCCGAGAAGCACCCGAAAATGGAGGCGCAGAACGAGAGGATGGGCGTGGCGACGCTCATGGCGATAAAGCGCGGCACCACCAGGTACTGCACCGGCGGGATAGCCATCGACTTGATAGCCTTGACTTCTTCGCACACGCTCATGTTTGCGATTTCGGCGGCGACGGCACTGCCGGAGCGGCCTGCGAGGATGATGGTCGTGAGGAGCGGGCCGATTTCTGCGAAAATGAGGAAACCGAGACCCGAGGCGAGGTAGGAACCGCCGCCCACCGCGTTCAGCATGATGGAACTCTGGAGCGCCATCGTAAGGCAGATGAGGGCGACCATCAAGAAGCATATTCCCATGGCTTCGCTCCCGAGCTTGAACATCTGCTTCGCGACGCCGCCGAAGTGGATCTTGCCCTTGTCGAACGGCCCGAAGATGGTCCAGTAGATGGACATAAACAGGAGCGTGAGAACCTCGAAGGATTCCTTCAGCACGGCGAATCCGATGCCGCCGAGCATTTCGAGAACGTTGCTCGTGCCCTTCGCGGGCCTTGCGGGCGGTTCCATCTTGCGGAGTGCCGAAAGGTGCGCCTTGATGTCGGCGTTGAAGTGGGCGAGGGTGAGCGCGTTGCCCGTCTTTTCGGAAAGTTCGGCGAGGAGCGCAAAAAAAGCGTCGCCGCTGTAGTCCATGCTTGCGAGATTGCTGCCGTCAAGGCACAGCGCTCCGCTACGGAGTTGCCTTGTGCAATTCCTGAGCAGGTCTTTGCTGTTCGCCGTCGTGAGCGTATCTGGCAAGAGAATGGTTGTCATGGTACAATTTTGGGCGAAATATAGAAAAATGAACCAAAAAAGGCCCGCTTTTGACCATTAAGGGGATAGCGGGCGTGTTTTGCCGACAAAGAGTCGTTGTTGCGGGCTAAAAATGGTTGCAAAATTTGATTTTTGCGGTGAAAATGAAAGGTTTTGCCCCGTTTCTTCGTCTTTTTTGGGCTTTTATCCTCAAATTCGATTTTTTGCACTTGTACCGGGCCATTCGTTTGAATTATTTTACAAGAATTTCTGTTGACTTGGCGAAAGTTTCAAAATAAATTATTGCTGATGAATTTGTCTTGGATTGTACGATGAAAAGAAATATTCCGTTTTTAGTTTTGGGATTTTTGCTTACCGCCTGTAGCAATTCCGTTGATCCGTCGGATAGCGTAGTGGGGACAATAAGTGTCGCTCAGGAACACGAAGAGACCGGCGTCAACATTCTTACAAGCCCCATCGTGAGTGATCCTGCGAACGACCCCTATTCTGTCGAGAACATGAGCAAGGCCATGCGCAATCGCGTCCTGGCGAAAAGGGCTGCGGATACAGCTGATGTAGAGCAAATGAGCCTAGAGCCCAACTACCTCTATGTTCGTTTTCTTGCCGATGGTAAAAGGGGGGCTGCGGAACTTAAGAAATACGACTCATCGCTTGTCCTTTTCAAGCACCCTCTAGACTACAAACACATCCGTAAGCCGGTGGTCTATATCGACCCGACTCTCCCCGATTCGATTATTCCGTTGTTTGCTACTGTCCCTGTTGACTACAAGTTCGGGCCCACGAAATATGAAGTCATCAAGGAACTGTTCCTTGTCGAGCCGTTGGACGGCGATTGTGAAGATGATGAATGCGTTGAAGAGACTGATTCGGCGACCACGGAAAGAGCGCTTTTGAAAAAAGCTGCTCGCAAATCCAGCGGTTCTACGCTTGAAAAACTTGCGGACATGGGCATATCCCTCCATGAAGTGCAGTGGGAATCGATGACAATGACGGGTTATATTGAAGAACGGGCAAAATTGCGGAAACGTGAAATCGGAGAGTTGCCAGCTGCGGCATGGTCTCTGCTTGGTGGCGGGAAAAAGCATGGCGGTCAACTGAAATTTAAGGATGACTCGTTAGGGGTCCAACCGCTTGAAGGGGTTCGTGTTACGGGTGGATACTCTTATTATTGGCGAGAAGCGCACACCGATGCTGAAGGGAAATTCAAGATTCCAGAAAAATGGAATTTCGACATCGACTATGAAGCGAACTTTGATGCCGAGGATTTCTTGCTGGAAGATGGTCATTCGGGTTATGGGGAGGATCTTGAGATAGAGAAAAACGACATGAGTGGTGACTGGAAGGAAACATTTACAGGTAATAAGGCCAAGTGGTGCGTTGTATGGACCGCGGCATATCAGTACTGGTACGGAGAAAGATACGGTTTGAAAAAGCCTAGAACAAATACAGCAAGCAACATGAGCATGGACATTATTGTTTATTATGAAAATAAAGAGGATTATATGGAGGATGTCAAATGCACGGGCGAAACAATTGGATGTACACAAACGAATCCATCTTTTTTTCACGATGATAAAATTTCCGTTTTGGCGTATGGATTTGATTCCAAAATAATCTATAGAACAACAATTCACGAATCATCGCATATATCTCAATATACGAATCAGAAGAAGGGTACATATTCTGATTTAAAAACCATTTATCTGGAAACTTATGCAAGGGGTATAGAGATGTTCTTCGCCAAGGAACGATATGGGAATCCAGGCGTTTACTTTTCTACTAAAGACAAAAAGAATATACCTAGTTATTTTCATGACTATACAGGATTAGTCGCTGATTTGATTGATGATACAAAGTCTACGGCAGATTTAAAACGAGGTATAGACAATGTATCGGGATTCAATATCAAGGATGTTGAAACGGCCTTCTTTAACTCAAATTCAATGAGTTCTCTAAAAAAATATCTTAAAGAAAAGTTTCCTTCTGGGAAGGGCGGGAGAAAATATACTGACAGCGACATGGATGAACTATTTGAATATTGGGAAAAATTATAGGTCTGCTATGAAAAAAATAATACTTCTATTTTCTTTCTTAATGATGGCGTGTTCTTCCGAATGCATTGATTGCGGAGGACAAGTTGTCCATCAGTTAAATGGCATAACAAACATTTCCGGCTTCGATGTGAAAGTTGTTTTTTTTGCAGAAGATACGATAACGGCGAATATTAACGCAAATGAAGATTATTTGTATGTAGAAGAAAATCGAGAAAAGAATATTCCTTCCTATGAATGTGGCCTTTTTGTTGATGGCTGTGATTCTTCACCGATAAACGTAACATTGATTTTTTTGACAGAACCGCAGAAATGCATCGATTTCAAAGGGAATGTAGAGGATAAAACCAAAGATTTGCGAACAATAGAAGCATATAAAGAAACTGGAGAGGGGCTTACAATTGGGGCTCTTGTGAAGTTTTATCAGTTTTATATCACCCCTGAAATGTACGAGCAGGCTGAACCCTGCGAATAGGTTTCAAAAAAGAATTATATTGTTGTGCTTTAAAACGGCTTTTTGCCTTTGCGCAGGGCTGTTTTTCTATCTTTATGCCCGATGTCCCGCAATTTCTACAAACCTGGCAAGCCGCGCAGGCCGGGCCACAAGCGCCCTGCGTCTGCTCGCCCCGCACATTCTGCGCCCGCCCGCGAGGTGTTCGAAGTCCGCATCGAAAAGATGGTGCAGGGCGGCGAGGGTATGGCGCGCCTGCCTGATGGCCGCGTGTGCTTTGTCGCGGGCGCGTTGCCGGGCGAACTCTGCAAGGTGGCGGTGACGTTCACGAAAAAGGATTTTGCCCGCGGACATGTCGTGGAAGTCCTGGAAGGGGCTAATCCCGACCGTGTGGAAGCGCGCTGCCCGCTGTATGGCAAGTGCGGCGGGTGCAGCTTGCAGCACCTGGATAGCGAGAAACAGGCGGAATACCTGGCTCAAGTCGAGCGCGAGAACTTCCGGCGCATTGCCCGCATAGAGTTGCCCGAAAGCTTTACGGTGCATACGGGCCCCGCGTGGGGGTACCGCAACCGCGCCCGAGTCGTGGTGGTTTGCGACCAGGCAGGCGACAAGCCGATTGTGCGTTTCGGGTTCCGCAAGCAGGAAAGCAACAGCGTGGCGCTGTTCAAAAACTGCCCTGTATTGACGCCCGCATTGAACGATTTTTTGCAGGGACGCGCCCGCGAGATTTTTGCAGGCAAGTTCCGCCTCGGCCGCGAGATGGAAGTAAACCTTTTCGATAACGGTGCTGGCGAAATCTCGTACTATTACGAAGGTATGCCTGCCCGCGAATTCAGCGAGAATGCGGTAAGCGTCGCCGAAATTTGCGGGAAGAAAATCGAGGCCGATGCGAGCGTGTTCTTCCAGAGCAACCTTGCGCTTTTGCCCGCGCTGGTACAAGCTGTGCGCGATGCCGTAGACGAGGGCCTTGCAAGCGGCGAATCGAGCGACGAATGGCTTATCGACCTCTTCAGCGGGGTTGGGTTCTTCGCCGCGATGCTCATGGACAAGTTCAAGCGCGTGACGACCGTGGAACGCGAAGAAAAATGCCTTAAGCACGCAGAAGTTAATTTGTCTGCATCTCGCGACAATAAAGTCGAAAACGTTTCCGCCCCGGCCGAGGAATGGTTGGCGCAGAACGTGGTGGATATCCCCGCGACGCTCATCGTAGACCCGCCCCGCACGGGCCTCCCGAAAGAGGCTCTCGATGCCATAGCGAATTCTTCGGTGAACCGCCTGATTTACGTGTCTTGCCACCCGGTCACATTGGCCCGCGATACGGCCCTCCTTGCCGAAAAAGGCTTTAAAATCCGCCGTGCGGAGGCTTTTGCCTTCTATCCGCAGACTCCCCACCTCGAAATGATGCTCGTTCTTGCCCGCTGATTTGTTTTCCAGGGCGTTTTTTGCTACCTTGTTAGGTAGACATTTGTCTCAATGGGAGGCTTAAGAATGAGAAAACTGATTTTGCTTGCTGTGGTTGCCTTTGGCGCGCTCCTTGCCGCCTGTTCCACTGAAGAAGCGAAGATTGTTTGCGGTCGTGAGTGGAACCCGGCGAACCAGGTGGTTGTTGATACGACCAGCGAGTTCGAACTTATCAATCCGATGATTGTCCAGTTCCGCTACGGCACCGGCTTCGATTTCCCTGCCTTGAAGATAACCTTCTACGAAGGTACAGAAAAGAGCAAAGGAAAGGAAATCTGGCACTACGAGACCAAGGTGAACGAGAAAGTGAGCGTCTACACGCTGCAGGGACATTCCAAGCGCGGTGGACTGATGACGGCTGCAGAACTCACGCGTCATAAGGCTCCGGGGTCGATTCTTATCGAAGCTACTGCTGGCGATAGGCTCCTCGCGTTTAAGGAAGTGACGCTCGTAAAGAACAAAGTGAAATAATTTGGATGTTTTGATGCTTAGAGAAAAACATTTCGCCTCTATTGGGGTGCTTGCCGCTTTTTGTGCCTTGCCGTTTGCCCTTGCCGGGTGCGGCGAATCTGAGGTTACGCTCAACTACAAGCTTGCACAGCCTGTAGATGTGGAGGTCTATACCGAAAGCTACTTCGCGACGATTGACCTGAAGGGCGAAGAGCAGATGGGCACGATTACCGCCGCCTATGTGGACCTGAACTACTCTACTGCGGGCGATACCACGAAGGTGCAGCGCCTGTACCGCTTGAACAATTCCCGCGGCTACCTCAAGAACTTCATGCCCTCCGAACTTGCATGGCGCGTGAAGGAGGTGAACCTTGCTGCCGTGGACCGCGAAGTGACGAGCATTACGGGCCTCGATGACGGTTACGACACGCTTCTCGCGCACATCCCGATGCCCGAACGCTGGCGCAAGCAGCTCTTGAACCCGGATTACAAGCCTCACCTGCGCCGCCTCGAAAAGCATCGCTGGGAAATGGACCACCTGCTTACGGGTTCAGTGCCCGTGAAGGCGAACATCACGCAGATGCTCAAGGACCAGGGACGCCTGAATTTTGCGCTCATCAAGATTGATTCCGTTGTCACGAAGGGCTTCGAGAACCGCGACCACCGCCGTTGCCTGGATTACAAGGTCTACCTGCACGAGACGGAAAGCTTCCCGTACTACATCTGGGAGCAGCACGTGAACAGCAATATCGTACCCGAAAAGTTCAAGGCGTACACGGCCGGTCTCAAGGCGGAATATGATACCGAATTCGAAATCATGATTGACCCCACGACGGGAATCCCGTGCCAGGAACGCGAAGTGAAGGTGGGGACGCACTACATGGTGCACCCGGTCACGAAGGACACGGTTACCTTCAAAAGCAACATCACGCACGAACGCCTCTTCAACATCAAGCGCGCGGAAAAGGAATAGCCCATGCGCGCTTGCTTCCGTATAATCATAGCCCTGTCCGCCGTATCCCTTGCGGCTGTCCTTTCGGGATGCACGACGCACCCGTCGCCGCAGCAGACGATGGTCGACGACCGTTACATGATGTACAAGGAGACCTATAAGGCCTACAAGGAAGCGGAAGAGCGTTACCTGAACATCCTCTTCAACATCGAGCGAATGCCCGAGGAGGAGGAACTGTGGATCATGAAGCGAGACCAGATGCAGGAACTCTTGCAGCTTCGCGAACTCATGCTGCAGGCTCGCGGTGAATTCGACGACTCCATGAAGGAGTGGGAGACGCACTTGATGGAGCTGCAGGCCGAGGTGAAGGCTTCGCAGGTAAAACAGTACAACCCGAATTTCAGGGGCCGCGATGCCCAGCGCACGAGCCCCGGACAGTTGCTTCCAGGCGAAGTCCCGAACAGACGATAGTGTCCGGGCGATAATCATCCCATGAACCTTTCGAAATCATATCAGGAGCTTTCTCGTGCGAGCATCGGACGGATCCTTGTGATGGACGGGGATTACGTGGCGTCGTTCGGGACGCAATCGCTTACGGAACAGGATTTCCGCGGCAACGAGTTTGCTGATCATCCTGTGTCGCTTGAAGGCAATTTCGAGGTCCTGTGTCTTACGGCTCCGGCCCGTGTGAAAGAAATGCACCGGGCCTATCTTGAGTCGGGAGTTGACCTTGTCCGCACGGTTACGCGAAACGCGAATGCCCATGGCCAGGCGGAATATCGCTTGGACAAGATGACCTATGACATCGCGAATGCGGGTGCGGAACTCGCGCGTCAGGCGGTGAAAGAATACAACGACGATATTCTCAACTCTCGCGCAGGAAAGCTGGGCCAGGTTCCCGAACGCAAGTTCGTTGTGGGCTGCATGGGTGCGTCGGCACGGCGGGCTCCTTTCCGGGATCTGGTGGATTGCTACGGCGAACAAGCCAGGGGACTTCTGGATGGTGGCGCGGATGTCCTGATGCTTGAGAATATATCGAATTCGCTCGATGCGAAGGCCGCCCTGTATGCGGTCCTTAAGATTTGCAACGAACGCGGTATGCTCTATCCAATTATTGTTTCGGCATTGGTGTCTGATTCCGGTGCGCACCTAGCATCGGGGCTGGGCGTAGGGGCGTTGCGGCATAGCGTCAGTAGTTTCCCGATATTTGGCCTTGGGGTGGAGTGTGCTTCCGAGGTTTCCGATATATTGCCCAGCCTCCGGGATTTCTCGCTCGCGTCGGTGCGTGTAAGTGCTTTCGTTGATTTTGAGAGACTGTGCGCCGGGGTCGCGGCAAACGCTTTGGAAAGGGTTCTTGCCGAAGAAATGTGGAAGTTGGCCGATTCCCGTGTCGTCAACATTGTCGGTGGCGGTCGTGGATCTTCTCCGGCCAGGGTGAAAACGGTCGTAAAGGCGCTCCGGGGATGCCGGCCCCGCAAGATTCCAGCTCGCAGTTACAGCACGCTTCTGAGCGGTCTTGACGCCCTGGATGTCTCGAAGCAAAATGACGTGGTTGTCATCGGGAAACAGTCTTGCGATGCCAAGGTTATTGCGGTAGATGTCGATGTGGATGAGAAAGAGGCCAAGAAAATCATGGAATCGCAGCTGGACGGCTTGCTGCTGCAAGATGAATCCGCGCGGTTGCCGGTCATGGTCAGTTCGGAAAGGTGGGATGCCCTTGTCGCAGGTATGGAATGTGTGCTTGGAAAGGGGATTGCAAGATCGGTCAGCCTTCGAGAAGGGGAAGAAGTGTTCCTCTACAAGGCCGAGGAAATTCGCAAGCATGGCTTTGCCGCCGTGTTCCGAGCCGAGGATGAGGAAGGCGAGGCGACTACGTTCGAGCGTCAGTCTGCCATTATGGAACGGATGTATCGCCTGCTTATCGGTAAACTTGCTTTCCATGCCGAGGATGTCCTTTTCGAACCGAACGTCCCCGCTTCGGATATAGATTTGGCCTCGGGAATAGAGACCTTCTTTAGAATCTGCAAGTTCGTGAAGGTGAACCTGCCGTATGCGCATATCCTTTGCGACATAAGCAAGATTGGCCGCTTGTTTGAAGGCGACGATAGCTTGCGGGGCGTGTTCCACTCCGTGTTTTTGCACCATGCGCGCAAGGCGGGACTGGATTTCGTGTTGGTGGATTCCAAGCTGGAACCCGCATACGACGAAATACCTTATAGGCTTTGTTGCCTCGTCGAGAATCTGATGTTCAACCGCGAAAGCGATGCCATGGAAAAATTGCGCGAGTTCGTGGTTGCTTCGAGAAAGTGACCCTGCTGCAGGCGACCAGCCTATTGCCAGGTGTTTATAAATCCCATTCCGATAGCAAACTTTATTTTTGTGGGCGATGCCGCGTCGGGCAATAGCGGGATGTCGATGGGTTTGATCTTCCTGCTTTCGCTTCTGCCATTTTCGTCGCCGATGCGGCTGAGGGCGCGGGCGAACGTGAGCGAGATGTCGAGCGGGACGCTGTAGAAAATCCTGTTGCTCAGGCGCAGCGAGAACCCTACGGAACGGTCCCAGAAATCGTGGTCGGTAAACTTGTCGGAGTCGAACCATTTGGAATTCCAGGCGGCGCCGATCTGCGCGAAAGCATCGATATAGAAATCGCGAGTCTCGAAAATCCAGAAACCCTTGCGCCAGTCGTCGTAGAACGGGAATAGGTAGTGGAGCTCGGCCATGGCGGTCTTGGTGCCTGCGCGCGTGTAGTTTTCGGAACTGCGCAGGTAGGGGTAGCCTTCGAGCAAGATGGGACTGTAGTAGTAGGAGTCGAGCGTGTCTACTTTTGCTCCGCTGGAATCCTTCGAGTCGGTGTCCCAGCTGAATATGCCGCCGACCTTTGCTCCCGCGGCGAGGCGTGCCCCGGTGAGCGGGCTCTGGATGCTCCCGTAGAGGCTCAGGCCGAACTCGTGGATGTTGAAATTCCTGTACTTGGGCTTTGCCTGTCCGCTCTCGGTGACGTAGAAACTTTCGGCGAATGTTCCCGGACGGAACAGGTCGCTGTTGGAATACTGGTACGAGATGACGGCCCCGTCGCCCTGGCCACTGATGCCCGTGCCGTCCTCGCCTTCGCTGTCGCCGTAGATGCCGAATAGAGCCATCGCGCTGAACCGCTTCTGGTAGGTCCATGCGAAGTTGTCTTCGTAGAGGTTGAAATCGGCCCAGTCGTAACCTGCGGCAATTTGAAGCGTGTCGATGCTCTTGAACGGGCTGTAGCCTGCCGTTGCCACAAGCGCCTGCATCGGGACGGCGTAGTTGCTGATGCCGAGGCTGTCCCCGTCGTGGGCACGAACGTCTTCGTAGCGCACGGTGTCCCTGCTCGTGTAGTTCGCATAGGAATAGGATAATCCGAAGTCGATGGGCGTGCTCCTGTTTTCCCATGCGACGAAGAACTCCTTTTCCTGCTTGGGGTTGATTCCGCCCGAATTGATGTAGTCGATTCCGTTGCCGATTTCGAGCAGGAGGCCGACTTGCACCGTGTTCTTCTTGAGCGGGTCCGCGATGATGGCGGCAAGCCCGATCTTTGCCTTGAGTTGTCCTTCTCCGAATACGGTGAGGTCGGGGGCGTTCTCGTTGAACGAGAGCATCGGGATGAACAGCGGGACTGTCGGGATGGGTTTGTAGTCGCGCTCGGTGCCGGCGAATTCGCGGCTTTCTAGTTCGATATGCTTCTCGATGCGCGGGAGGGGCGAGCCCTTGAGCACGATTTCGCTCGGGGCGGGCCTCTGCGTGATTGTGTATGTCGTGTCGTAGAACCTGATGACGCTATCGCCCTTTGTAGGCATCGGAATCTTTGTACAGGTTGTATCACCCTGAATCCGTGCATAAGCAATTGAATCTATTGTGTAGCTAGTAGAGTCTGTACATCTCCATATTGAATCGGTAACGATGTTTTCAGGCATCGTGTGAACAGGAAGTCTTATGCAACTGCTGTCACTCTGGGATCTGAACGTGGCGATAGAGTCCCTTATGATTTTTTCAAGGGAATCGTTTACACACGCCCATCTAATGACGGTGTTTGCCGACATCCTCTCTTCGTCTTCCACGATGTTCATCGTCGTGTCGTTTATCATCGCAATAGGAGTATACTGGAGCTTGTAGAGCGAGAACCCGTCCTTGTCGTACTGCGTAAAGTAGAGCGTGTCGCCTGCGAGTACCGGGGTGAATGCACCGCCGACCACGTTCGTGAGCGGGCGTTCGTTCCCGGTGTCGATGTTTTTCTCGATGAGGTTGAAGATTCCGTTCCTGTTGCTCGCGAACACGATCTTGCTGTCGTCAATCCAGTTCACGTCGCGCTCGTCGTAGCCCTCGGTGCTCACGACCTTCATATTCTTGCCGTCAGCGTCTATCACGGCGATACCGCGATGCACGTCGTCAAAGAAACTGAAGGCGATTCGCTTGCCGTCGGGACTGTATTTGGGGCTGTAGATGTTGTAGTACCTGAACTTCGCGTCGGGCACATAGATGTCAATGGGGTCTTCTGCCGTGTATTCGCTGAAGTCTGCGGTGAAGGGAACCTTGCTCAGCACGAAGCGCGTGCTGTAGGGTTCGCGCCGCACGAAGGCGACTTCGTTCCCCTTGGGGCTGAATGCCGGGTAGACCGCGTCCACGAGGTGGGTGAGGTTCAGCTTGTTCTTGTTCGTGTCGCTCACCGCGATGTCGAAGTGAGCGTGTCCGTCCTTGTCGCGGTTCTGGAATGTCACGTATGCGAGAATCGGGCCTTTTTCCGGGGCGTCGTACACGTCGATGCCCTTGTCGAACCAGGGCTTCTTTGCGCGGAATCCGCTCTTCGCGTAGTCGCCTATATCGATGGTCGAGTCGCTTTCTTCTTCCTCGATGGAAATCATTCCGATTTCTACGCCGTCAATTTTATTACTGTCACTCTGGAGCGCAGCGATAGAGTCCGCGGAGGCCTCTTCCTTCGTCATCCCCGTGGAGGCGGGGATCTTGTTTGCAGTACTGTCCTTGACTTCTGCGCTATCTTTCGTCTCTTTCAGCGGCATCTTGAAAACCGCACCGTCGAACCACGGTCCGCCGAAATTCGATACGCCGTAGAGGTGCTTGCCCGCGACTACGGGGAAGTCCTGCCAGAAGGCGTCTGCGGTAATCTTCGTGCCCTCGACGAGAGGCCCGAGGGAATCCTTCTGCGCCTTGTACGCCTCGGTGATTTCCTTTTTCCACGCTTCGTAGAGTTCCTTCTCGCTGATGCCGAGAACCTTCTTGAGCGCCCCGTCGAGCGTCACGCGGTAGGGTTTCGAAAGTTCCGTCCAGATTTTCGGGACAGCGTCTTCGCCGTAGTGTTCCGCGATGTAGCGTACAAGCGAGAACCCCTGCGTGTAGGGCCCGAGTTCCGCAAAAAGCGAGTTGTCCGAAAAGTCGTGCATGTATTCGAGCGGGAGCAGGCTATCGTTGAGGGCCGCGACGCGCAACAGCATGTCGCGGTGGCAGTCCCAGGCGTCAAAGCCCATGCGGCTCGATTCGAACTGCGCCGTGCCCTCGGCAAACCAGAGCGGCTGCAGCGTGAAGGGGATGAACGTCGCGAAGTCGCTCGTGATGCGTTCGTTGTAGTAGTCGGTGTAACTGAGCTGCACGCCGTAGATGCTCGGCTTGACCTTGCTCCCGTTCTCGATGCTCACCAGGTGGCTGAATTCGTGCGTGATGACGTCGGCGAGCCAGCCGTGGCTGCTACGGACCTTGAAATCCCAGTTGGTGAGCCACAGGTTTACCGCGTTCTCGCTCGGGACGGCGCTGCCGTTGCTGTAGAGTGCGTTGTTGAGCACCGCGTTCACGCGGCCCGGCAAGTCCTTCTTGTAGCGGCCTACCACCGAATCGTAGACCGCTTCTGCGTATGCGGAGAGTGCGGAAGCGTGCTCTGTGTATTCCTGCGGGTAGATGAACTGGAAATGCTTCGTGTCTGCGGTCTTCCACTTGATGTCGCTCTGGTTGCCGTAGAAGCCGGCCGCAAAGGCAGAACCCGCAAGCAGCAATGTGCCTGCAAGTGTAGCCGCAGCCATAGCGCGGATTTTTTTCGCGTCGAAGAACATTGTTCTATAAATTTAGGAAATTCGCGCTTGAAAACCCAATTGGGGGGTGTTCCTTCTCGTTCCCTGACGAAAAAAAGGTCGCGCGGTTGCCCGCGCGACCTATGTGTTAGGAGGAGAACTTTGTATTTCGATTAGAGGCCGTAGGCTTCCTTCATGCCTTCGATGAGCTTGGTGCCCTTCGGGCTTGCGCCTTCGGATTCGAACAGGGCGAAGCCGCCGGTGTATCCCCAGTGAGTGAGCGGAATTTCAAGCGTGTCGCTGATATCCCTCATGGCGGCCATGTAGTTCAGGACGGACTGCTTGTCGCTTGCCGGCCTGTAGGCGCCGAATTCGTTGATGATGACCGGCACGTTGTTCTTCACGGCCCATTCCTTTGCGGGGAGGATGAGTTTGAGGATGGCTTCCTTGCTTGCGTTCTTGTAGTAGTTCTTCACGGCATCTGCGACCCACTTTACGGTCTTGGTCGAACCGGTGGAAATGACGCCGAAGTCAGCGCTGTATTCGGACCACTTTTCCTTATCGTAGGGGAACATCAGGTTCTTGATGGTCTTGGTGTCGGACCAGTCGGCACCCTGGTGTGTGAACACGAACGGTTCGTAGGTGTGTATTGCGTAGACAACGTTGTCGTCATTGAGCTTTTCGCCTGCGGCGAGGTGCTTGATGGCGTACCATTCGGCATCACCGAAGATGATGGTGTGCTTCGTGTCGACCGTGCGGATGGAGTCGATGTCTTCCTGGGCGGCAACGCGCCAAGTTGCAGAAGAAACCTTGCCGTTGCTCATGTCGGGTTCGTTCAGGAGCTCGAAGAAGATATCTTCACGGTCGTTGCTTGCGAAGTGGGCTGCCACGTGCTTCCACACGTTTGCCATCATTTTGGTGTAGTTGGGATTCGCGGCGCTTGTGGCGTTGTAGCTGTTGTCATATTCGTGGTAGTCGATAACGAAGGACATGCCGTGCTTGCCGGTCCATTCGACGAAGGAGTCGAGGACGGCGAAGAGGTTTTTGTCGTCGAACTTGAGTTCGGTCTTGCCGGTGGTGTCGGCCACGAATTCGTCGCGGTTGGTGGCGTACTTGTCGAGGTCGATGGGCAGACGCAGCGACTTGATTCCGTTGTCGGCCATGAGCTTGATATCGGATTCGTCGAACTTGAATTCGCCCTTGAAGTAGGTCTTGTCTTCTTCAAGCCAGTTGGTGATGTTGAGACCCTTGTTGAGGTACTTCATGACCTTGGCCTGGAGCGGGTTCGAAATCTTGATGTCGCCGATGGTCACTTCCGGAATTTCGGGGTCCATGATGGTCATGTCGGGCTTGTCCTTTTCGACTTCGCTCGTGTCCTGCAGGTAGACGTTGTCGATGAGCACGGAGTCAATCTTGCCGTTGCCCTTGGCCTGGAAACTGATCTTTTCAATGTTTGCCGCATTGAATTCGACCTTTTCGCCCCAGCCGCCCTGTGCGAGATCCTTGAAGCGGATGACAGCCTTGGTCCAGACTCGGGATGCCTTGACCTTTGCGAGGTGGACGTCGTAGTCCGTCACGTCGGAAGTTTCCACGTGGATTTCGTGGGCGCCGCCCTTGTACCAGTAGGTGATTCCGCCGAAGCGGCTGTAGTCAATTTCGGGATCGAGTTCGACGCCCCAGCCTACGTACGGGTCCCACAGGTATTCGCCCTTGTCGAGGGAGTAGTACACAGCCCAGACATAGTTTGTTCCGTTGTCGGACTTTCTGGCAACCGGGTAGCCTTCTTCGCCAATGGGAGTCTTGATTTCGGATGCACCGTCACCGTCGGCACCGCCGTTGTTGTCGTTGTAGGTGTACCAGTAGAATTCACCCTGCAGCGAGCCGTTGTTGCCGTCTTCAAAGTCGTCAATGGTGAGGCCCTTGCCGGTGTCCTTCGGAATTTCGATGGAGGCGACGATGTCAGCGGCCTCTTCGGGCATCACGACCTTGCTCACATTCTCAGTGCCTTGCGGAATGCTGTCTGCCGGGATCGAGTCTGTCGGGATGGAGTCTGTCGGGATAGAATCCGTGGGAACATCCAGGGAATCGGTCGGCACGCCGTTTTCGGGGTCCTTGTTGGAAGGATTGCTGGAGGAGTCGTCGCCGCAGGCGCTCATGAAGAAGAGTGCGGCCGCGGAAAGGGTAAGACCAGTTTTGAGTTTGAAATTCATCGTTTCCTCGTTTTGGGTTTTGTGCAATCTAAAACTACATCGGTATGGAGCGAAAAAAAAGGATTTCGGTATAGTTTGCGTTTACGAGGGTAAACTATGCACGGTCCTGATTTCTCTTTTCTACGCTAATATATATAATGGGATAGGCCTAAACGAGTCTTGTAAGAACCAAATGTCGCTAACTGTATCAAGTGTTTGTTTCGCTTTTTTTTATATATTTCATGCCGTGGGCTTCTATTCCATCGCTTATCATGAATCCGTAAGGCATTCCCTGCGCCATGTGGGGGATCCCGTTACTCTTCATTGGGATAGGAGGACGCCTCCTGACAAGAGCTATCCGGGAGCGAAGCGTTTCCCGGTAGAAGGGCAGGGAAAGGTGGTTGACGGCGACCTGTTCTCGCTTGTGAATGCGTCGTCTTCGATGTTGAACAGGCTGCTTTCGCAGTTGAAGAACGATGTCAGCGCGGATGGGCTTCATTCGGTTGGAATCTACGTGCTGTTGCGCGGCGAACGTTTTCCGGACGGGCTCTATTATTATGACTACGCAGAAGGCGAACTGGTGCAGCTCCCCGCCGAGAATGCGAAAGCGCGCAGGGCGAACATCGACAAGCTTTGCGCGGCGTTCCCGCCGAACGAGGTAATGCAGGCTGCGGGCATATCGCTTTTCTTTACCGGTATCTTGGACCGTGCGGTTTGGCGGTACAAGGAAGGTGCCTACAGGGAACTGGAAATCGATACGGGTTCCATCGCGGGACTTGTCTCCATCCTTGCGCGTTCGCTGGGGGGAATCGCGATACCGTTCGGTGCGTTTGTCGATGACGATGTTGCCGTGGCTCTTGGCCTCGGGGCTTCCGAGGTACCGCTCGCAGCTTTGTGCCTGATGCCGAAATCGCTCAAGAAATACGAGGCTGTTTCGGATTTCGCCTATTCCAATAGGGGTGAAATCCAGGGCGATTCCGACCTAGGAGAAGGACGCTACGCATCGAGGTTCTTGAGGCAGAACCGTGGCGAGTGCATCACGGACTTGTCGAGGTGCATGAAAATATGCCGCGTGGTGAACCAGCCTGCGGACGGGACGGAATTCCCGCTTACGCCGCTCAAGTTCCCGAACGAGTATTTTTTCCGCGAGTATGAATTCCTGGGCCCGGGTAAGGTGAGCTACAGGAATTTTAAGCCCTGGAAGGCGTCGCTCGATGACTTTTCGACGATCCTTCGCTGGATGGAAATCTGCAACCTGAACACGTTCGGCGCGGGCCTCCTTAAAATCTGGGTCGTGTGCTTTGACGTGATGCTGGTGTTTCCTGGCCTGTATCGCTATGTTCCGCTGAAAAAGACTCTGTATCTGCAGACGAACTCGGTGAATCGGGGCAAGTTCTGCAATGCGCATCTTTCGCCGGAGACTGTGGAGAATGCGTCCTTTGCCGTGTTCTTTACGGCGGATGTCGAGGAAGCGTGCAACATGCTCGGGGAACGCGCCTACCGCTACCTGAACATGAACGCGGGGTTCATCGCCGAGATGCTTCGGGAATCGGCCCGCGGACTAGGAAAGTTTGCCCGTCGCGAACCCTTCTTTTGCGAAGACGAAGTCCGGAAACTCTGCAAATTCCCTGAAAGGGAGACGCTTCTTTCCGAAGTTCTCGTTGGCCGCTAGATAATTCCCTATAGAGACGAAGCGTTTAGGACAAGCACGCTAAAATCAGTGGTGCGACGACTGCGGTGAATAGTCCTGCAATCCCGATGGCAAGGCTGCTCATGGCGCCCTGCACTTCGCCCATCTCCATGGCGCGGGTGGTGCCGAGCGCGTGGCTTGCGGTGCCGATGGCGATACCCTGCGCTACCTTGTGCTTGATGTGGCAGAACCTGCATACGGCGGGGGCCGCGACCGCACCCGTGATTCCCGTGACGGTGATGGCGATGATGGTGACGGAAGGAATGCCGCCGATTTGCGCCGAGATGACGCTGCCCATCGGGATGGTGACGGACTTTGGCAAAAGCGAGAGCATGAGCGTGTTGCCAAGGCCGAGCAGCTTGCCTGCGGCAATCACGCACGCAATCGAGGTGAGGCTGCCTGCGAAAATGCCGACAAGGATGGGCTTCCAGAACTGCCTGAGCTTGGAAATCTGCCTATAGAGCGGCACGGCAAGAACGACGGTCGCGGGCGAGAGCATCACCGAGATGTAGTCGCCGCCCACGTTGTAGCTTTCGAGGCTGATGCCCGTGATGAGCAGGAATCCGACGATGAGGATATTGCCTATCAGGAGTGGGTTCAGGAAGGAATATTTGAATTTTTTGCTGACGAAAACGCCGGCTTCGAATGCGATGAGCGTGAGGAATATGCCGAACAGGGGAGAGTTGATGATGGCGTTCATTTTTCGCCCCCGATAGTGCCGTTGTGTTCTGCACGCTTGGAAAGGCGTTCTGCACGCAGGGCAAGGTTTTCCCGGTATTCCTGCCTGCGGATAAAAAACTGCGTGACCCGGCCGCCGGCAGCAATGGCCACGAGCGTGAAGGCGATGCACAAGAACAGGAGTAGCGGCCACTTGGAAAGGATGTCGTCACCGACGGCCATGATGGCGATGCTAGGCGGCAAGAAGAAGAGTGCCAGGTGGTTCAGGAAAAAGCTCGAGACGCCCGAAATCTGTTCCGGCTTGATGACTTTTGTACAAAGTAACATGAGCAGCAGGGCCATGCCGATAATGTTCCCCGGGAGGGGCACGCCCACAATGCGGTGGAGGAATTCCCCGGCAAGGCAGATGGCGAAAATGACGGCAAGTTGGAGCGGGATTCTCATTGCGGGCGTAAATTTAGAAAAAGTGCGCTTTAAAAAAAAGAGTGCTCACGAATAACCCAAAGTGGCTTTTTTTGCTGAAATTTGACGTTTTTGTATCGTAAAAAGTTTAAAATTATCATACATTCCTAAAATTTGCAAAAAAATGCTTGATTTGTATCAAAAATTGTTGCGGAGAAGGGGGCGCGAAAGTATCTTTGCTGGTATGCGTTCAGTAGTAGAATTTCAAGATTATCGAGAGTTTATGCGGCACTGGTTTGCCGAGAACAAGTTGCGTCATGGCCTTACCTGGCGCGATTTTTCACATCGTGCGGGGTACGTGTCGCCGGTGTTCCTCAAGTTGGTAAGCGAGGGAAAAAGTTCCTTGCGGAAGGGCGGTGTCGAACGGGTTGCACAGGCTATGGATCTGGAAGGTTTCGAAAAGGCCTACTTCATTAACTTGGTGACGTTCACGCAATCGAAAATAGGCCCCCAGCGTAAAAAAGCATTTGACGAAATGCAGGCGCTGGCCCAAGCCCATAAGGTGAATGTTCTTGGGCGAAAGTCCATGGGTTATTATGAATCCTGGAAGAATCCGGTGCTCCGCGAGTTGGTGCCCCACATGCCGAAAATGTTTCCCAAGAAGGTGGCGGATTGCTGCTTGCCCAAGATGACGGCCGCCGAGGTCAAGGAGTCCGTGCGCTATCTGGTCGATCTGGGGCTCTTGAAGAAAAACAAGGATGGCTCCTACAGACAGTCGGACAAGTCCGTTTCTACGGGTGAGATGAGCTTTGTCCCGCTTGCAATCCAGCAGATGCACCTGCAGATGGGAAATTTCGCACTGGATGCCATCAAGAACTTGCCCCTTTCGGAAAGGAACGTTTCTGGAATCACCATGGGGCTTACCCAGAAGGCATACACGAAAATCGTGGCGGAACTGGCAGAGTTCCGAAAGAAAATTGTTGCCATCGCTAGCGAGGACGATGGCATGGATAGAGTCTACCGACTGAACTTGCAACTTTTCCCCCTGACAAAAAACATCCAGGAGATCCAAAATGCGTAAATTAGATGAAAAAATTATAGCTATCCTTTTTTCTGCACTTTTCATTCTTTTGAGTGTTGGTTGTGGCGATGATGGCAGCAACAAGGGGGCTGGCGGAACGAGCGAAGAGACGCAGATTATCGCAATAGAGGACAAGACTGTGGCCGGTGTCTCGCAGAAGGGACCGTTCCTCAAGGGTTCGAGCATTACCGTGCAGGAACTGGAAGGAGCCGCCTTGCTGGAATCGGGAAAACTCCGCCAGACTGGCAAGAGCTTCAAGGGCAAGATTTCGAACGACAAGGGCGAATTTTCCGTGAATGACATCTCGCTCATTTCGCAGTTTGCCCTGCTCGAAACAGAAGGCTTCTACCGTAACGAAGTGACAGGAGACGTGTCCAAGAGCCAGATAACCTTGAACGCGCTGGTGGATCTTTCTGAACGGGAAAAGGCGAACATCAACTTGCTGACACATCTCGAATACGAACGCGTTATCGGGCTGGTCGCCGATGGAACGGAAATATCCGAGGCGAAGAAAAAGGCTGAATCAGAAGTATTCGAAGCCTTTGGTATCGAGGTGAAGAATGCTTCTGCCGAAGACTTGGATATCTTTGCTACCGGCGACGACAATGCGGCGCTCCTTGCCATAAGTATCCTTATGCAGGGGAATCTTACTGAGGGCAAACTTTCTGACCGCTTGGCCGGTTTTGCCAGCGATATCGAAAAAGATGGTTCCTGGGACGACGAGAATGAAAAGACGGACATCGCGGATTGGGCGAGCACAGCCGACCTTGCTAAAATTCGTGCCAACATCAGGTCCTGGGAACTGGGCGAAGATGTTCCCGCCTTCGAAAAGTTCTTCAAGCGATTCTGGTGGAACAACTTTAAGCTTGGCGAATGCGACGGCGAAACCGCAGGGATGACCCGGAAAAACAAGAACGAGCTGAGTGCGACCTACGGCGAGAATTATTATTGCTCCAAGAACGAATGGAGCCTGGCTTCCGAATCGGACGACAAGGATTCCCTCGATTTCGATTACGGTACGTTGACAGATAAGCGTGACGGCAGAACCTATAAGACGATTGTAATTGGCGAACAGGAATGGATGGCCGAAAACCTGAACTATGCCTACAAGGCGGGTGGTTCGATTTATGGGAATGCCTGTTACGGCGGAGATTCCGATAATTGCATCAAGTATGGCAGGCTCTATACCTGGGGCGCCGTGATGGATTCGGTCAAGACGGGCTGCGGTATAGATATGGCTTTTGGACAGACGCCGACGGAAGATTGCGACGCATTGGGAAAAAAGGTCAAGGCCGGCGAAAATGTCCAGGGCATTTGCCCCGATGGATGGCATTTGCCGAATCACGAAGAAGTGCTGACCCTGTTTAACCATGTGGATTCCATTACAGGGTATGATCCGATGGCGCACCAGATGGCTGATGATTTTGAAGAGTTGATGAATTCCGATGAGACCGATTCCCTTAAGAAACTCTATATTGCGTCACTATTGGATTCGTTGAATCTAGAGGGCGATTCTCCGTTCAATGCATTGAGGGCGAAGGACAAATGGGATTGGCTTGAAAAGGGGACGGATCTTGTCGGATTCTCTCTGCTCCCTGCAGGCAAATGCAACTCCTCGAACTTGGTTTGCGACGGCAAGGGGAAAGGTGCGGGTCTTTGGATGGCTGGTTGGGACGAGGCCCCGACGGACCTGTATCCTAGCGACTATGCTGCTTGGATGAATGCCGCTCGGCTCAAGGTGCTTAGATTCTCGAACGATTCGCAATGGTCGTGGGTGCGTGACCCTCCCGAGTATTTGGAGTTCTCGGTGCGCTGCATCAAGGACTAGGCTGCCGTTTCAAAATATACCTGACCTATTCACGAATACTGGCCTGCATGCGAAACGCGTGTAGGCTTTTTTTCTACATTGTTTTTCATGAAAGTCGTATTTATGGGAACGCCGGAATTTGCGGCCTGTTTTTTGAAGCATCTCAAGGAATCTGATTTTGCGGACGTGGTGGCTGTTGTCACGCAGCCTGACCGCCCGGCAGGGCGCGGACGCGTGCTCACGCCCCCGCCAGTCAAGCAACTGGCGCTCGAATACGGGCTCCCCGTGCTGCAGCCGACCGACCTGAAGTCGCCCGAATTCGAGGCGGATTTGCGCAAGTTCGAAGCCGACCTGTTCGTGGTCGTTGCATACTCGATTTTGCCGAAGAACATCCTGGGTGTCGCGAAGTTCGGCGCCGTGAACGTTCACGGGAGCCTGCTCCCCAAGTACCGCGGGGCAGCCCCGGTGCAGCGCGCGATTGCCGATGGACTGCCAGAGACGGGCGTGACGGTTTTCCGCCTGGACGAGAAGATGGACCACGGCCCGATTCTTGCGCAGCGCACTGTGGCGATTGACCATCAGGATACGACGGCTTCGCTCTTGGAAAAGATGGTCGCTCCCGGTTGCGACGCGCTGGACGATGCGATTCACCAGTTGCTTGAAGGCCGCGAGAAGGACTTGACGCAGGATCACGCGCAGGCAAGTGGCGCGCCGAAGCTCAAGAAGGAAGAAGGCCTGATTGATTTTAACCTGCCCGCGAAGGTGATTCACAATAGAATTCGCGCATTCAACCCGTGGCCCGGCGGTTACGGGAAGCTGGGCGGCCGTATGGTTTACCTGCGCAAGACGGATACTCCGGAGGCGGGCCCGAAGCTTGCTCCGGGTGCAGTGGAATTCAAGGACAATCGCTTTTACGTGGGTACGGGCGAGGGTCTGCTCGAGGTCATCGAGATTCAGGCCGAAGGCAAGAAGCCGATGCCTGTCGCCGACTTTATGCGCGGAATCCAGAAGCGCGAAGGACTTTGCTTTTGCTAGACGATTCCCTGAAAGAGCGCATGGACGCATACCGCGTGCTTCTGCTGTGGCAGAAGGACGGTAGCTTTATTAAAGAAAGTGGGCTTTCTCCGTTTGCGATGGAACTTGCCCTGGGCGTGTGCCGCAGGCACCTGTACCTGCAATACTTTTTAAAGACTCTCGTAAAGAAAATGCCCTCGCTTGAAGTGGCGACCGTGCTTGAAATGGGAATCTTCCAGATGTTCTTTATGGAAATCCCGGACCACGCCGCCGTTTCGACGAGCGTGGAACTTGTGAAGGCGGCGAACCTTGGCGAAGGTTCCGCGCGGCTCGTGAACGCCGTGCTGCATTCCGCGCGAAGGTCCGGGTTGCCCGCACTTCCGCAACAGCGTGTGCGTCGCGTCTCGATTGAAAGCTCCGTGCCTGAATGGCTGGTGCGTCGCTGGTTCGATATTTACGGCGGTGACCGTGCAGAATCGCTTGCGAAGGCGACGCTCGAGCGCCCGGTGGAATGGATTCGCGTGAACCTGCAGAAGACTTCCGCTCCGGTACTTGCCCAGAAACTCGGGCTTACGGGTGCTTCGATTCTCTACGACCGCTACATCCAGGTTCCCGAAGATGCGAAACTCAAGCCGATTCTGGAATCGGAATCTTTCGCGAAGGGCGAGTTCAGCATGCAGAATCCGTCCGCGTACGAAGTCGTGAAACTGCTCGACCTGAAGCCCGGCCAGAAGGTTTGGGATGCGTGTGCCGCTCCCGGCGGAAAGTCCGCGCTGATGGGCGAGATGGACAGTTCGCTCGATATTCTCGCAAGCGACGTTTCCGCATTCCGCGTAGAAAAGATGCACGACGTGGTGGACCGCCTGGGCCTCAAGAACGTGCGACTGGAATGCATCGACGCGCTTTCGCCGCAGCAGTCGAAGTTCGACCGCATCTTGCTCGATGTGCCGTGCAGCAACATGGGCGTTATGCCCCGCAGGCCCGAATCAAAGTACCGCATTACGCAAGATTCCATGAAGGAACTTGCCGAACTGCAGTACGGGATTCTTGAATCCGCATCAAATCACCTTGCGGAAGGCGGCGTTCTCGTATATGCCACGTGCAGCCCCGACCCGCTAGAAACGACCCAGGTCGTGAACCGCTTCTTGAAGGCTCATCCCGAATTTGTCAAGCGTGGCGAACATGTGCTCCCCGGCGCGCAGGATAATCGTTTTGACGGATTTTTTGCACAGGCTTTGGAACGGAAAAAAGTATGAAGCTGAAACTTATTTTATCGTCAATCGTTCTGTGCTGTGCTTCCACGCTCTTTGCGCAGAATCCGGCAGATTCCGCTTTCTCGAAAATCTATGTCTCCATCGAAGGCGGCGAGATGTACCCCTTCGGAGACTTGATCGATGCTGTCGAGAATTCGTTCTATGGGGGAGTCGGATTCCGCTATTCTTACTGGGACGATTTCGACGGCTTTGTCAACTTCAACTACGCCTACGTGAAGGTGCGCCCCGAGGGAATCCCGTATCCGGGAGTCCACCAGTTCGTAGGGAGGCTCGGTCTCGACTGGCACTGGAAATATGTCAAGCCGCTTGCGATTGGCGCTGGCTTTACTTGCAACTGGGCCCGTGCCGATTATGATGGCGAAGATGACTATTTGAAAGGCCGTGGCGGCATGCTTCTCGATAACGAGACGGAGTTCGGCTGGTTCGCGCGGATCAACATGCCGTTCCTGTACTACAGGTCGTTTACGATAGGGTTCAATGCGCTTTGGGAACAGATCTGGACGCTTCCCGAAAGGTCCAATACCTTGACCATCGGCGTTTATGTAGAAAGGAGGGTCTGGTAATGAAATCCTCGCTCTCGACAACGTTGTCTGTGCTTGCGCTTTCTGCAGTTTTGGCGGGTGCTGCGGTGGACCCCGAAATGGAAGGCATGGAGGCGGTGAACCGTGACGACGGCACCTTCCTCGTGGGTGGCCCGACTTATTTCTTTGACCGCATTCTCGGTGCCGGTGGAATCCATTCCGAAACCGAACTCTGGACCCCGCAGAAATTGCGCAACCGATTGCTGTTCAACCGCATGTCGCTGCTGCCTTCGTGGAATCCGATGGAACCCTCCGTGTGGGTCAAGACGGGTAACGAACTCGGCGACATGATTTACCAGGACGTGATTACCGAGACGGACAGGCCCACGAACCGCACGCCGATTCTCGAAGGAGGCTTCAGAAGCCCGAGTTTCAAGGGATTCTGGGCGACGGCGCGTGGTTTCCAGGACGACCATTATTCTGCCCGCACATACAGTTACCGCAAAAAGATGGTTTCCGATGAGTTTGCCATCTTTGGTGAAAATTACCCGATGTTCAGTTCCATATACGGCGGCGTGGGCTTTACGAACGATTTCGTCAATGCATCCGTCTTGGCGGGCGAGGAATATCTCTGGGAATACATGGAATCTTCCCGCTGGATTCCGGTGCACATGGCGCCCCGCGTGGAGGGCCGTGTGGATTTCTGGAACTTCGAACTGACCGCCGCTTACGAGCATGCGGAATACCAGGACGCTCGTGTCGACGAGTCCGGCGAACGCAACGAGGTGAACGGCTCTGTCCTCTACAAGTGCGGAAACGCCTGCCAGAAGGGTATGTTCCAGCTGTCTGCGGGAATCGCGTTCCGGTTCGTGAGTGACGACGGTGACGTTTATACCGGGCTGGATAACGACCGCGTGCTCTGGCCGTTCATGCAGTTGCGCGTGCAGCCGTTCCGCTGGCTCCGTGCCGATGCCATGTTCGGCATGAACGATTCCGACTGGCTCGTGCAGGATAGCGTCGAGATGGGTATGCCCGTTCCCGTGAAGGGTCTCGGCGTTACGATTGGCGTCAAGAACATTTCGGGTACGCGCCTGAACCCGCTTGCCGATGACAAGGAGTATTTCAACGTAAAAAGCGTGTCGGATACGATGGATCTTTCGCCTTCGGGCCAGATGAACCTGGTGCAGGGCTACGTGGCTTTTGCCGATACCATTGCTTCGGTATCTCTCGGGGGTCGCGCTACATTCTGGACGGAACACGGCGCCGAGACGTTCGACGTGGAAGATTTTGTGAAGGATGGCATTCTCGAGTTCCGCTATGGCGATGTGTCGCGCATCGATTCCTGGATCAAGGGCGTCACTGGAGAACTTTGGCTTGATACGTGGTATGAGGACTGGTTCAAGTTCCGTGCGCTGGCTGGTTTCGAACGCATCGACGGGCCTTCGGAACGCTTCGAGGTGACTCCGGCGGAATACTTTGTCGCCTTTACCGGGGACTGGCTCATCCGCAAGAGCTTCCGGGTGTCGCATTCGCTTCGCTACAGGAGCGATGCCCAGTGGAACCTGCGCAGCCCCGACCCGCTAGTCGTGAAGGGAGACTGGTATTGGGATGCAACGTTCGAACAGCAGTTTCCGAGGCATGGATTGTACCTGACGGGAACCCTGATACATGTCCTTGCGGACGAGGTAATCCAGGTGCCGAACGGTGATTACGATAGGCTTCGATTTGTTTGTACAGTAAGGAAAACGTTCTAATGTGTTTTCGGACATTAAAAAATCATTGTTCTAAAAAGACGGTTGCCGTGTCGCATCCCATGGTTCGCATGCTTGCTCATCTGATTGCATGCTTTGTGGTTGTATTCGCCCTCTGTTGGTTCGGCTAGCCGAAAGCCTTCCTGAGAGCCTTGAGGCTGAAACTGTTGGCGAGCGCTGCTTGCGCCGTGCTGGCCTCTATCCATTTGAATTCGAGTTTTGGATGTGCCCTGCGCTGTTTGGCGAGATGCCTTGTGGCGTTTGTTGCCGTTGTGCCTAGCCTGATCAGCAGCACGTCGCACTCGATTTTGTGGACTGTGATGCCGTGGCGGAATGAATCGCGGGTTTCGACGGAAGAGATTTCGTCTGCGGCGATGTAATCTTCGGCTTCGGCGGGAATGCCCGCTGTCGCGCCTCGGGGAGATTCGAAATGAGGCAGCGTGAACTGGTTCCTGAAAAATTTCTGCCCGCCGTGGACGGCGAGAATCTTGTGGTCTGCGCTTTCTATGACGAGGACGGTGCCGTGCCAGTCCATTTGCGTGCGCTTTTTGGAAGGCGGATATTCGGCGGTGCGGTTTTCGAGCGCAGCTCGGCAAATGCTTTGGAGGGGGCAAAGGCAGCACTCGGGATTCTTGACCCTGCATACGGTGCGCCCGAGTTCCATGAGCGCCTCGTTGTGCATGTAGGCCTTGGGCGAGTCCGCGATTTCGCGCGCGTAGTTCCAGTAGGTTTCGGAACAGCTTTCGCCTTGACTGTTGCGCGGTTTCTGGGTGGGTGTCTTGTCTGTCGGCAGGAAATCGAGCAGGAATAGCCTTGAAAATATTCGAACAAGGTTCCCGTCGAGAATCGCTTCGCGCTGGTGATAGGCGAGACTCAAGATTGCCCCTGCGGTGTAGGCGCCGATTCCCGGCAGCGCTTCGAGCTCCTTACGGGTGCGCGGCATTTCGCACTTTGCCGCCCCCCGTGTTGGCCGGTTTACGCCGCAAATGGCCTGCGCCGTCTTCAGGATGTTCCTCGCGCGGCTGTAGTAGCCGAGTCCCTGCCAGTAGCGGAAAACTTCGTCTTCGGAAGCTGCCGCGAGCGTCTCGATATCCGGGAAACGCGTCATCCATTTCACGAAATAATCGCGGACCGTCGATACCTGCGTCTGCTGGAGCATGGTTTCGCTGATCCAGACCGCGTAGGGGTCGCGCGGGGCGTCCAGGTCGGCGGGCCTCCACGGCAGCTCTGCCGCATTCTTCTTGAACCATTCACGAAGCCGCTTTAGCGAAACATTATCCATAGCGGCATAAATTTAAGAAAACGGGGGAAGACTTTTGCTCTATAAACCACAACGGCACCCCGCGAGGAGATGCCGTTGTTGGTGTATGGGATGTTTGGTTTACATGTAGTAATGTAGATTCTGAAACGGGACTCGGGTAGTAGTTTGGACGAAATTCCATTGTAAAGGTTTACAACACCTACAACGCGAAATTGCGAAAAAGCATGCAAAAAAGGGCATTTTTTTGAGGGAAATGGGGCGCGAAGGGGGCTTTTTGAATTGTTTGTTGCAAAAGGTTTACAATACGGCGGGGAAATGCGGCGAAATTTCGCTCCTGTGGGGGCGCCTGCGATAAGAAATGTGGTGAGAAAGCAGTGAAAATAGGACTAAATGGCTCGTTTTGGGGCGTTTAGTCCTACCGCGCGCAGAATTGCCGGCTGTTTTGTGGCGCGAACTGCTTCCAGCATAGGACTAAACGGCATGTTTTGCGGTGTTTAGTCCTACCGCGCGCAGAATTGCCGGGGTTATGCGGGGTGCCTGCGACAAGAAATGCTGGCTGAACGCTTTGAAAATAGGACTAAATGGCTCGTTTTGCGGTGCTTAGTCCTACCGCGTGCAGGTTTGCCTGCTGTTTTGTGGCGCGAACCGCCTACAGCATAGGACTAAACGGGTTGTTTTATGGTGCTTAGTCCTACATTTGGCCCGTAAAGAGCCCCTATAAGACTTTGACATGGGATTGCAATTCCTTGGGTGAAATGGTATATTAGAGAGCGAGGTTAATCATGATCACGGTTGACAAAGAAACAAGCAAATTTGAATTTTACAAGGAAAATGAAGATGATAAAATCTGGTGGGTCGATTATTTTGACCAAACAGGTCTTCATGCAGTTTCTTTTGACAAAAAAACGATATTATTCCTTTTTGAAGATTATCCTCATAATTTTTCAAAAGAGCAAAAAGCTTTATTTGATAAAGAAAACCCTTATTGGGCAAATTTTTTCCGCAAAAGGAAATGGCTGTCGCGATGATTATCTTACACTTTTAGTGTTGAAAAAGCCCAATAGCTCCCTAAATTTTGGGGAGTCTTTGTTTTACCTCGGCTCATAAAGAGCCTCTATAAGATCACTTTCTGAATATACCTTTATTTATGCGGAATTAAACACCCGCGCGTCTTATTTTGAAAAAATGATGCTGAAAAATGCGACATTTTTTTTGCTTTTGATGGCGGGAGTTGCCGTTTTTGCGCTATTTGGGGCGTTTTTTTTGCCGAGCGAGGCCCTTGGCACGGGTTTTGCATCTAGAGAGCGGTAAAAATAAAAAGAAGGTTCATTTATGTCCGATTTTAGCAACGATGCAGAAAAAGTTTTGGCGAAGGCGCAGAGCCTGCGTGACCGTTGCTCGCATTCCTACTTGGGTGCGGCGCACTTGGCGGTGGGGCTTGTCGAAGGCCCGGATGCCACCTTGAAGAAACTGTATAAATCCAAAGGCGCGAAGACCAACGAACTCCGCGGCAAGCTGGAACCGTTCGTGCAGAAGATTCCGCGTATGGAAGGCGTGAACCCTGACGTGGAACCCGATAACGACTTGAACCGCATTTTGCGTGCCTCCGTGCAGGCGGCGCGTCAGGTGAACCGTATGGTGACCCCGGGCGATATGCTCGTGGCATTGATGAAGTTCTCAGGCGACCGTGGCCTTGCGAAGGTTTTTGAAGATGCGCTTGGTAGCGTCGAGGTCGTGGAAACTTGGCTGTCGGACCCGTTTGCGGGTGCCGCGAATGCCGAGGAACAGTCTCCGCTGAAACTCTATGGCCGTGAACTCGTAGAAATGGCCGCCGACGGCAAGCTTTCGCCGGTGATTGGCCGTGAAGAGGAAATCCGCCGTGTCATCTTGATTTTGAGCCGTAAGACGAAAAACAACCCGTGCCTGGTTGGTGAACCCGGCGTGGGTAAGACCGCCATTGTGGAAGGGCTCGCCGAGCGTATTTACCGCGGCGACGTGCCTGACGCATTGAAGGGCAAGAAGTTGTTCGCACTGGATTTGTCTGCCTTGATGGCGGGTGCAAAATACCGTGGCGATTTTGAGGAACGTTTGAAAGCCGTGCTGGACGCCCTTGAAGAAGACGGCAACACGCTTTTGTTTATCGACGAAATCCACACCATCGTGGGTGCGGGCAAGACGGAAGGCTCCATGGACTTGGGCAACATGCTGAAGCCGAAGCTGGCCCGTGGCGAACTGCACTGCATCGGTGCCACCACTACGCAGGAATACCGAAAGTACATCGAGAAGGATTCCGCACTGGAACGCCGTTTCCAGCCCGTGCAGGTTGACGAGCCCAGCGAAGAGGAATCGATTTCCATTCTCCGTGGCATCAAGGATGGCTTTGATGCGCACCACGGCGTGCGTCTGCACGACAACGCGCTCGTGGCGGCCGTGAAACTTTCGAACCGCTACATCAGTGACCGTTTCTTGCCGGACAAGGCCATTGACCTGATTGACGAGGCCGCAAGCCTTGTGAAGACGCAGATGGATACCGTGCCCGAAGCCTTGGATACCTTGCAGCGTAAGGAACTCCAAATGAAAATCGAGGAGCAGGCCTTGGCGAAGGAAACCGACGACACCAGCGTAAAACGCCTGAAAGAGTTGCGCGAAGAGTTGGCGACAACGGATGCGGCGGTCAAGCTGATGCAGGACCGCTGGCAGGAGAGGCGCGCGAAAAACGCCGAGTTGCAGGGGCTTAAGAAATCCTTGCAGCAAGCGAAGGACGAGATGGAGCAGGCCGAAGCCCGCTACGACTTGAACCGCGCCGCCGAACTCAAGTACAACAAGATCGTGAACCTCGAAAAGGAAATCGCCGCGAAGACGGAAGAAATCAAGAAGTCCGCCAGCGACGGCGACCTGAGTGAAGAGGTGACCGAAGAAACCATCGCTCTCGTGGTGAGCCGCTGGACCGGAATTCCGGTGACCAAGCTTTGCGAAGGCGAAAAGGCCAAGTTGTTGCACCTGGACGAACGCCTGCATGCCCGCGTGATAGGCCAGGACGAAGCCGTGGAAGCAGTTTCGGAAGCGATTCTGCGTAACCGTAGCGGCTTAAGCCGCGAGAATGCTCCGATTGGAAGCTTCTTGTTCCTGGGCCCCACGGGTGTGGGCAAGACGGAACTGGCGAAGGCGCTTGCCGTGGAACTGTTCGACGACGAGAACGCGCTGGTGCGTATCGACATGAGCGAATACATGGAAAAGCACAGCGTCAGCCGCTTGATCGGTGCGCCTCCGGGATACGTGGGCTACGAAGAAGGCGGCCAGCTGACCGAAGCCGTGCGTACGCATCCGTACTGCGTGATTCTGCTGGACGAAATCGAGAAGGCTCACCCCGACGTGTTCAACACGCTGTTGCAGGTGCTTGACGACGGTCGACTGACCGACGGCAAGGGCCGTACGGTGAACTTCAAGAACACCTTGATTCTCATGACGTCAAACCTGGGTGCTGCTCACTTCCAGAACCGCGCGGGTGATGCAAAGCCCGTGACCTTGAAGGAAATCGAGCCGGAGCTCCGCAGCTTCTTCAGGCCGGAATTCCTGAACAGGCTGGACGAAGTGCTGGTGTTCCAGAGCTTGACGAAGCCGCAGATTCGTGACATCGTAAGGCTCAAATTCAAGGGACTCGCCGAACGCGCCGCCCGTCAGGATTTGCAGCTGACCCTGACCGACGCCGCTCTGGACGCCATCGCCGATGGTGCTTACCAGCCGGAATTCGGCGCGCGGCCGATCCAGCGTTACCTGGAAAGGAACGTGGAACGCCCGCTGAGCCACGCCATTCTCGCCGGTACCGTGAGTGCCGCAAAGCCCGTGGTCATTGACTACGACGGCGAGAAATTCGTAGTCAAGTAAGTCTTCATGATCCCTCCATCCTAAACGAAAAGTCCGCTTTTATAAGCGGGCTTTTTGCTTCTGAAAATCTTGGTTTTTATAGTGCTGCTATCACGTAGAGCGCTATGGTCCCGTTGTCGTTGTTCTTTTCTTGCAAGATTCCGATGTCGAAGTCGAGGCGGAACCGGATGAATCCGAAGGTAAGTTCAAATTTCGGGATAATGTCGACCATGAAGTCGTCGGTCAGGTTGCCGATGCTTCCGGACATGTTGATTTCGATAAAGGTGCGGAAATACTTGTTGAAGTAGAGTGTCGGGGTCATTCCCGCGGCGAACTTGACGTATCCGTTTTCTCCGGTGACACCTTCTAGGACGCCTGCGCGGATTTCGTAGAAGTTGGCAAAATTCTTGGATATGAATTGCTCGTTTCCGTAGGTGAGCACGATGGCCGTGCTGTTGTTTCGGTTGAGCCCGAAGAAACCGTCGAGTTCGAGGAAGTTGTTCTCGTTTATCAGGTATCGCCCGCCAATGTCGAGCGTGACGATGACTTCGTCGAACTTGTCCTTGCTGCGGACATTCAGCTTGCCGCCGATGTTCCATTCCTTGGAGAGTGCCGTGGTCAGGTTTACGGGGAAGAGGATGTTCGAACTGTAGTTGCTCACGGCTCCGACGCCGATTCCCCATCTCGGAGATGGTCTCGTGTCTGGCCCGAGCGTGTAGCGGATATCCCACATGGGATCGACAGCGTAAGCGCTAGTTGCAAGAGCTACGGCGATGAGGGCGAGGAGTCGTTTCATACGCCCTAAATTTAATAATCCTGCGACGATTTTCTATATTTGGGGGCGAATCAAGAGGTAATTATGGTCGAACCGCGTCCAGAACTTTCGAAATTGTCCGATTACGTTCCCGGAAAATCTATCGAGGAAATCCGCGAACGCTACGGATTGAAGCGTATTGTCAAACTTGCGTCCAACGAGAACCCGTTGGGAGCCTCCCCGAAAGCGGTCGAGGCTTTTCATGAGATTGCGGACAGCCTGCACCTCTACCCGCGTGGCGATGCGCCCAAGCTTATCGACGCCATCGCAAAAAAATACGGTGTGAAAACGTCCCAGATTGTCATAGGGAACGGTTCCGACGAGATTATCGACATGGTGGGCAAGGCTTTTATCCGCCAGGGCGACAACTGCGTGGGCATTACGCCGACGTTCTCTGTGTACAAGTTCACGACGCTTTCGAATGGCGCCGACTTTATCGGTGTGGGCGAGGGCGAGGTGCGTACGTCGCTTGACGACCTTGCAAAGAAAATCGACGGCAAGACTCGCGTGGTGTTTATCTGCAACCCGAATAACCCGACGGGTGCGTACTACACGGAAAAAGAAATTTGCGACTTTATGGGCAAGGTGCCGCAGGATGTGCTCGTGTTTTTGGACGAGGCCTACGCCGAATTTGCGACCGCAAGCGATTATCCGAATATGGCCGCCGCCCTTGATAGATTCCCGAACCTGTTTGTCAACCGCACCTTCAGCAAGATCTACGGGCTTGCCGGGCTCCGCGTGGGCTATGCCATGGGAAGTGTCGAGGTTGTCCGCGCCCTCTGGAAAATCAAGCCCCCGTTCGACGTGAACCAGGCGGCGCAGGTGGCGGCGATTGCGGCTCTCGGTGATACCGCGCATGTCGAGGCGACTTGCAAGATGAACGCCGAGGGCGTGGAATTGCTTACCCGCGAATTCGAAGCACTCGGATTCAAGGTCCTCCCGACACAGGCGAACTTCATTTGCGTGCGCATTGGCGAACGCGCGAAGGAACTGGTCGCGTTTTTGGAAAGCAACGGCATGATTATTCGCGGGCTTACGAGCTTCGGCATGCCCGAGCACGTGCGCGTCACGGTTGGAAAACCCGAAGAAAACGCTTTCCTCCTCACGCTCGTGAAAAAATGGTGCGAGGCGTAATATGGTCCGGGAATATAACGACCTGCTGCAGATTGCGCTCAAGACAGCGGAAATGGCCCAGGAGAATATCCTGAAGTATTTCCAGTCCGGCGTTGGAGTCGAGTGGAAAAAGGACAACACGCCGGTGACGGTCGCCGACAAGAGTACGGAAGAACTGGCCCGTGAATTCTGGGCGAAGGAGACTCCTGGCTTTGGCGTGATTGGCGAGGAATACGGAATCGAGAGCCCCGATGCAGAATACCAGTGGGTCATCGACCCGATTGACGGTACGAAAGCATTCGTGCATGGGGTTCCGCTGTTCGGGACGCTCATCGCGCTCTACAAGAAGAATGTCCCGGTGTGTTCGGTTATCCGCATCCCGGCGATGAATACGGCCGTGTGGGCGGTGAACGGCGGTGGCGCCTTCCTGGATGGCCGTCCGGTGCGTGTTTCTGGCGTTTCGCAGTTGAACGAGGCGCTCGTGCTTTCGGGTACGGTGAACACGATGGAATCCCAGGGCTATGGCGAAGGTTTCGCGAAGCTCCGCCGCGGGGCAAGGCTCCACCGCGGGTGGGGCGACTGCTACGGATATTACCTTGTGGCGGCGGGACGTGCCGAAGTGATGGTAGACCCGGTCGTTTCTCTCTGGGATATCGCGCCGTATCCGCTCCTTTTTGCAGAAGCGGGCGGAAAGTTCAGCACCATCGATGGCAAGACGGAACTTTTCGGTGAAGACGGCAAACCTGTGGCCCCGATTTATGAAGGGTTCTCTAGTGTCGCGACGAACGGGGCCCTGCATGGCGTGAGCCTCGACTGCATGAACTCCTAGCATCTTGTTTGCGGATAGTCCGCCTTCATTTCAGCATCGGTTCGACAATTACAGTATCCGCGGAAAACGTCACGAAGACGGTTCCGCTTGTCGCCGTGTTCAGGTAGGGAATGTGCAGGGAGTCGAGCCTTTCGATGACCTGTTTGCTCGGATGCCTGAACCTGTTTTTTCTCCCGCTCGAAATCAGCGCGAGTTGCGGCGCAACGGCGTCCAGGAATGGCGCACTGCTCGAAGTCTTGCTTCCGTGGTGTCCGAGTTTTAGGATGTCGCTTCGGATGTTGGCATCGGATACGAGAATTTCCTTTTCGCCTGCGGCAGTCAGGTCGCCGGTGAGCATCGCCGAGTGCCCGAGCCCGTGCGCCCGAAGCGTGATGCTGCCCTGGTTTGCGTCGCTACATTTGAGTCCTGCTGTCGAATTCGGGTTGGGATGGACCGCCTGGATTTCGAAATGGTGTTCCCTCCATGTGAATCCGCGGCCTATGTCGCGGATGGGAATTTCCCTGTCGGCAGCGGTGGCGATTGTTTTTTGCCAATCTGCCTTCGCTTCCGTGCGCGAACATTCGTTTATCCACAGTTCCTTGACAGGAAAGGTACGCAGGATGCTGGAGGCTCCGCCGAAATGGTCTAGGTCGGGATGCGTGATGACGAGCGCGTCGAGTCTTTGGATTCCCGAGTGACGCAGGAAGGGGACGATGACGTCTTTTCCCATATCCCTCTTGCTTCTGTCTCCAGAATCGACGAGGATGTGCTTGCCGGAAGGCGTCGTGAGCAAAATGCTGTCGCCCTGGCCCACGTCGATAAGCGTGAGGTTCCAGGACGGATGCGAAATCCGCATGTAACCCTGGACGCAGAAGATGGCCGAAAACAGGAGCAGGCACAATAGTCCGAATTTCTTTGCAACCGCATTTTTGCGAATGGCGGGAAGGAGTGCAAAAAGGGCCCCCAGCAGCAGGAGGATGGCCGGGGAAAATGGACCGACGGTGATGGCGGCTCCCGACGAATCCGAAAGCAGGCGAGTGAGGAAACTTGCCATGCGCAAGAAGAATCCGGCTGCAGCGCAAAAGGTGTCGCACAGGGATTCGATTGGCGAAAGTAGCGCGAAAAGTCCGGCCTGCATGCCCCACGAGACGAGCGGTACGATGATGATGTTGCCGAGCCAAGCGAGCGGCGAAAGTGTCTTGAAATGGTGAATCAGGAACGGGGCGGTCGCAAGCGTCGCGCACAGGGTGACGTATGTCGGGGAGAGCACGTAGCCTTCGGTAAGTTTCCAGAGGCTGGATTTGCGGAGGCCTTCGGGGATGCTTTTGAAGGGGTTGCAGCTGTTGCCGAGCAGGATTCCCGCCGTGGCCGTTGCCGAAAGCTGGAATCCGGGGTTCCAGAGTTGCGACGGGTCGGGAAGCAGGATGAACAGTAGCGCGACGCCCAGGCTGTTGAACGTGTTGGCGGGCTTCCCGAACATGGTGCCGAGTTGCGGGATGGCGAACATCAGCACCGCGCGTTTGACGGCGGGGGAACCACCCGTGACAGGGACATAGACGAACAGTAGCGCGATGGCGATGAGGTTCGCCACCTTGTGCGGCAGCCGTGTCGCCTTTAAAAAGACGCTCAGGATGCCGGCGAGTAGCACGACGTGGAATCCGCTAATGGCGAGAACATGGACAAGTCCTGTTCGCTGGAAGTCGTTGCGGATGGCGTCGGGGATTCCGCTTCGGTCTCCGGCGAGGAGTCCGAGCAAAAGTCCGGTTTCGGCGGGGTCGAGGTGAGCTTCGAAACGGCGCTTTATCCATTGGCGGAAGGCGTAGAAGCTGCGTTCGGCGGTCCATTTGCCGCGCCAGGATGTCCAGTGCCTGAACTTGCCGTATGCGGCGAACCCTTGGCTTCTGAGCCATTCGCGGGTGTCGAACGCCCCGGGCACTGTCGGGGGCGTGACGGGGTACCACTGGGCCTCGAAACAGATGCTGTCTCCGGGTTCGGGGAGCGATTCGAACGCTCGTTTTTCGGTAATGCGCAATCGGTAGCCGCTGTCCGCCTTCACGATAAAGGCGGTCCCGCTAGGCCTCGGAAGGAGCGATTCGATGTTGCCGCAAGCTTTGGCCGGAATTTCGCTGGGTTCGTGGCCGGCATGCAGATGTTCGCGGTGGGCTTGCGCGGTATGGCTTACGCAACCGCAGATGAGCGTGAACAGGATGGCGCATTGGACACTCCTGTGGAATGTCCTGGCGACGACGGCTATGGGGATGAGCAGGAACGGCGCATAACCCGGAAAATCGAGGCTTGCGTATACGGCCATCAGGGTGAGTGCGCTGACGAGGGCCGGTTTTCCGGC
Source organism: Fibrobacter sp. UBA3629 (assembly GCF_002374005.1). Lineage (NCBI taxonomy): Bacteria > Pseudomonadati > Fibrobacterota > Fibrobacteria > Fibrobacterales > Fibrobacteraceae > Fibrobacter > Fibrobacter sp. UBA3629. The sequence continues at coordinate 61,981 of NZ_DFLC01000030.1, read as the reverse complement.
CAATGGGGCGGCCAGTTCTTGCAGGCTGGCTAAAATAAGTGAAATTTTTCTTGTCTTTATGACCATCTTTTATCTACTTTTGGGTTAAAAGGATGTCTCTATCTATAAAAACGGTTGAAAACGGAAAATGAGCCAAAATCGATGAAAAAAATTTTCAGTTTGATTTTTCTCGTGAATTTGGTGATGTTGCTCGGGTGCTCCGAGGTCGACCCGGGCGAACCTGTCCTGCAACCGTCGTTCATGAGTCCATACGTCCTTTTCCCGAACGATCCTGCCATAAGCGATTCTGTGGCTGCATATCTGACTTCGGGGGCTGTCCTGAGCCTTCATCCGGGAGTCTCGTACACATTGTCTTTTGACAAGGATTCTTCGCTGGATGAAGCTCCTGTCTTGCAGCTTTTCAGGGTGGGGGGGGCGCTGGACGACCAGAGGTATTCCATAAGACATGTGAGGTCCTTGGATGCCGTCGAAAAGGATGGCCGCTACTACTATGATTTTGTCTGCGAGGAGAATGACAGGGCGAGATGGGTGACGACGCTAGCCCTGAATGGCGATTTTTATATGGGCAATGTGAAAAATGTGCGGCTCGACGCCGAAGGCCCGTATTCGAAAAACTTCTCCATAAACCTGATTGTCGTGGGTAAAGTGGTTTTCCCCGATTCCTCCATGACGGTTCAGGCTTTTGCCGATTCGATGCTCAAATCGTTCCGCAAGTTCTTCAAGGGAATCGGTATTGATACTTTGTATGTACGCTACGCCCATGAGCATCCGGATCTTGGAAAAAAATATCCGGCGGACGAACCCTGGCTTGCGGGAAGGTCGTCGGACGACCTGTTTGTTTCGGAACTCGGGGGCTGGCCCGAGAAAGAACTGAAAAAATCCCTGGACCTGGTCCTGGTGCACCGTATCGAGGCCGACCATGTGCTCGGGTACTCCTATTTGTATTCAGGAAACTTTGGCGGAGGAGATGGCAGCACGGTCGTCATTGGCACCCGCGAGAAGACTCCCTACGGAGAATCGGAAGTCACGGTCGGGGAAATCCTTGAAACGGCTGTCCACGAATCGGGACATTTTCTCGGGCTGCGCCACACGACTTCGACTCGCAGCGATATGAGCGAGACGATGGATTACTCGGTGCTTGAAGACGGATTTACGGATACGCCGTTCTGTCGCGACTTGCTTTTGAGCGGGCTTCTCAAGAAGAACTCTGTTGGGCATTCGGATTTTGCCGTGCCCGCCTACCGCTTGGATTTGGCTGCGGCCGCGGATTTCAGCGTGACGGACTGTCCGGACCACCGTAACCTCATGTTCCCCAGCGTGACGGGCGAGGAATTCGAGGGCTTTTCCGAACAGCAACTGGAACATGTCCGCAAGAACCTGACGGTGTTCCCTCATTAGGCCGGTCAGTTTTTTGCTTGCTTTTGTGGTGCTTGTATGGCAGAAAAAAAACAGTTTTCGGAAGATGTGCAGCTGATAGCCTTTGTGCTTCAGCAGGGTGCGGAATGGAATACGCGGGTAATCGAGATTCTGGAAGATGCCTGGGGCCCACTCCGTTACAGGGGCAAGCTCTTTGCATTCGACCAAACGGACTATTATGTGCCCGAAATGGGCGAAAATCTTTACCGTGGCGTGGTCTCGTTTGAAAAGTGCATCCCGCCGGAATCGATTGCCCTCGAAAAGGCCCGCAGCAATGCGCTGGAACTTGCGGCAGACGTCTCCTCGGCGTCTGGGGCGCGGCACGTGAACATCGACATCGGCTACATGGATTTGGACAAGGTCGTGCTCCCCAGCTACAAGCGCGGCCCCTACAAGCTCTATGCGGGGGAGGGGGTGTGGCTCGACATGCTATTGACCTATTCCAAGGGCGTTTTCCATCCGACAGCCTGGGCTTTTGAGGATTTTAGGCGCAATCCCTACCAGCACGACCTCCAGCTTATCCGTGAACGCTGGCGGAAAAGTGTCCGCGGATAACGGCGAATGCCGAAATCCGGTTCTGCATGTGTTTTTGATGCCGGAATCTTATTTTTCTATGTCAACGTATATATATTTGCAATATATGCGAGTATCCAATAGACTTCCCCTCATGTCGGCTGCCTTGTGTGCCGCCTTTTTCTGGGCTTGCAATGACGAGCCTGATCCCAAAACCATGGCAAAGACCGATGCCCCGGCCAAGGTCGAAACCGTGAAGCCGGAACATGCCAAGTTGAAAGCGAAGGTCCGCAAGTCACTGGGCGATGCGAACTTGCAGCGCAAGAGTGAAGGTGACTGGTCGCAACTGCGCATCGGGCAGTCGGTGATCGAGAAGGACCGCATCCGCACGGGAGCCGAATCCGAAGCGGTCTTGTCCGTGAGCGACGGTTCTTCGCTGTGGATTACGGAACTCTCCGAAGTGACGCTCGATGTGGAAATATTCGATTCCCTGAGCCGACAGGTCTCCATTGTAGTCAATAATGGTGGCGTGCACTTTGATGTGCAGAAACAGAAATCTGGAAATACGCTCATGTTCCGCACGGGAACGGCGACTGCAGCCATTCGCGGTACCGCCGGCTTTGTTGGCGGGTACAACGGTCAGATGGTGGCCTCCCTGAAGGAAGGCAAGGTCGATGTTACCGGCGCGAACGGTGCGTCCGAGAACATTGTCGAAAACCAGACCGTGCTTGTGGACCAAAACGGCAGGGTGAAGAAACTGCAGTTGAGAAGTTCCGGTACGAGGGCCCTTTCGACGCAGCTTTCCAACGTGAACATCTTTGGCGACGGGATGATCGATTCCCTCGAACAGACCTTGAACGATTTCGACAAGGATTACTCGAAACGCGCGGACGCCTTTGAGAAGAAACTTCGCTTCCAGGCCTCCCCGCTCTCGCCTCAGGTGTTCTTCCCCAACGTGACCCTGCAGGCCCGCGTTAACCCTGGTGTCGTGGTGACGGTCCTCGGCGAATCGGATACGGTGGGTGCAAACGGCGTCTATCAGCGCACGTTCGAATGGGATGACGATGCTTACGGGACCAAACGCTTCCTTGCGACCTGTAGCGAAGGCGATGTGGAAATCCAGTGCTACATGTGGGTGACGGAGTACGTAGCTCCGGCTCCGGTCGAGGAATCTGCCCCGGCAGAAGAACCCGCTGCCGATACGGCTGCCGCTGAACCCGCTCCGGCTCCGGTGAAGGAACAGCCCAAGGCGGAATCCAAGAAGGAAAAACCGAAGGCGGAATCCAAGAAGGAAAAACCGAAGGCCGAACTCAAGAAGGAAGAACCCAAGGTCGAACCAAAGAAGGAAGAGGCTCCTTCGGGCAGGGACCTCAAGAGCCTTACCTTGAAAATGGGCGCATCCGTCGAACGCAAGCATCTCGACTTGCCGAAGACGGAATACTCTACGGACCTGAAGTTCAGTCTCGGTGGCATCACCCGTTCGGACCTTTCCGAAATCAAGGAAATTGTCGTGACGCGCAAGGGCAAGGTTGTCAAGTCCTTCTCGGGTGCTGAACTCGATGGAATGGAATACGCCGTGCCCGTCACGATCGGTCTCAACAAGATTGCGAAGTTCGACGTGAAGGTTGTCCTCAAGAACGGCAAGAGCATGCGCAAGACCAAGACTTACGAAGTCTACTGCATGCGCGGAAACCACATGGGCAATGCTCGCAACTTCATCCAGTACAAGACTCCGGAAGAAGAATACGAGGCAGCCAAGGCTGGCCTTGAAAACGAATAGTAGGTTTAGGAACCTATAAAGGACAGATTATGAAGAGAAATGAAAATGGTGTGCTCGGTCTCCGTCTGGGCTCTGTTCTTGGTGCCTTTGCGGTTGCCTTTGTGCTGGCGGGTTGCGCATCGAATCCCCCTGCGAAGGATGACGGCTCCGCGGCCGCCTCTGCAAGGAGCAAGGAAAATAGGGCCCAGGGCGAACTCTCTGCGAAAACGGGAGAGGCTCCGGCTGCAAAAACGGCTGACGCTGCTGAGGCTGCCGACGACGATATCAAGGTTTCGACGGTGAGCTTCAAGGTCCGTCCTACGGTTCTTGTCGCTCCGGCGATGGGCGCAAAAATGGCAGGAAGCATTGACGTTATCCGCAAAAATCCGCTTGCGAAGACGGCGATGGAAGTCATCAATACCTATCTCACGAGCCGCGACTATACGGTCATGGGACTCGAAAGCCAGGCCCAGCTCGATGAAGTGGTGCAGCTCCAGTCCGATATTGCTGGCAACAACGAGGACCTTGCCTATGTGGCGGGCCTCTCTGTGGGAGCCGACATCAACATCACTTTTGCGGGTAGCATCCAGGAAGATTACATCGTGATTGACCTGAACGCAAGCGAAGCTTCTACGGCGAACCTCCTTGCTAGCGAATCCATGCGCCTCAAGGATAACGGCGAAAGCCAGCGCGTGCTTGTGCAGAAGGCCGTGCAGAGGGCTATCAAGAAACTCGAAAACAAGGTCCGCGACCGTCTCGCCGAAGAACTCGAGAAAGGTGTGCAGTACAAGGTGGTTGCGCATTTGACCGGGGACTTTACCGACGACCAAGCCGAAGAAATCTCGAACATCGTCTCCATCAAGATGAGGAAGAAATTCAACAAGATGCAGGTGATTTCGATGAGCAGAAACACCTATGACTTGCTAATCTATGTGGATCCGGACAAGTACGAAGATGCGCAGATGGTCTACGGCGAATTTGTCGAAAGCCTTGATGGACTCGCAAAGGTCCGCAAGCAGAACATTACGAAGAAACTGATTATCCTGGAAATCCAGTAATCCGGGAGCGGCATTATGAATAAACTATTTCTCGCCTCGCTGGTTGCTATGACGGCGTTCGCCTCGGCCGAGGTGCTGACATACACGGCGACTTCGAAAAAGTCGCAGAAGGAAGCTGACCAGCTTGCGTTGGAAGGACTTGCAAAGCAGCTGCGGACTAAGGTCTCCAGCGAATTTGAGACTACCGTGAAGGAAGATTCCAAGGGCAAGGTGACATCGACGGCCAAGGGCATGAAGAGCACCTCTACCAGCATGACGCTCAAAGGCGCGAAACTGACCCAGGGACCAAAGTCGAAGGGGGCGTTCCAGTCTACAGCGACCATCGATACCGACCTGATGGCATCGAAGATCCTCATGGACTTGAACTCCATCCGTGCTCAGATGAAGTCCAAGGACTCCATCATCCGCTTCGACATGGTGGACCGCGATTACCGCAAGATGGGCGTCGACATGGTCGCTCTCGAGAAACTTGCCGATTCCTATACCGAGCTCCTGGAAGACTTGAGCTGCGTGCAGAAGATTCCGAAGGAAATGAAGCTCGAGAGCACCCTTGGCGAACTGAAGGAATACCTTATCTCGGGCATGAGTAGCCTGAAGATTGAAACTGACCTCACAAGCGAAGCCCTGATGGTGACCGTGACGGATTTCGCGGGCCCAGTGAAGGGATTCCCCCTTGCATTGACCCAGGATAGCAGGGATATCGCGCACGAGAAAACGAACGATGAAGGCGAGGCCGTGTTCTCGCTTGCCCAAGTGAAGAAACTGCATCCGGCGGGCGAGGTGATGGTGCATGCCGACTTGAATTTCCGCTACGTCCGTGCTGCGGTCCTCCTTTCGCAGACTGTGCGCTACGATTCCGAGAAGGCCGCCTGCACCTACAGGCTAGTTTGCGACGGACCGGTGGAGGCTTGTGGCGCTCTCAAGAGTTTCTTGGCCGATGCGGGAATCACCCTCCTCGACAAGGAGTCGCTCCCGGCGCTCAATGCAAAGCTCCAGTTCACCGATAAGATGAATACGAGCAAGACCCTCTGCACGTCGCGCGGTACCGTGACGCTCGGTGCTTTTGAACAGCAGACGACTGAATCCGTCCAGGGTGTCGGCCGTGACGAGGGCATTGCGCAGGCGACCGCGGTGAAGAAACTCCCGGCGACCAAGCTGAACCAGATGTTCGGCAAGGCCTGTCAGAAAAAGTAGGCGTGAAGGAACGTATAGAGGAAGAGGCTGACGGCTGCGTCGGCTTCTTCTTTTTGTTGAGGTAAAAAAAGGGGGCCCGGCCATGCGGCCGGGTCCTTTTCAAATGCGGATTCCGCTAGGAATTACTGCTTTTCGATTTCGGCATCGAGTTCAGCGTAAGCCTTGGTGGCAGCAGCGCGGATCTTGTTGGCGACAGCGTCGTCATAGGAACCGGCGGCCTGGAGGCTCTTGATGAGTTCTTCGACAAGGTTGGCGTCGAGGGTCATGATGCCGTAGATCTTGAAGTGGCCGTTCTCGTCGGTTTCAACCTGCACGTCGGTGAGGGTAGCACCGCTCATGTGGGTGTTTACGACAGTCTTGGAAGTGCTCTGGAAGTGTTCGGCAACCTGGTCGTTCACGTCTTCCTTGAAGTTCTTGATGAGAGCCTTGGTCTGGGCGTCGATTTCCTTGGCGAGGTCGACACGGGCGTTCTGATCGGCCTTTTCCATGGCAATCTGTTCGTCGGTGGAAACACCGATACCCATACCGGCAGGCACGTGGTCCTTCAGGTATTTCTTCTTGAGCATCTGCATTTCGATGAGCTTGCTGGCAGACTTTTCCTGCGGGGTCGAGCTACAACCGATCATGAGGAATGCTGCGAGTGCGGCAACGATCAACTTCTTCATAGTAAACTCCTTGTTGTTGTTTTTCCCAAAATGGGATGATATGAAGTCTGTAAACAAAAATATCTTAAAGAAACAAGAAAGTCAAGTCAAATTCGGTATTTCTTACAAAAAAGTGATTTAATGTGATTTTTGAGGGACAAGAGGCTTTTTGGCATGGTTTTAGATGTGATAAATTAAACATCCAAGGGCGATTATGGCGGCAGTCCTTGCCCTGAGGCGGGTGTTTCCCAAATTCAGGAGGTGCGTCTTGCCCTGTTGGTAAGATTTGACGGCCCCGATTTCCCGGGGGGAAAATCCGCCTTCGGGACCTATGAGGAGTGTTGTCCTACGGTCTAGGACGGGTGCTTTGCGTTCGCCATCGATGTCGCAGAGGACGAGGTCCCCGCCTTCGCTTTCGAGCCAGCGGTCGAATTCGACTGGACCTTCGATGCGGGTCAGCCATGGTTTTTTCGACTGCTTGAGGCTGACCAGGCTCTTGAGTTCGGCGCGGCGGATTAGCTTGTGCAGGTCGGAGTTCTTCGGCTCCTGCGAAAAGTCGGTGCGCAAGAAATAGATAGTGTCAATTTCTGTTTGTGCCGCGTGAAATACGACTTCTTCTAGCGCGTCGTCCTTGAGGCATGCGATGGCAAGGTTCAACTTGGGACGCTCGACCGATACGGTTTCGAACCTGTCGATGCGGACTTCACAGGCCTTCGGATCGGCCTTGACGATTGTCGCATCGGCAAAATGCCCGAGCCCATCGCAGAGTTCGAGAGTGTCGCCGACGGTGGCGCGGCAAACGCGGACTGCGTGCCCGCTTTCGTTTTCGTCGAGGGTAAATTCGCCCACGTCAATTCGCGGACAGTAGAAACGGCTGTCGGGAGTCTTCATGGCGTAGAATATAAAACTTTTTGCGGGTGTTTGCTACATTTACCGCATCGTGGAACACAAACCGGTAAAGGCAGTCGTATTTGATCTGGATGGCACGCTCTACTTGAGCGGGCGTCCTTACCCAGGTGCTGTCGCGACGGTGAAACGCGTGGCAGCCCGCGTGCCGGTCTATTACCTGAGCAACAACACGAGCAAGTCGCCTGTATTTTACGAGAATCGCCTACATGTGATGGGACTTCCGCTGCGTGACGATTCCATCATCTCTGCGCTCTACCTCTCGCTCGAAGCGATTCACGAAAAGGGCATCAGGAACGTGTTCTTCTTTGCGAATCCCGAAGTGCATGAATGGTTCGCGGCGCAGGATCCGAGCCTGAATCTTTGCCCGTCGGTAAAAGAGACCGAACTCGTGCTCGTCGCCTATCACAACAGTTTTGACTACCGCGAACTCTGCGAACTCAGTTTCCGCGTCCAGCGCGGGATCCCGTTCTGGGTGACGCATACGGATTTCGTGTGCCCCGATGCAAACGGGCCCGTGCCCGATATCGGAAGCTTCATGGCGCTTCTCAAGACGGCCTATGGCGTGGAACCGGAACGCAGTTTCGGAAAGCCGAATCCTGCGATGCTTGCGGGCGTACTCAAAAAATACGAACCCGAAGAGATCCTCTTTGTGGGCGACCGCCTCTATACCGACTTCGAACTTGCGAAGCGCAGCGGATGCAGGTTCGTGCTTCCGCTCTGTGGCGAAACCAAGCGCGAAGATGTAGAAAAACTCGAGACCAAGCCCGAGTTTATAGTTGAAAGCGTCCGCGATATTGACTTCGACGCCTTTTTCGAAGGTCGTGCCTAGACTGGCCTTGGCTAGGTTTTTTTGCGACGGATAAGAACCAGCACCCCGATAGCGACGAGGAACAGCGCCGCGACCGCGCTCACCTTGATGCAGGCGTGCAACGGACGGCTCCGGTATTCCATGCGGACTTCGGATTTGCCCTTCGGAATTTCGACGGCGCGGAGCGTGCCGAAAGCCTTGTAGACTTTTGCGGGCTTGCCGTTCACGGTCGCGTTCCAGTAGGGATGGTAGTTGCCCGCGACAACCATGAATCCTGCACGGTCGCTTTCTACCTCGAATACCTGGGTGTCCATCTTGGGGCTTGCGATAAGCTTCGCGTGCCCGTTCGCGACTCCGCCTTCGCCTTCGTGTTCGGGCTTTTCGGAGAGGATGACCGTTTCGCGGTAGTAGAAGCTGTCATCTTCGGGTTCTGCTGCTGGAGAGACCTCCGCGGCAGCTTCTGCTGTCGTGGAATCGACTGTGGCTGTCGAGTCTGTTGCCTCGGCAGGGGCGCTCTCTTCGGCCTTGGGCTTACGGATGGCTGCTTTTTCGCGCAAGGTCTTGATGGCGCTTGCATCGTCCATCGTCACGGACTGGCCATAGATGTAGGCTTCGCCCATGGCCGTGGAAATCGGCATGTAGGTGGTGCCCTGGCGCGTGTCGAAGACGATTGCTCCCACGTTCATGAGGTCGAGAAACGGGTGTGCTGCATCGGGGTCGTTAATGTTCTGGAGGTAGTTGGCGTTCTGCTGGCCGCCGCGGAATTCGCGGTAGGAGGCAAGCTCGTTGTCGTGGAAGCCGTCGGCGTTACGCAGGTGGTATTGCGGGAATGCGTTTGCACCGAGCGACGGCTGGCGCGATAGCGAAAGCACGCGCGGTGTGTTGAGCGAATCGGCCTTGTAGGGAGCCTTGATGGCGGCGACCACGGCGTTGTTCGGCTGGAGGTACTGAGCCGCGGGAACGTTCTGGATGAAGGCTCCGTTGATGAAGAACAGCTCGATGGCGGCGACGACGGCGAAGATGCACGCCTTCGCGACGGTGGATCCCTTCCAGAAGAAGAGGAAGAGTGCAACGACGATGGTCGCGAGCGCGAGCACGAAGCTCGGGATGATCTTCGCGGCGGTCGCTTGCATGATAATTTCGTTCAGCGGCTTGAAGTAGGGCGCCGTGATCGGGTCTGCGAGCAGGTCCTGTCCGCTCATGAGGAATGCACCGATGGCGGTGAACCCGAGGACGAAACAAGCCTGTGCCACGCGGCTTGTGATGCTACCCTTGTCCTTGAAGGCAGTCTTGTAGGCGTCGATGAAACTTTCGAAGCTGAGCGCCTTGCCCTGGTCGTCTACCTTCATGATTCCGATGCAGACAAGCGCATAGGCGATGCAGGCGACAAGCCCGAACGGTCCGATGAAGAGCGTCCAGTTGTAGCGTGCGATGACGGTGAGCAAAAGCAGGACGACGAACATGGCGGCGCCGTGCTTGAGCGCGCGGAGGTTCCTTGCCGCATCTTCTCCCTTGTCGCTGATGGCGCGGAGCACGGGCCCTGCCATCATCACGAGCAGCAGCGGAAGCCAGAACAGTGCCATGCCGGGCGCGCGGAAGTTCTTGACGCCGGGGAGGATGGCGTACCAGAGCTTGAACAGCGGGGAGTGCGCTCCCATGCCGTAGCTGAGGGCGACGACCATGCCCATGGCCCAGAATGTTGCCCAGCGGCGCTTGCCGGGCAAGAAGAGGCAGAGGAATCCGAGGAAGGTGAGGAGAGTGCCCGCGCTGTTGTGGTCGAGCTTGAAGCTGTTGTGGCCCCAGTAGAACGGGGAGCCTCCGGGCATCTTCTGCAGTTCGCCCCTCGAATACGAGATGAAAGAGCTGCCGACGATATCGCCAGACTTGGGATCCTGTTCGTACACGTCCACGCCGATGAACCCGGGGAGAATCATCTGCGCGAGTTCTTCCTGGTGCAGGCTCCAGCTGACGGCGTGGCCCATGTTGGTATGGTCGCCTTCGCCGCGCACGGATTGCGTGGTGGTGTACAGGTAGGGCGGCACCAGCTGGAAGCAGGCGAGCGCAAGCCCGAAAGCAAGGCCTGCGGCGGCAAGCCCGATGCGCTTGCCGCGCGTCTTGAACGTGTTGCAGTGGAAGGCGGCCTCATAAAGCGTGTAGAACCCGGCTCCCCACAGGAAGAGGTAGGTGAGCTGCAGGTGGCTTCCGAGAATCATCCACGCGATGGCAAGCGCAAGCACGATAAGGTAGGGGAGGCTTCCGTTGCGGACAACCTTCCGGATGGCGAGGAGCGCGAGCGGGGCGATGGCGAAAACCATCATCTTTCCGTCGTGGCCGCCGTAGATGTAGGTGAAGTATTCCGGCGAGAAGGCGTAGAGGAACCCGAGGAGGGCGGCCCACCAGCGGTTGCCCGTGAGGTTCCAGGCCAAAAGCATGGCGCTCATGAAGGCGACCCACACGGTGAGGATGAACTTGAAGCCCACGGCGCGTGCCGGGTCCATCAGGAACTGCGTCCATACGAGCGGGTGGTAGGCGTCGGCGAACAGCGCATCGATGGTGGGAACCCCTCCCAGGCGGCTGTCGTCCCATTCGGTGACGATTGGGTTTTCGGCACGCAATATGCGGCTGCCGATGCCATTCAGCTGGTCGCTGTTGAGCATCAGCTGCGAGTCGTCAAAGACGAATCCGCGGAAAACGATAAAGAGAATGGCTATGAAGAGCGCGGCTGCTGTCGCAAAGAAAATGGGCTTTTTGTTCAAAAGATTCATGCTGGGAAATATAAAAATACCGCGGGCGAGTATGCCTTGCGGTATGGCGAAAAACGTCGAACCCGCGGTCCGACAGCGTTGTGCGCGTTTTGGCTAGTCGGCGGTGTTTTCGTCGACCTTGTTGTACTTGATGAGGCTGTAGATGCCGAACGCAGAAATCACGCATACGGCGACAAATACGACAATCTTGATGAGTTTTCCCATAGTGGCTTCCTGTTTTAAATTTTTTTTAAAATACCTTTTTTTCTGGAGAAAAGCAAGTTTTATTTTTGTGAAAGGGGCCGGATATTCAAAAATTGGGGATTGAGGATTGAAAATCCGCTGTTTTTAGAGGAACGGTGCCAGGAACTCCGCCAGTTCCCGATTGAGTCCGCTATTGAGCGCATCCGCTTCTTGCACGGTGTGGTGCTCGTCGCCTGCAAAGTCGCGGGCGCGTTCCCCGCAGATGTCTACGCCGATGATTTTGTGGCTTGTGGCGAGACCGGCGATGATTTCTTTGAGTGCTGCTACGTCCAGCGAACCCTGATCCCAGTTGGTGGCCGCGTAGGCGGGGGAGAGGGCGTCCTTGTCGATGGAGATGTAGATTCGGCCTTCTGTCATCCCCGACTCGGTCGGGGATCTTAAAGATTCTCGCATTCGCGAGAATGACGAGGGTGTGCGCGAGAATGACGTGGGTGAACCGGTTTCGCGTATTTCGCTTTCTTTGATGAAAGTTACTTTGTCTAAAGTACTGGTATCGCCCGCCTGCGAAAGTTCTTCGCGGATTTCTTCCACGAGGTGGTCAGCGACCCCGATAATGACAACGTTGCCTATGAACTTGTTTTCTTCCAAAACCTTCTTGACCCAGCCGCCGCAACTGAGAATGTTCCCGAATCGCGGGGCTTGCATGTCGGGATGGTGGTCAAAAACAACAAGCGAAAACGGTTCCTGGACCATGTCGGTCCAGATTTTGCTCATGTAGTGGTAATTGCCGTTGTCGAAGAAGTGGATGCCGTGCGCATTCGTGATGCCCGCATCGGCAATGCGCCTGCGGAGGGTCTCGACAGCTTCGTCATCGCAGTAGCAGTCCGTACCCGAAATGTCGGCGCAGTCTATGTAGAGGATTTCTGCGTTCGAAGTTGCGGAAACTAGACGCGAATTTCCTTTCAGACCTTGCATAAAGGGCTGAAAACTGTAAACACCCGTGAAATCGAGAATTGTCGTTTGCACATAGGAAAAATAAAAATATATATTGGAATCATGAAAGTCAAAAGCCTTCCTTTGTCGCTGATTCTTGGTCTTGGATTTGTTTTCCTGGGCTTGCAGCAGTCTTTTGCGCAATCTTCGACAATCCGCTATACGAATGTGGCCAGCGCACCCAAGGCGATGGGGAATGATACCCTTTCGGCCAATGAACGCGAAGCTGTGCAGCTGATTGCCAAGGGAAACGCTTACCACGACAATAGGATGTTCCGTGAGGCTATCAAGTGCTACAAGCAGGCCGATTCGCTCTCCCCGAAAAATGCGACGGTCAACTACGAACTGGGCTATTCTTACATGATGCTTAGACAGCTTGACAGTGCCGCCTTGTATGCAAAACGCTCCATTGAGATAGAACCGGCCGAGCTGGCGTTTTCGCTTGTTGGCGACATCTACGATTTTGAGGAAAAAATCGATTCTGCATTGAAGTATTATGATCTCGGCCTGTCATTTTATCCGAAATCCTACCACCTTCTGTACAACAAGGGAGTTGCGCTCTTTTTCCATAAGCGCGAGGATGAGGCCTACGAGGTGGCGAAACTTGCCGTAAAGTCGACACGCCAGCACGAAGGTTCCTATTTCCTGCTCGCGCAGATTTCGGCGAATAGGAGGATGTGGATTGATTTCTTTGTGAATGGTGTTTATGCGAATTTTGTAGGGGATACAAGGGATCGTGCTGCTTATGTGAGAAAGTATTTTGCAAAGTTGATGCTTATCTTTAAGGAAGTGCTGGAACGTTTCGAGGACCACCCGCTGCTCGATATCCACAGGGAATGGGCCAGGTCTACGGTGTATCGTTTTGCCGAGAGCGAATCGAAATTCGAAAAGTTGAACTTTGACCGCCTGGATTCACTGGATGGCAGCGAAAATGACTTTGAAACTCTGGTAGCGCTGGGAACATTCGCGATGCGTGAGTCCGTGATGCTGCCTTACGAATTTGACTTGAAACCGTTCTATAGACAGATTGTGGATGGTGGCTTCGAGGATGTTTTTATGCGGGTTGTTTTCAGGGGTGTGAACGATATTGCATTTGAAAGCTGGAAGATGATGAACAGGAAACGCTTCGAACAGTTCTACGAAAAGGTTGTGTATCCTTTCTGGGAAGGCGAAGCTAGCCTGAAGGCTCCGGTGCTTATCGATCGTCCGAACTAGGTGAAATTATTCCTACAGCCCTTCTTTGGTGCAGTTTTCACGTAGTTCTAATCCGATTTGGACGTAAAAGCGCCGTCATCGTATCCCGACGAATTTTCTGGAGCAATCGGTTCGGGCTCGGAATCACCCTTCAGGCAGCGGATGTTCCAAGCAGGAGTTGTATCGTAAGACTCAATATAGACGGAGTCGCTGCTCGTGAAGGAGAAATAATAAACTTTGCTTCCTCTGTCGATGCGGTTCCCGTAACTGTCGTATTCTGGACGGATGAAGGTGGTCGAAGTCCACAATTGGGCGTATTTGCCGACGCCGTAGACGCCGTCTTCCTTGTTCTGCGATTTTCCGCTAGCCTTGATGCCGAAACAGTACTTGTCGGTGCCGTTTCCGTCTTTGCCTTCTTCATCTTTATCCCAGCCGGAGGTCGCTTTTAAATTCTTTCCGGCCAAGCCGACTCCGCCCGTGTTTTCGCGAAGTTCGTCAATTTCGTCAAAGGTGGGCAGATGCCATCCATCTGGACAAGCTTTTTTTGCTCTCCCAAAGGTGTAAAAACGCCCGTAAATGGAACCATCCTTGTCGAGGCTGTCGTTTGTCCAGCTGCCTTCTACGTCATAGTTCAGGTTCTCGGCCATCCAGACTTGGTTGCCGATCTTGACGGTCTTATAAACCTTGCCGTCGCGGGGGTCGGTAAGCGGTTCGTCGGCGTTGGAACAGCTATTGGATTTTACGCTTGAATTGTTTTCTGAACTCGGGGAACTTGAACTGTCGTCGCATGCAACAAAAAGAACGGTGCATGCTGTCAATGCAAAGAACAACTTTTTCACGGTTCAATCTCCTTTCTATTTCTAGTAGGACATTATAGCAATTTGTTTGAATATTACTGCCTGAACCGCTTGCAGAAGGAACAATTTTGGCAGAACGGGTGGCGCAGTTCGTGCTTTTCGAAGCCTTCGCGTAAATTGCGGGCGGCAGGCGAGCCGAGAATTTCGGGCAGGCCCTGGTTGGCGATGTTCCCGAGGGTGATTTGCCCGCTGTAGTCGAGACAGCAGGCGACTACCCGGCCGTCGTGCAGGATGGCGGCATGCGTGTCGAGGGCATGGCACGTGCCTGCGGGGTATTTGCTGGCGGTCACTTCGGCGGGCTCACTTTGACCATGCTCAGCACTAGCAGTGACCTTGCTCGTTCCCGGCCATTCGAATCGTGAGTCTTCGTGCAGGTAGAGCCTCCCCGCGATAGGGAAACTCTTGTGCCTGCTGCAGAAATTTCCCGGAGCGACCTGCGTGTTGAACGTCTCGTTTATGCGAGAAATCGCAAACTCGTTCCAGTCTCCGGCGGTTGTTACACCGATGTTCCAGAGCCGCAGATTGATGTACATGTCGGGCCTTGCGGCCAAGGCCATTTTGCAGAAGTCGAGGACGTCCTGTAGATACCCGTGCGCATCGTCGGGCGGGAGTTCCGCATATGCGTGCGTCGAAAAGTTTACCTGGCGCACGGCGGGGCAGTTCAATATGTGGTGGGCGACTCGCCTGATGGTCGTGCCGTTCGTGGTGAGCGTCGCGGTGAGGCCCGCGGCCTTTATATCCTTGAGAAAGAGTGCAAATCCCGGGTGCAGCGTCGGTTCGCCCAGGACGTGCAGATATACGTTCTCGATGCCTGCTTCTACCGTTCCCGCGATACACTTCTCGAAAAGTGCGCTCGGCATGAACGAGCGCGATGCTCCCGAACCGGCCTCGTGCCCGCAATCACTGCTGGGGCAAAAGCTGCAATGCAAGTTGCAGGCGTTCGTGATTTCGATATAAACGCTATTCATGCTGGTTCTCGGGGAGCAATGTAGAAACTGCATCGGCGTATACGCTGAGCTTGCCTGCTTTCTTGATTCTCTTGAACGTCTTTTTGGGAATGCTCGGCTCCAGATAATCCCAGAAACTTTGCACGTGCGCAAGGATCTGGCTGTCACCCTGGAATGTTTGCCGCGCGTGTTCGAAAATAATCTGGTGTATTTGGAGAAGTTTGTCTGTAAATTCTTTTCCTGTTATGTTCGCTTTCCCTGCTTTGTATTCCGCTGCGAGGCTTGGCTGCGCAAGTAATCCGCGGCCGATCATCACTCCGGCGAGATTCGGGTAGCGGCGTTCCATTTCTTGAATTTGCGAAACGTCTGTGATGTTCCCGTTATATACAAGCGGGTGGCGGCATTCGCTGTAAAATTTCTCAAATGACTTGATATCAATTGCGCCCTTGTATTGCTGTTTGCCGAGGCGCGGGTGGAGCGTAATGTGCGTGAGCGGAGTATCGTTTAAAATCGGGAGGAGTGCGAACGCTTCATCGGGAGATTCCTGTCCGAGCCGCATCTTGACGGAAAACTTTGCGGTTCCCGCTGCGGATAGCCGCGCGATTTCGTTCATGATTTCCTGGACGGTTCGGGTGTCGTTCAGCAGGCCTGCGCCACGGTGACGGTTGACTTGCATGGGGAAGGGACATCCCATGTTGAAGTCGATTTCGGTGAAGCCTTTTTGCAGGATGGCGTCGGCGAGAACCTTGAATTCTTCGACGCTATTCGCGATGACCTGCGGAATGACCCGTGGAGAACCCGGCACGCCTGCTGGGGTTTCGAGGTCGCGCAGGTCCCTTTCGCGCGGGTGCCCGTTTTCAATCCGCAAGAATGGAGCGTAATATGCTTCGATGCCGCCAAAGATTTTTGCATGGGCTGCCCGATAGATGCCCGTCGTGTAACCTTGTAGCGGAGCGAATAGGACCTTCAACATGTTGCTGCTCTTGCAGAATCTAGACGGGGCGTGGCGCCATGGCGTCTGGCGGCTTCCTTATTTCCCGAGTGTTTTTTTCAGGGCGCGGATGGCGTTTCCGCGGTGGCTGATGGCCTTCTTCTCTTCAAGCTCCATCTGCGCGAAGGTGCGGGCTTCTCCGTCGGGGACGAATAACGGGTCGTAGCCGAATCCCATGTCGCCCACGGGAGCGTAGTTGATGCTGCCGCGACATTCGCCTTCAAAAATCTGCGGTTCGCTCACGACGAATTCGCCGTCGGCGTTGCGCGTGATTGTCTGGTAGGCGAGTGCGCAGAAGTAGCGCGCCTTGCGGTCGGTTATTCCCGCGAGGTTCTTGAGGAGAAGCGTGTTGTTGCTTTCGTCTGCGCCGTGGATGCCGCTGTAGCGTGCGCTGTAGATTCCGGGGGCTCCAGCGAGCGAGAAGACTTCGAGTCCCGAGTCATCGGCGAGGACGGTTGCCTCGATGCCGCGTTTGGCAAGCCAGCGGGCCGTAGTGCTCGACTTGATGATGGCGTTTTCGGCGAATGAATTGCCGTCCTCGACAATTTCTTCGTCGAAGCCGATGTCTTTCAGCGTCTTGAATTCGTAGTGGTCGGTGCCTAAAATGTGCGCGAAATCCCGGATTTTCCCGGCGCTTGCGGTTGCGATTACAAATAGGTTTTTCATGGTGCCCTTTTTTGCGGAACAAATCTAGAAAATATGCGGTGCGGCGGGCTTTAGACCACATGTGCTTTTTGTATATTCGGTAGCGTATGAATATTATCCCGTTTACTTGCAGGCGCATGGGGCTTGCTGCCGCATCTCTTTGCGTTTCGCTGGGCCTCTGCTCCTGTGCTTCCGGGACGCCGGATCCTGCCACGGATGTTTCGACTGCGTCTCCCGAAAAGCAACTTTCTGCGTCCAGGGCGCTTCCGCCCGCTCCTTCGACTCCGGTGACGGTGTTCGAATTACATGTCGAATCCAGGGACAAGCAGGTGCGCGTAATCGACAAGCCGACGCTCGCCGCGCTTGATTTTGCCGCCTATTACGACAATCCCATCCGCCTTGCAGGCAAGGACGAAAAGCCGGAGAATTACAAGGGGGGGATGGCAGGCGCGAAACTTGCCGAATATCCGTTCCCGATGCTCGATTCGCTTTCGGAATATGAGCCCTCCGTTGTGGCTGGCAGGCAACCATTGGCGTGGGAACCGCTTTCCAAGATTCTCTATGCGCAGACGGGCGATGATTCTCTTGCCCGGGTGCTCAGTGCCGTGGAGGCCGTCAAGTGGAGCGAACCCGATGTCTTCAGGGCGTTCCAGACGGTAGGCAGATTCTGGGGCGTGCCGATGAGCGACGGTTCCGTCGAGTGGTGGGCAGAAATTTTGCCGGCCACCTGGACGGGCCGTACCGTGTTTTTTGCGAAGTTGAAGTTCGCATCGCACGGTGAGACTGCCGAGGTGCTCAATCATTACATTACGGCAGAGTTGACGCTCGAAGATGCGATGAACTGGGCTCGGACGCTGTCTTCTTACTGGTATCCGACGCTCAATACAGACCTGGAACCCCATACGCCGGGAGGCTTCTGGCCCGAAGGCGCCAAGACGCAGCCCTTTGCCGTGATGCGCGGGAACCCGATGGGGAAACCCATGTGGGTCGCGTTCGATGTTCCTGCATTCCGCCTGTCCGAAGAACAGATTCGCGCACAGGCCGTTGCCGATTCGCTTGCTGCGGCGGGCGAGGTGGTGCCGGTGAACCGCGCACTCGACACGACCTCCGATGCGCGCCTGCAGACGCTTGCCTCGCTGGAAGGCTCTTGCCCCGCGAATGCGGAAACCGCGAAGTTCCGCGCTACGCTCGAAAAGACTCTCGCGAAACTCCCGAAGGAGCAGAACGCCTGGGCGACAGCGGGAGCGACACCCGCGGAAAGCTTCCTCTGGTTCCGCCGCAACGCGAACTACCTGCTTGCAGACAAGATAACCGGGCAGGATAGCCTGCACAACCCGCTCCCGCGCCTGCTGGAACTTAAACACTACCTGGATTCCATCGGGGTGCAACTGCTCGTGGTTCCCGTTCCCGTGAAGGAAGAAATTTACGCCGAGCGCCTTGTGGCAGGGACGCCTGCCGACCTCTGCGTGAACCCCGCGGGCCGCGAGTTTACCCGCGAGATGCTTGCCGCCGGGCTTGACGTGCTTGACATTTACCCGGCGCTCATGGCGGCCAAGGCGGGCGACGAACCCCCGCACTTTAGCTACCAGCGCTACGATACGCACTGGTCGCTCCCCGGCATGCTTGCCGCCATGGAACAGCTTGCCGCCCGCGTGACGCAGTACAGCTGGTACGGCGATGCCGGAGCGAAGCCGGGTTCGCTCAACATGCAGGAGACGACGACAATGCGCGAGGGCGACCTGGTGGCGCACCTGCCCGATGCGGAGAAGGCGAAGTACACTGCAGATACGTTGCCCGCGATGAAAATCTTCAAGGGTACAGAACCCTACAAGGGCGGCAAGAATGCGCCGATTCTCTTGATGGGCGATTCATTCACGGGTGTGTTTGAGTCTGTGGACCAGAAGAGCGGTGGCCCGGGATCGCTCCTTGCCTATGCGACAGGGCTCGACGTGCAGGTGCTCACCAGCTGGGGCGGCGGCCCGGGCGTTTACCATCGCATGATGAAGATGAAGAAGGATATGCAGAGCAAGAGGCTCGTGATTTACATGATGACGGCCCGCGACTTCTGGCAATCCCCGATGGAATGGGATGCCCTGAGATAAGATGCTTGCCTGCCTCTCCGCAATATTCTCGCGAGCGTTCTGGCCTCTGCTAGTCGTGCTGCTGGCGGTTTCGCTTGCACTCGTGCTGTGGACGGGCCGGCCCGAAAACGTACGGTATGCCGAGATGGCGTGTACCTTCGAGAACCGCGCTCCCGCCTGCATAGATTCTGTAGATGCCTGGCGCGAAGGTCTTGTCTTCTACGATAGTAGTTTGTCTGCAACGCGCGATACGCTCGCCTCTTTGAAATCGCTCCTGTGGGAATTCTGGAAAATCGAATTTGCGGGGGAGGGCGAGGCGTCCATAGCCCACGATGCGATTCTACCGCTGCGGGTGCTTGAAACCCGGAAATCGGGCTGCATGGGGCTTTCGTGGCTTGCGATGATGGTCGCCGAAGCCCGCGGAATTCCGCTTGATGTTATTCTCTTGCCGGGGCATGTGTATTTGCGGTACGGCAAGGATGACGGCCGCGCACAGGTGGGATTTGCGCCAAGGACGGTGAACCTCGAACCGAACCGTCTCGGCTATACCTACACCAATGAGGAATATCGCGAAAAGTACAAGGCGGGTCGCTGGACCGGCCTGGAATTCAAACCGCTTACTCCGGCACAGTTTGCGGGCCTTGCCGCATTCGACTTGGGCAATTTGTACCTGCAAACGGAACCTCCCCGCGCGCTTCGCTGGTACAGGCTTGCAGACGACCTTTTTCCCGAATATCCAGGCATCGATGCAAACAGGGAAATTGCTAAAAGCCGTCTGCCCGATCGCTAGCAGCCTTGTGAGCTAGGCAAAATTTCTATCTTTGCCGCCGATGCGATTGTTCCTTTACCTGTCGATGCTGGTTTTGTTTTGCGCCTGCTCTAATTCAGAAATGGCAATGCCGGAATATACTTCCGAAGATGATGAAAGTGTCGCTTTCTCAAAAATGATTTCGGTTTCGGCGGCGGGAGAAGAGGTTACCTTGGGTACCAATTCCAACAACGCCCGCACCAACGAACGCCCTGCGATGCAGGTAAAGTTCAGCTATGATTTTTCAATGTCGCGCAGCGAAGTGACATGCGGCGAATTCAACCGTCTGATGAAAAAGTCCTTTGGCTTGTCTCTGAATTGCCACGGCTATTATCCGGCGACAGACGTGACCTATTACGATGCAGTCCTGTTTGCCAATGAACGTAGCAAGAGGGAGGGGCGCGATACCGCCTATTCCTATAGCAAGGCTACGTTCGACAAGAATCATCACTGCACGAATCTGGAAGGATTCTTTTTCTCGACCGAAAGCGAAGGCTATCGTTTGCCGACGGAAGCGGAATGGCTTCTTGTGGCGGGTCGCAACTGGTCTTTTGACAAGGGATGGACGGCAGAAAATTCGAAACTTAAAATCCAGACGGTGTGTGGCAAGGCTAAAAAGGATGAATTTTGCGATTTGCTCGGGAATGTGATAGAATGGGTGAACGACTGGTTCGGTAATTTGAAGGATACGACCCTTTTGAACTATGTCGGGGCTCCTGACGGCGGCGCGTTGGGCCAGCGTGTCATAAAAGGAGGCTGCTACCGTAACGCAAATTCTTTCATTACTCTCTATAATCGCGGTGACATCTATACGGTCGTTTCTTCGACCCGTGCCGAATATGTCGGATTCCGTTTGGCAAAAGGGGCAATTCCCGAACCGACCTGGATGGGAGGCGATGGCAAGGCGGCTACGAGCCGTGTTGTTCCTTTGGCGAGTTCCAGTGCGCTGCATTCCTTGACGGGAACCCACAAGATGAAACTTGCGTTCAGGAACGATATCACGGGCAACTTGGCGTATATCGATTATTCCAGCGGCGTTCCGTCCGTGATAGAAATCGAGGATACGCTGAATGTCTACCATCCGGAAATTTCCCCCGATGGAAACCGCGTGGCCTTCTGCTCCCGGATTGAAGGTGTCTCGGGAAAGTCCGCCCTTTATGTGCGCGATTTGAACGCGGAGGGGACCAACCTTGTAAAGCTCGAAGTGGAATCGGCCGTAATTCCGCGCTGGCAGGTGCTTGAAAACGGGACCACGATTATAATCTACGTGACGGATGCGGGCAACAATAAGGACGAGACAAGCTTCAAGGAGACTTCTACCTGGCAGGTGAAGTTTGCAAACGGCAAGTTCGGCAAGCCGTCCAAAATTTTGGATGGTGCATACCATGGCGGAATCAGTGAAGACAAGTCGCTTGCTGTAACGGGAGCGCGTCTCTTGAGGGCTCGCGTCGCGAAACCGGGTTCGACGGTGTTCAAGGAGGCAAGCGACCTTGTCTGGTACGACAGCGCACAGGCATGCAATGTCTCTCTTTCTAAAGACAGGAGCAAGCGGACCCTGTTCCTTGATTTTGGAGCGGGCCCGGGACGTAAATTTGTCGGTGAAAGTTACGGAATGCATGAACGCCTGTTTGTGGCGGATAGTACCGGCAAGCTAATTCAGTCAGTCGCTGCGCCTGCGGGATATTCCTTCGACCATACCGAATGGGGGCAGGGAGGGGAAAATCTGGTGGTCGCTTCGCTTTCCAATTTGGATGGGGCGCACAAGAAGATTGTCCTTGTCGATATGTCCGATTCGAGCGTAGTCGAGCTTGTCGAAGGGGATGAACTGTGGCATCCGAGTTTCTGGGTGAAAGGGAAATCGGACGCTGATCGGGATGTGCTGCTTGATTTGGACAGCGCGGGCATGTATTTCGACTACAATCCCGCCAACCTGCTCCAGGGCTCTTCTGTGGAATTGGCCATGAGGATGCAGATGTTCTGGAAAAACTACCGGAACATTGAGTGCGTTACCCTGGGCAGTTCCATGTTGCTCGACGCCGTAATCGATACTTCGATAACCGCCTTTAAGACATTGAATATGGGCGTGACGCTCGCCGATCTGTTCCTGTTCAAGTATATTGCGTCGAGATACATTCTGCGCTATGCGGAAAAAATCAAGGTCCTTGTCGTAGAACTTTCCCCGGGGTTCCTGTTCCGGCAGGAAAACGACTATTTCTACTACGTGCGCCTGTTCTCGCCGGGACTTATCTACGACGAGCATCATTTGAGCCATGAAACCAAGGATGTTGTAGCCGCCCTGAGCCAGGAGTATTCTTACCCGAGATCCCTTTTCGCCCAGAACTACATGGATGATTCCTTCCTGTTACCTTCGGTTTCTTGGGGCGATACCTATGTCGATGCCGATGTTTCCAAGATGCCGTATAACAGTGTAAAATTGAGAAGAAACCGGGAAATGCTGGATTCCCTGCGGGCGGAGACGGAACGGCGTGGCGTCAAGCTGATTTTGGCCATCACTCCCCAGAATCCGGATTTCGCAAAGACGGAATCCTTCGGATCGTTCGGCCCCAAAATGGAAGTCGCGAAAAAGATTGTCAGTGCACTCGAGAAATCGGGCTACTATATTTTTGACGAGAATAAGTTTGGAGAACATGATTACACATCCGAAATGGCTTACAACAGCAACCACCTGAGCTATCTGGGGGCGCGCCAGTTTACAGCCCGACTCGATTCCCTATTGAAGACGTTGAGGTGAGTGATGCTGTATAAAGCGCTGCTTTTGCTGCTCTCCCTGTTCTTTTTCTCCTGCTCCAACTCCGTTGGCGGGGATTCGGGTCGTCCTTCGACGAAGGAGTTCGAAAAGGATTCCCTTGCCGGCATGATCCGTGTCCATACGGGCGAATCGTTGGTGGCTCTCGGGACGAACAAGACTTCGGCAAATATCAACGAACGCCCGGAAATGATGGTGGGGTTCGAATATGACTTCTCGATGTCCCGGAGCGAAGTGACGTGCGGAGAGTTCAACGGGCTGATGGAATCTGCGACGGGCCTTTCGCTGGATTGCGAAGATGGCGCTCTCCCGGCAACGAATGTTTCCTATTACGATGCCGTCCTGTTCGCCAATGAGCGCAGCAAGGCGGAAGGTTTCGATACGGTTTACAGCTATAGCATGGCCTCGTTTGACGAACAGCGCCATTGCGTGAAAATGGAAGGGTTCTCGGATCATGCCGATATTTTGGGCTACCGTTTGCCTACGGAGGCGGAATGGGTCTTTGTGGCGTCCCGCAACAGCAATGTGGAAAAGGCGTGGACTGCAGGTAATTCCGGTTACAAGCTGCATCCGGTTTGTGAAAAGGCCGCTGCGAATGAATTTTGCGACATGTTCGGTAACGCCATGGAATGGGTGAACGACTGGTTTGGAATCTTCCGCGATACGACTATTTTGAATTATGCCGGAGCTCCAGATGGGGGCGCCCTGGGACAGCGCGTCTTGAAAGGCGGAAGCTACCGCAACGACGCTTCCTCCATTTCTCTTTACGGCCGCGGTGATGTCTACACGGTCGTCTCGTCTACCCGTGCCGAATATGTCGGGTTCCGCCTGGCGTTTGGCGTCATTGTAAACCCTGTGTGGATGGGCGGAGACGGAATGGCGAATTCGAGTCGGATTGCCCCGATGGCAAGTTCTTCGTTTTTGCAGTCGCGGACGGGAACCCGCAAGATGAAACTCGCCTTCCGGAACGACGTTTCGGGCAACATTGCTTTTATCGATTACACTAGCGGCAGCTTATCGGTGGTGGAGATTGCGGATACGATAGGAGCGTATCATCCCGAAATTTCGCCTGACGGAAAAAGGGTGGCTTTCTGCACGGGCCTTGAGGGTGTGGCGGGCAAGTCGTCCCTGTATGTGCGCGACTTGAATGCGAATGGCTCGAATCTCGTGAAACTCAATGTGGAATCTGCCGCCATTCCGCGCTGGCGCGTGCTCGAAAATGGCGATACGGTAATCGTTTACGTGACCGACGCGGGCAACAACAAGGATGCCTCCGCATTCAAGGCGGCTTCGACTTGGCAGGTGAAATTTGCGGGCGGCAAGTTCGGAACGCCCGAGAAACTGTTCGACGGCGCCTACCACGGCGGCATCAGCGAAGACAATTCTATTGCGGTTTCGGGTGCAAGGCTTTTGCGCGCCCATGTGGCGGATTCCGGCTCGACGCTGATGGCGCATGCCCGCGATACCGTCTGGTACGATAGCGCGCAGGCGTGTAACGCGTCGCTTGCGAGGGATGGTTCTAAGCGCACTTTGTTCCTTGATTTCGGAAAGGGACCGGGTGTCGACTTTGTCGGAAAAAAATACGGCATGCACGAACGTCTGCTTGTCTCCGACAGCACGGGCAAACTGCTGCAGGCTGTAGCAGCCCCTGCGGGTTATTCGTTCGACCATAGCGAATGGTCTTTGGGCGGGGGAAATTTCGCCGTTGTGACTCTTTCCAATCTGGAGGGGGCCCATTCGAAGATTGCCCTTGTGTATCTGAAAGACGAAAGTGTCGTGGAAATCGCCGAAGGCGATGAACTTTGGCATCCGAATTTTTGGGTGGACGCCAAGGCTTCTGCACGGCCGAATCTGACGCTGAATGCCGATAGCGCTGGAGTGTATTACGATGAAGGCGTGTGGTACAATGCGTTGGAACTTCGCGTGAAAATGGAGAGGTTCTGGTATCGTCGCGAGGAGGTGACCGTCGTAGGCCTTGGAAGTTCGAGGATGATGTTCGGCATGTACGAGAAGAATGTGAAATCGGAAAACTTCTTGAACATGGCCTATTCCGCAGGCGACATGAGGGGCATGCACTACCTCTTCAAGAATTACATATTGCAGCACGTTCCCAACCTCAAGACGCTGGTGATTGAAATGTCTCCGGACCTGTTGTGGTACGACCGGTCGACATCATGGGGCCCGATTATAGACGGCGTTCCAGGATTCAAGTATGACGAGGATCATTCTTTCTGGAAAGACGGCGTGCCGGAAGGGTTCCTGAGCCTGGTCTCGGAGTGCCCCAAGCCAGAATCCGTATTGCAGCATCCCTACAACTTGGAAGACTTCCTGTTGCCGACCATGGGGTGGTACGGTATAGACGTATTCCGCGATACGACGGCCCTTTCGACTTTGGATGAAAACTACAAATACGATTTTTCGCTGTTTGAAGAAATTATCAAGATGGCGCGGGAGAGAAATTTGAACATTATATGCTTTATCGCGCCACAAAATCCTGGCTATAGGGAAACGGGCTCGTATGGTGTCTATGGCCCCAAGCGTTCCATCGCGGATTCCATTTTGAGCCGTGTAAAAGGGATGGGGCTCATCTGGATGGACGAAAATAAAATGGGGGACCACGACTATACGGAAAATATGGCCTATAACATGGACCACCTGAGCGCAGAGGGGGCGATGCAGCTGACTGCCCGTCTCGATTCCATACTGGAAACGCTCAAATAATCGGAAAAACGCTACAAAGTGTATCGTGTTGTCCCTTTTTCCGTGATGGGTCGCACAATGTCCACGCACGTAGCTTTTAACTAGTTTTGGATTTGTCGATATTAAGTTATTTTTTGAGAGTTGAATTCGCCCTATGGGCACAAGGAGTGTTTATGAATTGTTTGGTAAAAATGGGCCTCGCGGGCCTTATGGCTTTTGGACTTTCGCAGGCGGCGGTGAACTTCCCGTTCCCGCAAAACTCCAACTATGGTGGAAACGGCATTGTCCTTTCGAACCAGAGCGAGGCTGCGACTCAGCTGAAATCGGCTTTCGATTATTACATGAGGGACAAGTATAAAGAAAGCGGGAATTACGCCGCAATTGAAAAAGACCACGGCAGTAACACTTTTGTCTCTGAAGGGACCGGCTACGGCATGCTGATGATGGTCTATTTCAGCGACAATACGACGAGCTACCAGGCCCAGTTCGATAAGTTGTGGGCGTTCTACAAGGCGGGTGCCAACGATCATGGACTGATGAACTGGTCGTTTGGCGGTTTGAATCCGTACAATAACAATGCAAATGCGGCAACAGATGCAGAAATGGATGTGGCCGCGGCCTTGATCATGGCTTCGTACCAGTTTGGTGACGAAAAGTATCTTGATGAAGCTCGTACTCTCTTGAAGAACGTGAAGAAGTATGAGTTTGAAGAAAATGGCCTCCATAAGCCGGGCGATGCCTGGAACGACAAGAAGAATCCTTCCTATATCGCTCCGGCCTACTATAGGCTCTTTGCCGAGGTGGACACGGAAAATGCTGCATTCTGGAATACGACGGCGATGAATGCCAACTACGCCTTGCTGGAGACGAATTCTGCGGAATATTCCACGGGGCTTTTTGACAACTGGTCGGATGCGAGCGGAAAGGGGCTGGATAAGTACTATGGTTACGATGCCGCCCGTACTCCGTGGCGCCTGGCGCAGGATTTTTACTGGTTCGGCGAATCGAAGGCCAAGACGATGCTCGATAAGCTCGGAACATGGGTGAGCGGCTATGCGGCATCGGCGATGAAGGGGACGATTGAACGTAGTGGCAATACCATGTGGAACGACCACAATAGCACATTCGTGGCTACGCTCATGACATCGCTGGTTACAGATGCTTCCCGCCAGTCAAAGCTCGATGAATACTGGGCGGAAGCGGTCAAACTGGGCGATGAAGCCTATTTTGAACAGTCCATGAAAGTCCTTTGCGGGCTCTTGGTTTCGGGCAACATGCCGAACCTCATGACGGCGGGCTCGAATCCGCCGCCGCAGAGTTCCAGTAGCGCAGTCGTGCCCGGAAGTTCCAGCAGTGTGCCGGATTTGAATTCCAGTTCCGATGGAAGTGTCGCTATCCAAGCGGCTCGCTTGCCGGCCGCGGTGGGTATCTCCCAGCTGGGCCGCACCCTGCATGTGAACGCAGTGGGACACGTGCGCATGGACGTGTTCGGCGTGACGGGAACCGCGGTCAAGACTCTCTGGAATGGGATTGTTTCTGGCGGCATGGCGGTGAGCCTCGAGGGGATTCCTGCGGGTGTCTATGTACTCCGTGTCCAGACTGCGGGAGGCACGCAGTTGAAAAAAATCCGCCTGGAGTAGAATCCAGCTTGGGAATTTTATCGATTCCAAAGACAAAAACGCGCTTGCCGGATAGGCGGGCGCTTTTTTTTCGTATTTTTAGGGCATGAAAAAGTTTGTGAAGATTTGCGCTTGTGCGGCATTAGCCGTGACTTCTGTTTTTGCCCAGCAGGGAGCTCCGACGGGTGCCGCTGTTGATCCGACTGCCGACGAGCAGAAGGCACTTTCTGCCCTCAAGGGCAAGCTCGAAGGGGCCATTGTCTGGGCGACGAGTCGCGCGAATTCGCATCACGATATCTGGATCATGAACGCCGACGGCAGCAATGCCCGTGCTCTCACGAGCGGCGACAATGTGGACTGGTTCCCGAGGATTTCTCCCGATGGCGCCACGGTGCTTTTTAATCGCAGCAAGGGCGGCTGGGTTCCTGAAAACGACGCGAACTATCCCGAAAAGTGGGACCTGTGGATGGTCGATATCTCGGGCGAGAACGCGCGCAAGGTGGTGGACAACGCCACATGGGGCACCTGGAGACCCGACGGCAAGTCGATTGTATTTAGCCGCGCAGGGAAGGTGTTTACGATGGACCTCGCGAGCAAGGCCGAAACGCTCGTGCTCGATGGCGAAAAGGCCTTCAACAAGTCCGGCGTGATTCTGCAGGAACCGAACATGAGCCCCGACGGCAAGCATTTGGCGATTACGCTCCGCGGCTCCATGCGCGAGACGGGCGTGTGGGACCTCTCGAAGAATGTCTGGACCAAGTCCGGCGACGGTTGCCAGATTGACTGGAACTTCGACGGCTCCAAGCTCTACCGTGTGAACCCCACGGGTAATGGCGGTACTGCAGCCCCGAGCGAAATCCTGTGGTTTTCTGCCAAGGACGGCAAGCAGATTGAGAAGGTCGGCTTCTTCGGCATCCCGAAGAACGTGAAGCTGATGGACCTGCCGGGCCGTCGCAGTCATGAATACTTCCCACGCCTCTCGCCCGATGGCAAGTGGCTTGTGTGGGGTGCGACCGACAAGGGCCACGACCACGACCTGTTCGACTACGAGCTCTACATCTGGAAGATTGGCGAACCGGTGGAAACTGCGACCCGCATTACCTATCACAGCGGCAACGACCGCTGGCCGGATATCTGGCTCGGCAAGGTCCCGGTGAACGCTTCGGCAGGCTCAGCGACTGGAGCGACAAAGGCTGTTGAGACTGCGGCCCAGGCTGCGGTCGGTGCCGCCGTTGCCGGTGGTGTAAGCGATGCCAAGATGGACGAACTCATCCAGGCAATCGACCGCCTGACCGAAGCGGTGAAGGCTCTTTCTGCCGAAAAGAAAGAGTAGCTATTTGACCATCTGAAAAACCTTCTCGTCCTTGCGGCTCATGCCGTAACGGGTGCGGAGGATTTCTTCTTTGTAGAGGGAGTCGTTCTGGAGTCTCTCGATGATGAGCTTGCGCTCTTCGATGACGGTGTTGAGCGAATCGATTTGCTTTTGCTTTAATTCGATTTGTTGAATCAGCATCTGCTGCTCGAAAATGTTCCCCTTGCTGAACAGGAGCTGGGATACAACGATAGCGATAAAGAAAATGACGACCACAATGGCGATGTAGATTTTCTTGTGCATTATGCCGATCCGTTGAAGTGGAACATGAAGTTGTCTTCGGTGTGGGCGAGACCCGCAATTTCGAGCTCTGTCAATATAGCTAAAAGTTCGCCGATATTAAAGCCCGATTCTGCCTGGAGCTCGGGAAATGTTTTGCGGTAGCCGTTGACTTTTGCAAAAAGTGCTTTCGCGTTTTTTCCGAGCGTGCAGCCCGCGCTTTCGAAGGCCGTGATGCTCTGACCTCCTCGCCGGGGGAGTCCGAGAACCGAAACCAGACTTTCGGGCCGAAAGACTGGTTTCGCAAGCTCCCGGTCGAGTAGGTCGTTCGTGCCCCCGGCCACTTCGCTGTCGAAGTCGCCGGGGATGGCGTAGAGCGGCTTTCCCTCCTTGCGGGTGAATTCGGCGGTGATGAGCGCTCCGCCCTTCGCCTTGCTCTGCACGATGACAGTCGCTCGCGACATGCCGCTGATGATGCGGTTCCTTGCCGGGAAATTCCCCTTGTAGGCAGGCATGTCGGGTTCGAATTCCGAGACGATGGCGCCGCCGTGTTCGAGGATGCGCCTTGCAAGGTTTCCGCGGCTGCCTTCGATTTTGGTGCCGAGCCCCTGCGCGAGCACGGCGATTGTCGGGATTCCCGCATCGAGCGCGGCTTCGTGACACAGGCTGTCGATTCCCTGCGCGAGTCCCGAGACGACGATGGCTTGTGTCCCGCATAGTGCGCCCACGAGCCTCCGGCAGAGTTCCTGGGCGCTGTTTCCCGGCCTTCGCGTGCCGACCATCGCGATTCCCACGGGGAGGTTTGCGTTGCGAGCTTTCGCGCTGTCGAGGGCGTGAACTGGCGGCGGGAGCGTCCCCATGGCATAGAGCTGTTTTGGCTTGTAGATGGATTCCCCGAGCAAGAGCGGATACTCTTCTGGCTTTACGGTGTAGATGTCTTTCATTGCTTCCCTTTGGGCGTTGTTGTTTGCCCGTGCCTAAAAATACAGAATTCGAGTGTCAAAAACAAGGGGGAGAACCTGCGTGCGTGCGACTTTCTATCTTTGGGCCATGAAGTACAAGTTTGAAGATTTGGTCGATATCCTGTCGAAGCTCCGTGCCGAAGACGGTTGCCCGTGGGACCGCGCCCAGGACACGCATACGCTCTTGCCCTACCTGGTCGAAGAGAGCAGTGAATTCATCGATGCCGCGATGGAAGGCGACAAGGCTCACATGTGCGAGGAACTGGGCGACGTGCTGCTGCAGGTGGTTTTCCATGCGCAGGTCATGAAGGAGAGTGGCGACTTCAATATCGATGATGTTGTTCAGGGAATCTGCGAGAAGATGATTCGCAGGCATCCGCACGTTTTTGGCGATGCGCAGGTGGATACGGCTTCCGAAGTGAGCCGTCGCTGGGAAAAAATCAAGGCCCAGGAGACGCTGCACCAGAAGGATGCCGAAAAGTCTATCATGGACAAAGTAAGCAAGAGCATGCCGACCTTGGCTCGCAGCCAGGATATTATCCGCCGGGTCGCGAAAGTCGGATTCGATTGGGGAGAGGCCGCACCCGTGTTCGACAAGGCTCAGGAAGAATTTGCGGAATTCCGTGCCGAGATGGAGAAGGTCACGCCGGAGAACGCGAACACCGACCGCCTGGAAGACGAGTTCGGCGATATCATGTTCTGCCTCGTGAACGTGGCGCGCCATAGCGGGTTCAATGCCGACGTGGCACTCCGCCGCGCAAACGCGAAGTTCGAGAAGCGATTCCGCGAGGTGGAACGCCTTGCCCGCGAGCAGGGGAAGGCCCTGCCCGAATTTGGTCTGGAAGGCCTGCAGCAGCTATGGAAGCAGGCTAAGGTTTCCGCTCGATAGTAATCGAATCCTGCAGGTCTATGTGCAGAAGCCCGTCGCTTGCGGCGACATAGAACTTGTCGAAGTTGCATGAGCTCTCTTCGGCGCCGGTGGCGTCGAATTCCAGAACGTCCTTGAAGGTTCTCTTTCCGACTTTCATCGAATCCAGCATACGCACGGTGTAGCCGTCGTTGTTTGTCATCTTGTTCCCGTCGAGGTCCTTGAATACGATGTCCGGGCCATAGGGCCAATTGACGTCGCGAAGATTCCTGAGACATGAAACGGTCATCTTGCCACCGTTTTCGTCGCATTCAACCCTCACGCCGATGGTAATTTCGTTGAGGAAACCATGTGCCTCGAATTCAAAATACTCGGGCTTGTGGCTGTAGATGCGTTCTCTGTAGGAATCCTCAATGCCCCAATTGTCGATGACCTTGACTGTATCGCCCCATTCCTGTTCCTTCTGCACCAGTTTTGCGAAATCGCCGCCGACATACGGATCGTCTACGTCGAACATCCCGCACGAAGTGAGCGTCAAGGTGAGTGCGACTAGCGTCGTTGCTGTCGAAAACTTATTCATTGTCGCCCCTTTCCTTGATGGTGAAAGAAGCTCCGTCGGTGGTTTCGAGCCTCAGGATTCCCGCAGTCTTGGAAAAGTAGAGAAAAGCGGTGTCGCTTTCGATTTGTTTATGGTAGTTGAGAGCGTCGTAGTGAGCCATGTCCATGATGGCGAAAACGCTGTCGTAAGTGACTCCGTTGAAAGTGATTGTATCGAGCAATCTGACCGTCCCCTCGATGCCCTTTTCTTCCGGAGTTCCGGTGGAATCAAGTTCGACAAAGAAGCCCGTGTTTTTGTGGCTTATGTGCATCGGCATGGTGTGGCTTATGACAAGATTGTTCTTGTTTTCTTCCTCGCTGACGTTAATGCCGCCATAGAAGTTGACTTCGACGCTCATGATGGGGTAGGTGGACGTGAGGAGTACAGAGCGGTCCTCTTCCTTTGCCACCACGCAGAAATCGCTCCAGTCCTCCATGAAGGTAGAATCCTGGCTCACGGTCAGGTCAAATTCGAACCCTTCGGAATGCTCGTAATGAACAGTGTTTCCCTTCTTGAATACTTTGGTGGATTTCTGGCAGTCGGCAAGCTTGTATATCGGATGGTAGACCCCGTCGCAGGTGTCGGTACAGCCGCAGGCCGTGAAGGCTACGATGCAGATGGCAATCGTTAGCCCGATTGTCAAGGCCGATAATGCTCTTTTTGGCATGATTTTCTCCTTTTTCCCTTTTGCATAAAATAGCAAAGACTTTGTCTGAAATCATGCCGGGAACCCTATTCCACATTGGAATGTTCCTTACGGGAATGGTGCTTTGTGAAAAATTTTGTTCACGTCCGGAGGATGCGAAGTATATTGAGGGTGTACTTCCAGTCAGTCCTGGTTCTGGAGAAGGGATGCCGGATCGAACCGCGGGGTAGGACTCATTGGGTGTACACTTTCTATTCCAAAGTCACTCGGCCTTCATGGCCGGGTGATTTTGTTTTATCCCTTCCCGCAATATGCAAGAAGGTCCGGGGCATGAGCCACCGGACCTTGAATCTTGCTTGAAGTCGCTTGGGCTTAGGCGCGAGCCTTGGCCTTGTCGCCGTACTTCTTGATGAGCTCTTCCTGGATGTTCTTCGGCACCGGAGCGTACTTCGCGAATTCCATGGTGAACTCGGCCTTACCCTGAGTCATGGAGCGGAGGTCGGTGGCGTAACCGAACATTTCGGAAAGCGGGACTTCGGCGGTGATAGTCGTCGTGCCCATTTCTTCGCTCGTTCCGGTGATGGAACCGCGGCGCTGGGAGACGTTACCCACGACGTTGCCCTGGAACTCGGTCGGAGTGGCGATTTCGACCTTCATGATCGGTTCGAGGATCTGGGCGCCGGCCTTGGCGAAAGCTTCGCGGAAAGCCATGCGGGCACAAATCTGGAACGCCATGTCAGAGGAGTCGACCGGGTGGAACGCACCATCCTGGACTTCCATTTCGATACCCACGACCGGGAACCCGATGAGGGAACCGGCTTCCATGCAGCTCTGGAAACCCTTGTCGCAAGACGGGATGTATTCCTTGGGAATACGGCCGCCGACGACGGAGTTCACGAAGTTGTAGACCTTGTCGGAGTCGCCTTCGACAGGCATCGGGCGCATCACGCCGGACATCTTGGCGAACTGACCCGAACCACCGGTCTGCTTCTTGTGGGTGTATTCGAACTTGGCTTCGCGAGTGATGGTTTCGCGGTAGGCCACCTGCGGGGCACCGGTCTGCACGTCCACCTTGTATTCGCGGCGCATACGTTCGATGTACACGTCGAGGTGAAGTTCGCCCATGCCCTTGATGATGGTTTCGCCGGATTCCTTGTTGACTTCGACCTGGAAGGTCGGGTCTTCCTTCGTGAAGCGGTTGAGGGCCTTCGACATGTTGTCGAGGTCGTCGCGGTTCTTGGCTTCAATCACGAGCTCGATCACGGGGTTCGGCACGTGCATGGAAGTCATGTTGTAGTGGTTCTTGCCGTCGGTGAAGGTCGTACCGGAAGCGCAGTCGATACCGAACAGGGCAACGATGTCGCCGGCACCGGCTTCGGTGATGTCCACCATTTCGTCGGCGTGCATACGCACGAGACGGCCCACGGACACCTTCTTGGTGGTGGCCATGTTGGTGATCATGTCGCCCTTCTTGAGGGTACCCTGGTACACGCGGACGTAGGTGAGCTGGCCGTAGCGGTCGTTCACGAGCTTGAACGCGTAGCAGACGAGCGGTGCGTTGTCTTCGCTCTTGAGGATGACTTCGGCTTCGTTGTTGTCGAGGTCGAGGGCCTTGTTTTCAACGTCGGTCGGGCAGGGGAGGTAGTCGATGACACCGTCGAGGAGCTTCTGCACGCCAATGTTCTTGTGGGCGGAACCCATGAACACCGGGGTGATGTCGAGGCGGATGGTGGCTTCGCGGATGGTCTTCTTGATGAGGGCCTTGTCGATTTCGTCGACGCCGTACTGGCCTTCCATGGCCTTTTCCATGATTTCGTCAGAGTAGTCGGCGCAGCAGTCAACGAGCCTGGTGCGGTATTCGTTGGCCTGGTCGACGAGTTCGGCCGGGATTTCCTTTTCGATCATGTCGTCGCCGTTGGCGCCTTCGAAGTAGTAGGCCTTCATTTCGACGAGGTCGACCACGCCCTTCAGTTGGTCTTCGAGACCGATAGGAATCTGCATCACGCAGGGCTTGTGGTTGAGCTTTTCCTTGAGCATTTCGGCAACGCGGAGCGGGTTTGCGCCGGAGCGGTCGCACTTGTTGACGAACACCACGCGCGGCACATGGTAGCGCTTCATCTGGCGGTCAACGGTAATAGACTGGGACTGGACGCCTTCGACGCCGGTGAGCACGAGGATAGCACCGTCGAGCACGCGGAGGGAACGTTCCACTTCGATCGTGAAGTCCACGTGCCCCGGGGTATCGATGATGTTGATGGAGTCCTGTTCACCGCTCTTGGTGTGGGTCCAGTTTGCAAACGTGGCGGCAGACTGAATCGTGATGCCGCGTTCGCGTTCAAGTTCCATGGAGTCCATCGTGGCGCCGACGCCGTCTTTACCACGAACTTCGTGGATAGCGTGGATACGCTTTGTGAAGTAGAGGATGCGTTCGGTAAGGGTAGTCTTGCCCGAGTCGATGTGGGCAGAAATACCGATGTTTCTGTGATTTTGGATGTTTTTCATTTTTTATTCCACAAATGGAGTTGATGTTTTGAAGTTTGCGCCCAAAGATAGAAAATTTCGGGGGGTATTCAAGGGCTATTTGCCGCTTTGGGGGCGTTTGGAGCGCTTGAAAACTTCGTTTGTGCCGATAAGGGCGGCTATGGCAACCGCAATCCAGTCCCGATAGCTGCTTCCGGTCATCCAGGGGCCGTAATTCATGAAATGGCGCTGTGCTTCCGGGGTGAGGAATTTGCCCGCCTCGAGGCTCTCGGAAAAAACATCCACGTTGATGGGAATGTAAAAATGCGAAAGCACAAGCTGCAAAATAACGGTGAAAATGGCAAATTTGGGTGCAGGGTCCGCCTTGTCGAGGGCATGGCCCAGCGGCACCAGCAGGAGCGGCAGGAACGGAGCGATGTGCCTCGATTCGCTGTCGAGGGCAAAAAAGAGGAAGGCGAGAAGCACTAGCGTATGCCCGGGCGACCTTGCTGTGGAATCCTTTACGAAATCCCTCGCGAACAAGACCAGGAAGGCGGGAAGGGCACCCCAGTAGACGACGTGCCCCGCCAGGGTGACGAGGGGGTACTTTAAGGGACGGATGAGGACCTGGAGCAGGAACACCTTGCCGTCGAAGAAGTAGTCGTTGTTCGTGTGCATGCGGAGGAGCAGGGATACGGCTGCGATGCAGAGCACGATGCCGATGAAGACCCTGGGGCGGAAAGACCGGGCGAAATCCACTGCGGAATAGGGAATGCCGGGGACTTTTCGGAGCAAGGCGATAACCCAGGCGCAGCCCGAGAATGCAATAAGGCAGAAGATGATGTGCCCGGTGCCGAAGTTTCCCATCAGGAGGTTGTCGAGGATTTCCTGCTTGTGCATGACATGGAACAGGATGACGAGAGTCCCGGCGGCAAGCCCGTAGACAAACGGGAGAACCAGGAAAAACTTGGGAACCGGTTTTTCGAAAAGTTCCGGGAGCGCGCCTGCGGACTTGCTCACGCCTGGTCGGAGCGGGAACAAAAGAAGCAGCGTCATCACGTAGGTGAGGGTGGGCCAGGTGACAAGCCCGAGGAGCGAGAGCGCGAATCCCGAGGCCTCCCTGCCCTTGAGGATCGCGTAGTAGGAGGCGAGCGCGACAGTCACGGCGAAGGCGTCCGTCTGGAACGGAACGTAGCCGCAGTTTTTCAGGGTTGCGTAATTGAAGAAGAATAGCGAAAAGAGGACGACCGTTGTGGCGGGTTTCCATCCCTGCAACCGTGCCAGCTTGAAGAACAGCAGGAGCTGGAGGGCGAGGTTTACAAAATGGAGCACGTACATCCCGGCCATCATGTGCGCATTGTCGAGCGGAATGCCGGCCAGATTGTAGACAACGTTCATCAGGCAGAACGGGAAGATGCGCTGGATGCGGAAGCTGTCATAGCCGGTGGCGAAGAAATCTGCGGAAAAGTTGCGGAAGACCTCGCGGTAGAATTCCCCGTCGAATCCCGCGCCTTCGTTCACGGGAATGGTCTCGCCACAGACAGATAGGGCGAATAGGGCGAGGAGGATTGCTGACAGGAGCCCGTAGACGGTGCGGACTGCCAAATGCTTATGCGTGGAGTCGTTCACTTCGCTTCGGAGCTGGAATCTTCTTTGTTGCTAGGTCCGGCGCCTTCCGCGTCTACGATCTCGGCGTCGGTCACAGCCTTGCCGTCCTGGTCGGCGAGCGCCTTGAAGTAGGCCGTTGCCGTCTTGCCGACTTCGAACGTGTCGTAGTAGGTGTAGGCTCCGTTGCCCACTGCCCCCACGACCGGAATGGCGCGGAGCAGCGACTTGCTCAGGAACTTCGAGGAAATCTTGATGCCGATTTTCTGGATGAGCGCCTTGAGCGCGGTGGTGGAGAGCTTCTGTACCACGATGCGGCTGCCGGTGCGCACGGCGATGTCGCGGATGAGCTGGGCCGCGCTATGGCGGAACAGGCACCAGACCATGGCCTCGCGGCTTAGTAGGGCGAGCTTGCCGTAGCTTGCCGCGATGTCGGCGACGAGCTGCGCCTGGATGCGCCAGATGGCGGCGATGTCCGGGATGGCGGTGAGGATGCCCGTGATTCCTGCAGGGATAGAGAGCGTGGCGCTTATGGTGGCCGCCTTGAACGCCGCCTGCTGGATAAGCTGGTTCGCCCTCTTTTCCGGTTCCCGGTTTTCGGCGTACAGGGAGTCGGGAATATTCGTGATGAGGTCGAAAAGGATGTTGGTCGCCTTTTCCTTGAGCTTTTTCTTGGTATTCTCGGTTTCTTCGGTCATTCGGGACTCCTGTAATGATGAGACTATTTTAATAAATCCTGCGGGGGGTGGCAGGGGATGTTTGGTAAATGTCCCTTGACAGCGTGTCGGTATTGCCGAAGATTGCATTTAGGTAAAAAAATGTTTATTTTTTGGTTGCGAAATGAGACTGTTCCGTTCTTTCATATTCCTGGTTTCCGTGGTCGCGGTTCTCGCTGTGCCGTCTCTTGCGAAAAACGTATTCGTGGCGGTTCTCGAGACGGTCACCATGGGAAGTTCCGTGTCCAGGGCCGAGAAGGTGTTCCTGACGGACAAGCTCCGGTCCCAGGCGGTGGAAGTCCTGCCCTCGTATAAGGACTTTGTCGTCATGACGCGTGAAAACATCCTCGCATTTTTGCCGCCCGACAAGTCGCTGGAGGAATGTGAAGGCGGATGTCTCGTGCAGACGGGCAAGAATATCGCGGCGGACTACGTGGCGCAGGCCCGCGTGGGGCAGTTCGGTTCGGACTTGACCCTCACGGTCGAACTCTACGAGACGGCGAGCGGCAGGATGCTTTCCAGCTATACGAGCCGGAATTCTTCCGTGGATGAACTCCTCTCCGAAATCGAGAGCCGCTCGGCGATGCTGTTCGGGACCATTCCGGGAGCCATTACGATAAATGCGGAAAAAGACGGCGGTGGTCATGGCGGATTCACAAGCGTGTCGATGGGAAGTCACTGGTCGTCGTCCAGAATAAAAAAACGGCTGATAGAAGTCTCCTCAAATCCTGTGGGTGCGTTGCTAAGCGTGGATGGTCGTCCGCAGTCGAACTGCCAGAGTACGCCCTGCAATGTGGAACTTACTGAAGGAAACCATAAGTTTACATTCGTGTTGGACCGTTACTTCGACCTTGATACGCTCGTGAACGTGAATGGCAATACTACTAGTCTCGGTGTGCGGATGAAACCGAATTTTGGAACGCTTGTCATTGACCCGAAATTTCCCGATCGTCTAGGGAGCGCGGATGGACTCTCGGTACAAGTTGATAACGAAGACGGAAGTCTGGAAAATACGCTTTCGCCGGGATGGTATCGCGTCGAACTGAAACACGCGTGCTACGAGGATGTGCTCTTTAATGTAAATATAGCCCGAGGTCAGGAATTCCGGTTCGATAAGAAACTTGTTCCCAAGAATGGGCATGTGTCGATTCGCGCCCGTCAGGGAGACTCTCCCCAGAGGGTGCCTGTGTATGTCAACGGCAAGAAGGCCGGGATGACGCCCTTTGACGAGGATGTCTCTGTCTGCGCTACCGTTACGGTGGGCGATGAACAGGCGGGATTCCCCTATGCAATCCAGGCGCATGCGGAAACGGAATGGGTCTACGAAATTCCCGAGGAAGAGGAAGAAAATGAAGAGGAATCTTACGACAGTTACGAATATTCCAGTTCCAGCGAATATACATTCAATCTGTCCGGGTTCTATAGCAGCTCCTCGCGTAGGCGCTCCGAAAGTTCAAGTTCTTATTCCATCAATGAAGTGGTTTCTTCTTCGGACAGCGAGGGACCCGTTAGATTCATTATTCAGGGCTTGATGGGATTTGGGTTCGAAGCTCTTCGCGAGGATGGCGTTGAAGATGAAGAAGTTCTGGCGTTCTATGATAATATGAATGGCGGCTGTAGTTACTGGGATGATTATTATGACCGATGCTCAGGCTATTCCGATACAGCTAGTATTGATGGCTTATATGGATATATTGATTTGTTCCTTGGACTGGAATTCGCCCGCTTCCTCACAATTGGAGCGGGAGCAGGAATCGGTGTCTACACGTTGTCCTCGACGGACGACAAAAATCTTGATGAAGATCTCCCCGGTGCGAATTTTGCTCCGAACATATTCTTCGAGGTCTCCTTGGGGACGGAATATACGTTTGGTGCCCGCTACATGTACGTCTTTGAACCCCGTTGGCCGAGTACTAGGATGTCGGGCTTTTTTGAATGGCTGAATGTGTTCGGAATTGAATTGGGTGGAACGAATACAGAAGGCCTGGGAACGAATTTCTTCATTTCAGTTTATCTCAGGGCCCCTACGCGAGGGAACCTCACTGAATTGCTTAAAGATACAAAGAAAAAGAACTAGAACAGGATTTTCGCGATCCCGCCGGCGATACCCGCGAGCTTGTCACCGCTGTAGTCTGCAATCGCGAAACGCAGCGTGCGGCCTTCCATCGCCATCGCGAGCGCTTCGTTTATCCATGTCCTTTCGCAGGTGATCTTGTCGACGGTGAGCTCGGTGCCCTTGTCGCCGTCGTCAAAGCCGTAGTAGCCGCGGAACATCGTGGGCTCGGTTTCGCCACGCAATATAATGCGGACCTCGGCAATCCTCGCTTCGGAGTCGATGGAAACTTCCTGGATTTCGCCGAAGCGGAGAACCGTCTCGTTCTTGCGGATGATGGACTCGACGGCCCTGTCCCGGAGGTTCCCTAGAAACGACATCGTGCTTTACTCCCGGAGTCCTGCCTTAGCGGGGCAGAGTGAGAATCTCGATTCCGTTCTTCGTCTTGACGATGGTGTGTTCCCACTGGGCGCTGAGGCTTCCGTCTCGGGTCACGGCCGTCCATCCATCGCTGAGCGTCTTGGTGCCCGGGCGGCCGACGTTGATCATCGGTTCCACGGTGAACACGTTGCCGACCTCGATGAAGGGCGTGCGTTCGGAGTTGCGGAAGTGGAGCACGGTCGGTTCCTCGTGGAATCCGCGGCCGATGCCGTGTCCGCAGTAGTCTTCCACTACGCTGAATCCGTGTTCGTCGGCGATGTCCTGGATGGCGCATCCGATATCCGAGAAGCGGGCGCACGGTTCTCCGGCGGCGCGGATGCCTTCTTCCATGCAGAACTTTGCGGTATCGACCAGTTCCTGCGCGAGGCTAGAAACCTTGCCGACGCAGAACATGGCAGATGTGTCTCCGTGGTAGCCCGAAAGGATAGTCGTGATGTCGATGTTCACGATGTCGCCATCCTTGAGAATGGTGTCGGCACGCGGAATGCCGTGGCACACGACCTCGTTGATGCTGATGCAGGCGTAACGCGGGTAGCCGTGGTAGCCCATGCAGGCGGAGATTCCCTTGTGGGCGCGCGTGTAGTCGCCGATGAATTCGTCAATTTCGAGTGTCGAGACTCCCGGCTTGCACATTTCGCCTGCGCGGATGAGCGTCTCGGCGGCGAGCGCTCCGGCATCACGGATGAGTTCGATTTCCTTTGCGGATTTTACCTTTATCTTTGCCATTTTGCTTACCTAAAACCAGTCTAACTTAATTTTTCCAAATGTAGCGGTCGACGAGGTAGGCTAGAAGCATCTGGTCTTCGACGGGGCCGTTTGCCAAATCTTTCACGAGCGGGAGCATGCGGCTGATGCGTTCGGTCGCCTTCTGGCCGCCGAAGTGCCTGCGTTCCTGTTCCAGCGAGGTGCGCGCGCGGTCGCTGACGCGCCTTGCAATGTCTTCGTTGGACGGGATTTCTTTCTTGATGAAGTTGATGCCGAAGTCCGCCGCGGTCTGCCGGATTTCGATTTCTTCGACAGGCGTGATGAGCGAGATGCAGAGGCCACTCCTGCCCGCACGGGCGGTGCGCCCGCTACGGTGCACGTAGACTTCGTGGTCGGCCGGGTGGTCGTAGACAATCACGTGGGTCACGTGGTCCACGTCGATGCCGCGGGCGGCAACGTCGGTGCAGATGAGGATGCGGAGCTTCTTTTCGCGGAAAGCGTTGAGCGTCTTCTCGCGCATGGCCTGTGCCACGTCGCCGCTGAGAGCCCCCACCTTGAATCCATAGCCCGAAAGCACCTGTTCGAGGTAGCTTACGTCGCTCTTCTTGTTGCAGAAAATCATGCAACTGTCGGGATTGTAGTATTCGAGCACCTTGATGGTCATGGAATCCTTGTCCATCACGTCGCAGGGGTACCAGTAGTGCTCGAGGTTGTTCGCGATGACTTTGTCGTAGCTGAGCGAGAGAAAGTCGGCACTCGGACGCTGGAATTCGCGGGCGAGGCTCTTCACCGTCTGCGGAATCGTCGCGCTGAACATGGTGCACGAGATTGCCTTGGGCAGGTAGCGGCGGATTTTCTGCATGTCGGGGTAGAATCCCATCGAGAGCATTTCGTCCGCTTCGTCGAGAATCAGGTCGCGGATATCGAGGAAATCGACGTTGCCGCGCTGCACGTGGTCCATGAGGCGTCCCGGAGTCGCGACGATGATGTGGACCCCGTTCCTGAGAGCTTTCAGCTGCGGTTCGTAGCTGACGCCGCCGAAAATGGCGACCGAGCGGATGCCCGTGCCTTCGGAAAGTTTCTCGATTTCGTCTTCCACCTGGATGCAGAGTTCGCGGGTGGGCACGAGGATCAGCGCCTGCGGGTAGATGTGGTCACGGACGATGACCTGCAGGAGCGGGAGCACGTAGGCGCCGGTCTTGCCCGAACCGGTCTTGGACTGCACCAGCATGTCGCGGGCGGCAAGCATGTAGGGGATGGTCTTCTTTTGGACGGGCATGAGCTGCGTCCAGCCGTGCTTCGCCAGAACTTTTTTCTGTTCGTCGGGAAGCATGTCGAATGTGTAGTCGGGGAGCTTGTTCTTGGGCTCGATGATATTGACCGGCGTAAGGAACGGATTTACTTCTTCTTTCTTTTCTTCTTGTATTTCTTCGCTCATAGTGGGCACAAAGATAGAAAAATTCTACATGGGACGTTCACCGCTTGCGCGTGCGTAAGCGCGAGGCGAACTATGTTCGCCGAAGTTTGTATCGTTACAGACTCCAGTGGTATTCGAGTCCGAGGCCGACGAACCAGTCGATGGTGGAGCCTCCGATAATTGTGGGCGCCGCCGCCGCTTCGGGGGTCGGATCCACGTACATGTCGCGTCCGCGTGTCGAAATCCCGGTGCGGATTCCTATGCCATAGTGCTTCTTGAAAACGAACTGGGCTGCTCCGCCGATGACGCCTCCCTTGTAGGCTTCCTCGAAGCGGATACGGACCTTGTAGGCGCGCGAGGGTTCCTTCACGTCGTCGTTGAGCGCGATATCCTCGACAAAGAAGCTGTACTGGAATCCGAGAATGAGGAGGAGGCTGATGTCGAGCCAGCTCTTGATATTGTAGGTCCTAGAGAACAGCGCGTTGAGGCCGATTTCGTGCTGGTAAAAGTCCCAGTGATCGAGCTCGTCGTAGACGGGATCGTCGTCATCGGTCTTGACCCTGTGCTTCGCGAAACGGTACTGGAGTTCGAGGCCGATGAACCCGTACCAGATGCCGCCGAGATAGGCGTTGAGCAACGGGTCGGAATCATCGATAAAATTCCAGAGGCTTACCGAATCCTTCGTGATGCGGTAGTTGCGCACTTCGCTTTCAACGTGGCTCTTGTACCAGGTGTAGGGCGTAAGCGGGATATGTGCCTGCGAATATCCGAACGCTACTCCGGCCCAGGCCCGGAACTTGGGAACTTCCTGGTAAAGGTCGTCGGGCTCGTCCTGCAATTTTTGGCGCTCTTCCTTCGAGAGCCTTCGTTTGGTCTTTCCCGAAAAGAATGTGCTTGCGATTTTGTCGGCGAGTGCTACCTTGTCTGCATTCTTGGCAATCGACCCCGCGACTTTCGGGTTTGTCGAAGTCTCGTCGAAAATGGCGACGTTGATGTTGTCCCCGCTTTCGGCTAGATAGAGCACGATATTGTCTTCGAGACTTTGCACCTTGGCCATGAGGGCGGGGTGGCGGATGTGCAGGTATTCCTCGCCGAGGGCGGGATCCATGTTCTTTTGTAACCATCGAGCGTAGTGCATGGCGACGGAGTCTCGTTCCCATTCCCCGAAAAGCCTGCACTTGGGTTCGCCTGCGCCGGAGTTGTTGCGCTTGAGCGAGAGGCAGAGTTCTCGGGGGTCGACAGGGCTCTGCGCATCGGGAGTCCAGATGAGAATGTCCGCGTTTTCCCACAGCACCGGGTGCTTGTTGAAGTACACGTCCTTCGCGAGGCTCGTGGCGGCGATGGCAAGGAGTGCTAGGATGAATGCCATGGCCCGCTTCATTTCTGCACCCCCTCGTAGAGGCTTATGCGAATCTTGCGTGCTGCGGTGGCGATGAGTGATTTCATGTCGTCCATCGAGAGCTTTACGATGGGCTGCTGGATTTCTTCAACGGCGCTAAACAGCGGACGCTGCCTTTCGTTGTCCCAGAGCGTGTACGAGAATATGGCGCTCAGGTTCTTGGAGGTCGGTTTCTCCTCGTTTTCCTTGTGGATGAGGTCGTAGTCGTAGTAGAGTTCGCGCTTCAGGTCGGTTCCGATGATGAACTCGTGGATGATGAGTACAAGGGCCGGGGTCGAACCGTCGGCATTCTTGACGGCGATGCCCTGTTCCGGGAAGTGTCCCTTGATGAAGATACGGTCGTCGAGCTTCTGGCTCTCTTCGGGGAATGCGTTTATGGTCGCGTCGGGAACGTCCTTGAGCGCCGGGTATGCCCTGCGCATTTCATCGAGGAAGGCGCGTTCGCAGAACGATGTCACCTGCACCTGCGCACTCTCGGGAGCGATTTCCAGTTTCTTGGCGAACCACTTGGACCGCGTCAGCACGAATGCGTTCTGCGTGCCGCTGATGGAAAGCGCGCTGTAGGGGGGCTGCTTGTATAGCGGATGCGACTTGCTCCAATGGTACGACGGGCCGCACCCGACAAGGGCGCACACGGCGATGCACAGTGTGGCAAGCTTCCTAAACACGTCACTCCCTCAATGGAAGGCTGGCCCTAGTTGGCGCCCCACTTTTCGCGGTAGGCGTAAACCTTTTCGAGGATTCCTTCGGGGGCGTTGATCGCCTTGCGGTTCTCTTCGCTTTCGAGGAATGCGATGATATCGTTGATGTTCACGATAGAGTGGGCCTCGATTCCGTATTCGTCCTGCACCGTCTGGAGCGCGGACTTGCCGTTGTCGAGCTTTTCCTTGCGGTCGACGGAAATGAGAAGCCCGATGACATTCGCGTTCTCGATTTTTGAGAGCGCCTGCATCGTCTCGTTCACGCTGGTGCCTGCGGTAATCACGTCCTCGATAATCACGACGTTCGTCTTCTCGGTGTACTTGTAGCCGACGAGCATGCCGCCTTCGCCGTGGTCCTTCGCCTCCTTGCGGTTGTAGGTGAAGGTGAGGTTCTGGGCGTACACGTCGCTGAGTTTCATCGCGGTAGCGGCGCAGAGCGGAATTCCCTTGTAGGCCGGGCCGTAGAGGTTCTGGGCCTTGCCGTCGAAGTGGACCATGTAGGTGCTTGCGTAGTATTCGGCAAGCTTCGAAAGTGTAGCTCCGGTGCGGAACTCCCCGGTGTTGATGAAATACGGGGTTTCGCGGCCGCTCTTGGTGACGAAGTTTCCGAACTTGAGCGCGCCCGCTTCAACGAGAAAATGGACAAACTGGTCTTTGATGTTCATAGGAAAATCCTTATGCGGCACCGCCCAGGAGGAGGGCTGCAATGCTGGAGAATACGGCGACCTTCTCGGTCAGGACTTCGATGGCGATGAGGATGGCGAACACCACCACGCAGAGCCCGATGTAGAAGTAGAAAGACTTCTTGAATCCCTTGATCTTGAGCTTGAAGATGAGCCAGAGGACAAAGCTCAGGATGGCGCTGAATATCCAGGCGGCTGCTCCCGGCAGGGGGACGAGTCTGCTCACACCGAAGGTAAGGGCAATGCCCGGGATGAAGAAGAAGGCGATGCACAGCACGCAGAGGAGGGCGAATCCCACGTAGTGCGCGAACCCGCGTTCCTTCTGGATGATAATCTGCGGTTCCTCGCTTTCCGGCTTCGGGGCTTCGGCGACGGTTTCCTGTTGGGCAGCTTCTTCCGGGGCTGCTTCGGCAGCTGTCGTATCGTTTGTTGCGGGGGCAGCGTTCGTGGCTTCGGCGGCTTCGACTGCGGGAGCCTCGGTGGTTTCCTTGTTCTCGTTCAGGTTTTCTTCGTTCATGTTAACTCCTACAGGATAAAGGTTCTTCCGGCGTAGACGAAAACGCGGTGCTCAAGCCAGAGTTTGAGGGCGGCAGAAAGCGTCCGCTTCTCGATGTCCTTTCCAAGTTCCACCAGTTCGTCGATGCTTGCCGTTTCGGGCACGCGCTGGATATCCTGGCAGATGATGGGCCCCTGGTCCAAGTCTTCGGTGGCGAAATGCGCCGTGGCGCCGATAATCTTCACGCCCTTGTGCCATGCCTGGTGGTAGGGCTTTGCCCCCTTGAATGCGGGGAGGAACCCGTGGTGGATGTTGATAATCCTGTACTTGAATTCCTCGGTAAAAGCCTCGCTCAGAATCTGCATGTAGCGGGCGAGCACGATGGTGTCGGTCTTCGTCTCCTCGATGATTTCGCGGAAACGGTTCTCGGGAATGCTCTTGTCCGGGTTCGACGGCACGTAGTAGAACGGGACTCCGAAAGTGCCGCCCACGGGACCTAAGTCGGGGTGGTTCCCGACGATGCAGCTGAATTCGCAGGGGAGGTCTCCG
Source organism: Fibrobacter sp. UBA3629 (assembly GCF_002374005.1). NCBI lineage: Bacteria > Pseudomonadati > Fibrobacterota > Fibrobacteria > Fibrobacterales > Fibrobacteraceae > Fibrobacter > Fibrobacter sp. UBA3629. The sequence goes on along the minus strand of NZ_DFLC01000030.1, from coordinate 17,240 downwards.
TCGCGTCTCTTGAGCAAGAGGTCGTAGAGGCAGTGGTCCGTCTTCGAAACGAAAATGGCCACGCGTTCGGTCTTGGAGGTGTCGAACAGCTTCCAGTTCAGCTGGAGGTGCGGGGCGAGCGTTTCGAGGTGCTTGTTGACTTCGCTGATGTCGCCAGCTTCCAGTTCAAAAACGGCTCGGAGGAAAAAGGTCTCGATATCTTTCGCCGTATGCTGCTGCAGGTCGATGATATTGGCGCCTGCTTTGGCGAGAACCTGGGTGGTCCCGGCGATAAGCCCCTTTTGGTCGGGGCAGTGAATTTGCAAAATGTAACGGGTCATAGCCATATGTAAAATGTAGTTAATTGTAAAAAGGGCGCCTTGTGGATTTCCGCAAAAAAAGCTAACATTCAATACGTTGTGCAACATAAGCAAAGAAGGCAGGAAATGTTCTGTTCCAAATCGAGATTTGTCATCATTGCATCCGCTCTTTGCCTCTGGACTCTCTCCGAGGCTGTTCCCCCGAAAACGTGGGATTCGATTTTCAATGCGGAGGGCGAAGGCGATTACACTTCGGTAAAAATTGAAGGGAATATCCGTCTGGGCAAGTACACCCACTATAAAGAAGTCCAGCCGGTATCCTTTAAGGTAAACGACGGAAAATTCGCCTTTTCTGTTTCGGGAAACATGACGGTCCCGGCCGAAAAGATCGAGAAAGAAAACTTCTACAACAAGTGCAATATGTCGAAAGAGGCTTGGATCTCGTACTTCAACAAGCCCATGACATTCGGCAAGGAAGAACAGATTGTGAATATCGCCGGCGTGGACCTCGCCTGTGGCGACGACACTTACGCTGTCGGGGACTTGCGAATAAAGTTCACGAACCCGAAGGCGCAGGAATACTGGGCGGCAAACCTTGAAGGCCGCGAAAAGTACAAGCGCGAACGCCTTGCAGAATTCCGCAAGGCGGAACAGCAGCACCATGCCGACATCCGCAGCGTATCCAGCGCCTTTACCGATCCGCGCGATGGCCAGGTGTACCGCACCATCAAGGTGGAAGGCCGTGAATGGTTCGCCCAGAACGTGAACTACAACGTCGAAGGGCATTCCTGGTGCTACGAGGACAAGGATAACTATTGCTTGCGCAGCGGTCGTCTCTACGATTTGGAAGGAGCCCGGAAGGCTTGTCCTGAAGGCTGGCATTTGCCGCGTGACCGCGAATGGATGGACATGCTCGTTGGGCTTACCAAGTGCTACGAAGGTGTAGACAAATGTGGCAAGTTCGCCGAGAAGATGAAGGCTACTACTGGCTGGCACGGTGGTGGTGGCACGGACGAATACGGCTTCTCCGTCTATTCTTCGGGCTACCGCAAGGTGCTTGGCAAGACCATGGTCCGCTACGAGGAAATGGGCGAGTATGCCGGATTCTGGTCCGCACAAAACGGCAGGAACGAAACCATCTGGCTCTGGTCCATGGGCCGCATGAGCGATCAGATGGTGCGACAGCTCGTGCCGAACAACGCAAAGAACAACGCCTACTCCGTTCGCTGCATCAACGGAAATTGATTGATGATTGATAATGTATAATTGATAATTATTAATTCTCAATCATCAATTCTCAATTGAAAAAAACACAAGCCCGAAGGGCTTGCGTTTTTTTTTACATCTGGCGGATCGGGAAGAGTCCCAGCAGGTCGAGCACGTTCTCGAGCACAATCTGTGTTGCCTGAACCAGGAACAGGCGGGACTTTTCTTCGGCGGAGCCAAGCACGCGGTCTTCGTGGATGAACTTGTGGGCGGCTTCTGCGATTTCCAAGGCGTACTGGGCGAGCACGCTCGGTTCGTCACCGGCGACAGCATCCAGAATCTTCTTGCCCTTCTTCGACAGGATGTTGATGAGGCTGTAGGCCGCATCGTCGCTGAGTTCGGCGAAGTTCACGTCCTTGATTGCGGCGGCGAGGTCCGCGCGTTCAATGCCGGCCTTGCGCATGATGCTGCACAGGCGCACGTGGGCGTTCTGCACATACGGACCCGTATCGCCTTCGAAGCTCATCACGGCGTCCCAGTCAAAGCGCACATCCTTCAGGCGGCTGTTCTTGAGGTCGTTGAAGGTAAGGGCGCTAATGCCGATCTGGCGGGCAATCAGTTCCTTATTCTCGAGGCCCGGATTCTTCTCGTCAATGAATTCGAGAATCTTCTTCTGGG
>NZ_DFLC01000030.1:0-14973 GCF_002374005.1 Fibrobacter sp. UBA3629 | reverse complement strand
AGGCTTGCGGTACCCGTGCGGGTCTTGCCCTTTTCCCACTTGCCGTCCACCAGTTGCAGAATCACGCCGAACGGAATGTGGTACATGTCCTTGTACCATTCGCGTCCCATCTTCTTCAAAACGTGGAACACCTGCTTGAAGTGGAGCGCCTGTCCGAGGTCCACCACGTAAAGGCATTTGTCGAAGTTGTATTCCTTCTTGCGGTAGCAAGCGGCGGCGAGGTCGCGGGTTGCGTACAAGGTAGAACCGTCGCTCTTGCGGATAAGGCAAGGGTTCAGGTCGAATTCGTCGAGCATCACCACGTCCAAATCCTGGCTCTTGACCATCAGGTTCTTTTCGCGGAGTTCGTCGAGAATGGCGGGAATCTTGTCTTCGAAGAAGGATTCGCCAGTGTAGTGGTCAAAGCCCACGCCCATCATGTCGTAGATGCGCATAAGTTCCTTCAGCGTTGCGGCGCGGAAGGCTGTCCAGAGCTTGCGGTAGAATTCGTCGCCCTGTTCGAGCTTAGTGAATGCGGCGCGTGCTTCGTCTTCGAGACCCGGCTCTTCCTTAGATGCCTTGGAGAATGCGGCGTAAAGGATGTTGAGCTCCTTCACGGTGAGGCTATCGAGCGTGGCGTCGTCGGTGGGACGGTTTTCGCGCAGGTACATCACGATAAGCTTGCCGAATGCGGTTCCCCAGTCACCGAGGTGGTTGATGCGTTCCACCTTGTAGCCGGCTGCCTTGTAGATGCGGGAAAGCGAGTTTCCAATCATCGTGGAGCGCAGATGGTGGAAGGCAAGTTCCTTACCGATGTTCGGGGAGCTGAAGTCGATGCAGACGACCTTCCCGTTGGGTGCGGCGTGACCGTATTCCAGGCCCTTCGCAGCGATTTCTTCGAGAGTAGATTTTGCGAGGAATCCGCGGTCGATGAAGAAGTTCAGGTAGCCGTTCACGGCTTCCACCTTCGAAAGGCCTGCGGGGAGTTTCACCTGTGCGGCCAAATCTTCCGCAATCATCTTCGGGGCCTTGCGCATCACCTTCGCGAGTGAAAAGCAGGGGATGGTGAAGTTTCCGTGGCTGGTGTCAGGCGGCACGGAGATAAGCTTGAGTGCGGCTTCCTTCTCGAAGGAGCCGGTGGCGGCGAGCGCTTCTGCGATTTCTTGCTCAAACGAGTTCATCTTCACTGCTCTTCTTCTTGGTGGTCTTCTTCACAAAGTCGTTTTCGTCGAGGGTTTCAATCTTGCCGTCGGCATAGAGACGGTCTAGCGAAATCTCGTTACGCTTTTCTTCTTCGAACAGGTGGACCATCAGGTCGAGGCCCGCATCGAACACTGCCCAGCGCACGCCTTCCTTGTATTCCACGCCCACGGACGGGAGCTTGTTCGCCTTGAATTCCTTGCGGAGCTCGTTCAGAATCGCTTGCATCTGGGCTTCGCTTTCGCAGGTTGCCACGAGGAAATAATCCGTGACATCCTTGATGCCGCGCAGGTCAATCAGCTGCACGTTCTGGGCGCGCAGCTCAAATAAAATGCTGGCACCGATTTTTACGGACTCTGGAAGTTCTTGCTTATTCGTTGTCATCTGTTTCTCCCTGTTCGGGTTCTATGATTTTATGAAAATCTTTTCCTATATAAACGGCTGCGTCGACATAGGCACGCTTGCTTACGATGGTAAGAACGTTTTTTGTCTGGAGCGTCTGGGCCAGAGCTTTTGCGCCTTCCCATTCCGGATTCCGGAGCACAAGGATGGTTTCCTCGTAGTTCTGCAACATGTCGTTCCCGAAGCTCACCACGTCGAATCCATTTTCGCGTAAGAAAGTTCGCATTTTGGCTGCAGCCCCTGGTTCTCCGCAACTGTTCAACACCTCAATGTCGCCCTTGTAGGTGCGCTTCTCCTTGACGACAACCTTCTCTTCTTCACAGGCGGAGAGAAAAAATGTCGCAAGCAGGAGGGCTATGGCTACGGCGCTGTTCTTCATCAACGGCAAAAAATAGAATTTCTCCAGTAGCACGAGGGATAACGGAACGGTCCGTAAGCCTTGATTGCGTCGTTCTCGTTTACGAACATGAGCCTGATGTAGGAATTGTCTGTCGGTTTGTATTCCAGGGCAATCGCGGGCAGGATGAATTCAACTTTCCCCTGCTTGATGTCTTCCTTGGGTATGGGTGCTCCTGCGCGGAAGTTCGCATAGAGCGGCATCCAGAGTCCGAAATCGGCGTAGAGGTGCAGGCTGGGGTCGAATTCGTATGCGAGGTGCGCTAGATAGCTCTGTTGCGCGAACGTGCCATAGGAACCGCCCATGAAACTCACGGAGTACGAAAATGCGGCGCTCAGGGCCGGGTCGATGGATGTCCTGCGGAGTAGCCTTTCACGGGGAAAAGACGAGTGGTTCCAGGGAATGCCGTCGAATGCGGGTGTTACAACGGCGGAGTCGCTTGCGGAGAGCGAATCGCTTGGGACGGGCTCCGCAGAAAACGCGAAGGCCGCAAGGATTGCTACAGACAGAAGGGTAAACCGCATGCTGGAAATATAAGTATCTCGGACGATGTCGATCCGGGCTACTTGTTCGTGATTTCGTTCTTCGCGTTCACGTGGATGACGGTCGGCTTCCACGACTTGGCCTCTTCTTCGCTCATGGTCGCGTAGGCGACAATAATCACGAGGTCGCCGGGCTGCACGAGGCGGGCTGCAGCCCCGTTCAGGCAGATGACTCCGGAACCGGCCGGGCCTTCGATGACGTAGGTGTCGAGGCGGCTGCCGTTGTTCACGTCGAGCACGCCCACCTTTTCGAAGGGGAGGATGTTTGCGGCGTCCATCAAATCGCGGGCAATCGTAATCGAGCCCTCGTAGTTGAGGTTTGCGTCGGTTACGGTAGCGCGGTGAATTTTGCTTTTGAGTAATTCCAGCTGCATGATGCGCTTAGAACTTTACATTAAAGAATCCCAGGACGCCCTTTTCCGGGGTCGGGAGAACACCATAGCTGAAGCGGTTCGCATCGGGGTTGCTGTCCCACTGGGTACCGAAGAATGCGTCGGCGAACGACCAGATGTGGGCGCCGGCCACGACGATAAGGCCGTACCACCATGCGTTGTTGCCGCTTACGGCGAGGTAAGTCGTTGCTCCCACGCTTGCGACCCAGAGCACGTCAATCCAGATAGCCTTTGTGGACTGGTCCATCTTCCACTGATAGTAGCTGGGGAGGAGTAGGGAGAGGTAGGCGGCGCCCTGGTTGCCAGACTTGTTCCTGTAGGAACGGTCGATGTCTGCATCTTCCATTCCCTGCGAACGCTGGGCGAGCCAGTCATCTTCGGAAACGCCGAGCTTGTTCCACGGTTTCTGGAGGTATTCGGAAATGCGGACACCAAGCTCCACGAGCCTGGTGAGCTTGTCCCTCGAAATGCCTTCTTCTTTTGCCTGCTGGAATTCCCACTGGGTGAGCCCGAGGTCTTCGTAGCGGAAACCTTCCCACTGGTCGCCGGAGGCGGTTGCCTCGCCGACCGATGCGCCATCGTCGGATGAATTATCGTCACCGTAAGAGTAAGACTGTTCCGTCGACTCGTCGCCAGACGGTTCGTCGTCAAACTGCGCGAAGGACATCGCGCATGCGAGGAACATTATTAATCCAATCTTGCTCCAAAAAGACATTAGGCTTTTACTCCTATCCTATATGCCGGGGGAGGGAATCGAACCCTCACACTCTCGCGAGTACCGGATTTTGAGTCCGGCGCGTCTACCAATTTCACCACCCCGGCTTGGGGTGTCCTAAATATAGAACATTTTATGTTTTTTTGTAGGGAAAATGCGCAAAAATACGAAATTTGAACAAATTTTAGGGGTCCGAAGGGCCTGCCCGATCCTATTTTTTCAGAATTGCCCTGAATTCCACGTTGATCGGCGCGAGTTTCTTTGCACCGAAATCAACAGCCTTTTCCTTGGTTTCGAAGGGCCCCGTCTGCACGAGGTAGAGCGTTTTCGTCTCTCCGGCGCGTTCTTCGATAGTGGCCGCGATGCCGCGTTTTTTGAGGTTGCTGACCAGCAAATCCGCGTTGGATTTCACGCCGAAGGCACCGAGTTGCAAAATCCAGGATTCGGTTGCCGCGCTTGGGACTTTATCGGGAACTTTTGTTTCGGGTTGGACCTCCGGTGCAGGCTTGACCTCCGGTGCCGGAGCGGAATCTGCTGCTGCGACGGGTTTCGGCGGTTCGGGAGGCTGCGTTGGACTTTGAAGCGTGTCCTTGACGCTGTCCGTTGCTGCTGGAGCGGGTTTGGCCGTATCCGGGACTGTGGCGGCCGGTTGCGGCTCGTCGAGTCGGGCGCAGGCTTCGTTCAGTGCCTGCTGCTTGACCTTGGGCTGCACGGCGGCACAAATCTTTTTGAGGACGACGACCTGGTGCGGTTGCGACGTCTCGATCGCGTGGATCAAGGCTTCGGCAGCCTTGGCGTGCCTGCCCATGTACAGCTGGAACTGAGCCTTGGTCATCATGAGGTCGGCATATACCTTGTGCTGGGGGTTGGTCTGGCCGATGAGGCTGTCGAGGCGCTTGCCCGCCTTGGAAAAGTCCTTCGCGTTTCCGGTCTGCGAAAGGGCAAGGACATTCCACAGGTAGCATTCGGCGCGTACCGAATCAGGTTCCCTGGGGCACGCAGCCTCGTAGGCGGTCGCGGCGTCTTTCCACTTGCCGGCCACGTAGGCCTTCTGTGCATCGGCGATGGACGGGGTGGTTGCCTGTGCCGTGGGCTGCGCAAATGCACTTGTACTGCAAATCAAGAACAAAATAGCGGCAATTCCGCGAACATTCCAAAACTTCATCTTCATTACCTTAAACCTTTCATTCCACACCCCACACTTCACACCCCACACTTCACACCAGCGTCCCGCGGATTGTCCACCCGCGGATGTCGTCCAGCTTCACCTTCACGTAGTCGCCGGGCTTTACGATGCGGCCTTCTTCCGGTTTGAACACCACCTTCTTGAAGTTGTCGGTGCGGCCCCGCAGTTCCGTTTCGTCGCGCACGGAGTTCTTTTCCACCAGCAGTTCCTCGGTGCGGCCGAGCATCATCTGGTTACGCTTGAGCGTGATGGCGTTCTGCAGTTCCACCAGGCGCGTGTGGCGCTCGTTCTTTTCGGCCTCGGTGAGCGTCTCCGCTTCCTTGTACGATTCCGTTCCCTTGCGCGGGCTGTAGATGAACATGAAGGCGCTGTCGAACTGGCACTGTTCAAATGCCTTGAGCGTCTGCTCGAAATCTTCTTCCGTTTCGCCCACGAAACCGCAAATTACGTCCGTCGAAATCCCGTAGAACGGGTCCTTGCTTCGCAACTGCTCGATAATCGAGAGGTACTGCTCCATGTTGTGCTGGCGGCGCATCTTTTTGAGCATGGCGTCGGAGCCGCTCTGGATAGGGATGTGCGCGTAATGGCAGACCTTCGGGTTGTTCAGCAGCACGTCGATGAGCTCGTTCGTGTAATGCCTCGGGTGCGGGCTCGTAAAGCGGATGCGGCGGATGCCACCGATTTCAGAAACCTTCGTGAGCAGGTCGGCAAAATTGCCACCTTCCGTCTTGTAGGCGTTCACCGTCTGGCCAAGGAGCGTCACCTCGGTAATGCCCTTGTCGGCCGCCTTGCGCACTTCGGCAAGCACGTCTTCCATGTCGCGGTACTTTTCCGGCCCGCGCAGATACGGCACAATACAGTAACTACAGCGCTTGTTGCAACCGCGCTGGATGGCGACGAAGGTGGTGAAGTCGTTCTGGAGTTTCGCGTATTCGCCCAGGTAGTTCTCGCTCAGGTCCTCGTCGATAAACATCTTGTGGTGCGTCTGGTGCAGCGGACTTTTGGCATCGCCCAGCAACAGCTCCGGAATTTTCTTGTACTGGTCCGGCCCCACGATGTAGCTCACGTTCGGTAGCCTCTTCAAAAGTTCCGGCCCGCGATTCTTCGCCATGCAGCCGCATACCACGACTTTCACATCGGGATTCTTTTTGCGCAAGTACTTGAGCTTGCTGATGTTGACGATGGCGGTTTCCTCGGCCTTCTCGCGCACGCTGCAGGTGTTCACGATGATAAAGTCGGCATCTTCCTGGTTGCTCGTCTCGACGCAACCGCACATGTCGAGCTCCTGGGCAATCATCGCCGAGTCATACTCGTTCATCTGGCAGCCGTATGTGGCCAAGTGGTATTTTTTCATGCGGGTAAATTTAGTAAAAGGCGAGTGACGCGCGAGTCAAGCTTGCTTGAACGAGCATGTCCGAGCCGAACTAAATGCACGCGAAGCGTGCCATTTAGAAAAAGTGGTTAGTGGCTAGTGGCTAGTGGTTAGGGAAATGCGCGCATTTATTTGAAAGGGGGAAGTGTCCCCCTGCCTGCAGCCTTGCCCCTTCTGCGTCATCCTGGAGCCATGAAATGGCGACGGGATCCATACATTTCATTTCACAGCGTGATAAGGGCAAGTCTTCCGTCACCCTCTCGCCTAGGTGGCTCCGCCCCCTAAAACCCCCGAAGGCGAATGCCGTGACAATCGTGCTTGCGCGAATTGTCATGGCAGAGCCACAGGGATTTTTGCAATGCCCACGAATTATCTAACAACTTACAAGCTAAATTTCGATGTATTTATACATTGATTCATTAGCAAAGAAACCATTATTCTCAAGATTCTTTTTAATGGTTTCAATTGCTATATCCGATTTATCGACGCCAATCCATTTGCGTCCCAACCTGCTTGCTTCAACCAAAGTGCCTCCCGAGCCGGCAAAGCAATCCATCACGATGGAATCCTCATTGGAGGACGCCTTAATAATTGTTTGCAACATTTCGTGATTTTTCTCTGTCGGATAAATAGGATTAGGAGAATCCTTGAAAGTCCAAATATCTTGCAACTTCTTGGTCAGATGTTCATCGGCGTAGTTGATTTTACGCGGATTTCCCGATGCAGACCATTCAATTAAACCATCTTTATCTAATTGTTCTAGTTCTTCCACACTACATCTCCAATGCCTTCCTGGAGGGGGTAAAATCCCTTTGAATTTTTGCGAAGATTTTCCATCTTTTGTTTCGCCAGGAGCGTGGATTGGAACAGTTGTATAGCGTCTTCCGTTTTTGTCAACTTTTGCATACAACTTTGCAATTTCCTCTTCTGACATAGGAATTCTTGGCTCGTGCCAGATAGGATTCTTTCCTTTTGTGTAGAATAGAATCATATCCTTTATGTTGCCATAGCCAATTCTTGAAAAATTTTTCGGATTGCATTTTATTCTTGTTATATCATTCCTGAAATTTTCAATTCCAAAAATTTCATCAAGCATGCACTTTACATAATGACCAATTTTATAGTCTATGTGTAAATAGAATGAACCTTGCGAAGAAAGAAGATCGTATATAATTTGAACCCTCTCGCGCAAAAATTCAATAAAAGCCGAACCAGTTAATTTATCAGAATACGCTATTTTACCGGATGACGAACTACTAATTGTAGCTACACGTCCATTAGAATCTGTTTTAAACTCACCTCCCGTTGCAAAAGGAGGATCAATATAGACCAAATCAATAGATTCGCGTAATTTCATCTTATCACGGATATACACCAGTGAATCTATGTTGTCGCCTTTTATGAGAGTGTTTTTCATAGCGACTCCAGAAAATCACGAAGTACAAGAGCCGACATGATGTTGTATTCTGTCCTGATCAAATTAAGGAAAAGTTTCCCGTTATTCCGTATATAAGGAACACCATCAATTATGCCGATTTTTACGACATCGTTATTTCTAAGGGGAGATTCAATTGTCGCAATAGCATCCACAAACTGGTCATTTTGATGACCACCAAAATCAGAAATGAATTTTGCTTCGCCAATAACATAACGGCCGTTATATCGAGCTATGAAATCAAGCCCTTTTTCTCGGTTGTATCCGAAATTCCGTCTAGCAAAATCCATCATTGAACTGTCGGATCCATCAAGAATTGCATTTCCTGTACTACGAACAAAAACTGATTCAGGAACAGGTCTAATTCCTAAAGCCCCAGAATTAAGCCAATTGCGAAACATGGGACCCATTTGGCGATTGGCTTCTTTGGGTTCGGTGCATCTTTTATAGAGCTCCCTGAATCCCATTTCATAGAGATCCCCGCAGATGCGGTTGATTATTTGCGGATTTCTTCTAATGGCGTCTTTTGATTTTCGTAAGAAGGGAATATAACTGTCTTTTACAGGAAACAGGTCTAAATCCAACAGAGAGGCTATTAGATTGAAATTATCTCTCTCGTTAAAGTACATTTCAACGCGATACATGATTCTTTCATCTATTTTGCGTACATTTTCGTGTACCACAGGATAGACTGTGTACAAATCATCTAGATAGGGGCGGTTTGCTGCGTAGTCGATGCTTTTTTGTGTCCATGGATTTGCTGCTCGTAAAATGGCGGGCATTTTATTTGACTCCTTACTGAAAGTGAACGAGTCACTCTCGCAAGTGCCAAAACGCACGACATTTCAAAGAACAAAACTCGCAATATGAGTCAAGAGATTGCTTCGCCTTTACAGGTTTGCAACGGTATGACCAATATAACCCAAGAGAATATTATTCTCTCAGGATACACTACACCCATGTATTACATAGGCGTTGGCGAGTATAAGTCTTATTCTTTGTGTAGAAATTGTCGAGATTTCAAGTCAAGAACAAGAGTTGAACTCCGGTACGAGATCACCCTTATTCAGCAATCAATCCAATTTTTTTGAATACAAAAAAGGCGTGGAGTTGAATGCGTTTATCGACTTGAGGCTCTCGACAGCCCTACACAAATAAACACAAACAACTCACGCCCCAGTTAAGGTCGTGTAACTAAAAAAGCAAATATAATTTGCCCATAGCAAAACGATACGGCAATGGAATTGCCGCAGACGTGAGCGTTCGTCTTATCCTCTGTGTAAGAAATGGTCGAGATTTCAAGCCGAGAATAAGAGAAAACTCTATTTTCAAGAATAAATATATAATTTTTTTGGGGAAAAGAAAGCCCGCTTGCACGGGCATGACAAAAAAGCAACAATCTGACTTAAAGGCTCCGTCCTTCCTAGTCAGACGTTCTCGTAATGGCCTTTGCACGAGAGAATGTCGATAAATTCGTCGTTGATTCGATAAATCAGACGGTTTGCGTCGTCGATTCTGCGGCTCCAGAATCCGCTCAAGTTGCCTTTAAGCGCCTCGGGTTTACCAAGACCTTCAAAATTGCTGCGCTCGATATTTTTTAATAGTTGATTAACTTTTTTAGAGTCTTTTTGTCCAGAAGTTGCAAGTTTCAATTTTTATCAAAAAAAAATGTATTGCATTTGTGCGTACAAAAATGTATATTGAGTGGCATGAACAAGACTGCAAATTTATACGCTCGCATAGAGCCCGATGTTAAGGAACAGGCCGAAAACGTCCTGGAAACCCTCGGCATATCCGTTTCCAGCGCCATCAACATGTTCTACAAGCAGATTATTCTGCAACAGGGAATTCCCTTCGACGTGAAGTTGCCCAAGGCTCCAGAAAACTCCGCCAAATGGTCTAAAGAACGCCTCGATGCGGAACTCGAGAAGGGCTACAACGACATGCTGAAAGGCCGCACTCGCCCCGCCGCGATGGTCCTTTCCGATGTCAAGAAAAAATACAAGGTATGAATTTCGAAGTCCATTTTTCTTCCGCAGCACAGGATGATATCGATCAAATCTTTGACTATATCAGCGTAGCACTTTGTTCGCCTATCGCGGCAAAGAATCTAATGGGAAAAATTCAGGAATCGGTGAATACATTGTCCGATTTTCCAGAAGCTTTCGCCTTATGTCAAGACGAACCCTGGATTTTACGTGAAGTTCGATCGATGTCAGTGGACAATTACCGACTGTTTTACCATGTCGACCATAACAAGCGAATCGTCGTTATATTGCGCGTCTTTTATTGCAGACAGGAAACAAAATAGCCTTCAACGTTACCAATAGATATGATTGCTCACATCTAATAAAATAGGCGGGTTTTTAAGGAATCCGTGAATCTTCCAGCCCTGCCTGCGTCATGTATTTTTGTGCGAATGCGTTTGCCTCGTCGTCCTTCTGCTGGTTCTTGTTGCCGTAATAGACGTTCTTGATGAAGATGTCCTTCTTGCCGTGGAGCACGATGTGGCCGAGTTCGTGGAAGAACGTGAACCAGAACGCATTGCGGTCCTTGAAACGGTCGTGCAGCTGGATGACGGGGATGTCCTTGTACCAGCGGGCCATGCCATGAATCGGCGCCGACTTGAAGTTCTGCGCGTAGAGCACCTTGATTCCGAGCTTTGCGCCCAGTTCCTGCAACTTGTGCATGCCGTCGTCAATAAAATCTTCACCCACCTTCGGCTTGGGCAGGGCCTTCTTGCGGCGTAAATCTTCCCACGCGGCAACGTCGTTTTTGGCCAGTTCCACGAATTGCGGCATCGCCTTCTTGATGGCGGAACGCAGTTTTTTGTCGTTCTGCTTTTCCATCTTGATTTCGTCGGCGAGGATTTCGCCGCGGCGCATCCACACGGAGGCCGCGTACGGGTCTTCGGTTTCGGCCAGCGAGATGCGGAAGGCCACCTTCAGGCGGTTCTTGTAGTAGTAATTTTCCCACGCCTTGGGGCTTGCCACCCCGAAGAACTTGAGGATGGGCGATACGCCGTCTTCTTTGTTGTTGAAGTCCTTGATCCATGTGCGCGGATTGAGTTCGCCGATAGGGAAGAACTTGCGCCAGTTAATCCGATTCTTGAGAGATTTCTTGACCTTTTCACGCCAGAGATCCCGTTCGTACAGCTTTTGTGCTTCTAGCCAACAATACTGAGGAATTCCTGTCCCAAATTCAAGGCTGTAGGCCATTTCGACCGTTACCCTGCACTTGGCTTTGAGCAATTCGTTCACCGTCTTGGGGGTGTAGCCGATTCGTGCGGCGAAATCGTTAACATCCACATTCATTTCTTGAAGTTTTTCTTCAAGAATTTCTCCAGGGGAAGTTGCCCCCCACAAAAGGAGTTCTTTTTCTTCTGCCATATTATTCCTCTCTATTTATGATAATCTATAATTTCTATGACTTCGGCCTCGGTAACTTCCGCCCAAATAACAGCCTTGTCCGGTTCTGCGCCCCAAATAATCAATCGGTATGGTTGATCAAGGTCGCATGCCCATTGTCCTTTTCGGTTTCCGACCAATTCATGAAAATGACCTGGATACTTGGATAAATCGGCGAAATTTGCGACTGTGACCAAGGCGTTGATTCGCGTTCTGTAGCATTTTGCCCGTTTTTTGCCCATTCGCCGTATTGCATAAGCCTCATCCATTGCGCAAAGTTCCAAATCCTTATCTCTAAACTCAACTTTCAAGAAACCTCCACCGTTAATCAAAAATCTCTTTTTTTTAATATAATAAAAATTTTTAAGAAACGCAAGGGGTGTCTTATTTTTACAAAAATAGGGTCGATTTTGTAGATAAATAAAGGGGGAGGGGTCCCCCACCACCTAAAGGTGGCCATGTACACTAAGGCCTAAAGGCCAAGTGTCCAAAGGTCGCTTCAGCCACGGCTCTGCCTGCACCGCACGCGAACAAGGGCTCGGCCTTCGGCATGAGCCTTCTAGATTTACAAATCTGACAAGTCCAGTCGCGGCATTGTTGGCAATGGCGTGGCGGTTTCGTTTAGGAACATAATCATGTAGATGGGGAAATAGGTGATGTTCCCCCGGACAGAGACATTTGCATTTGCGAATACGAATGCCTGCGGAATGTCGTAATTCTCTATTTGCAGCACGTTATTTAAGGCGGAATGCTTGGTGTAGTCCTTGCCGCTCTTGACTTCGATGGGGAGGCACTTGCCCTCGTATTCGATGACAAAGTCGAGTTCGCCGAGTTTTTTGCTGTTGAAATAATAGCCGTCGTAACCATGGGCGCGTAGTTCTTGGGCGACGGCGTTTTCGAAGATGGCCCCGCAGTTCATATCGTGTCCGCCCTGTAGCAGCTGCATCTGCGAAGCCCGCCCGTAACTTGTTGTCAATAGCCCCACATCCGAAAGGAACAGCTTGAACAAATTGTTCTGCTTGTTGATTTTCAACGGTACCACAGGTTCTGTCGTATTGAAAGTCGGTATGGCGACGCCCGCGTCAATAAGCCAGTTGAAACTGTTCTCGTAACGGCCGAATTTCTGCTTGGCTCCAAGGTCCGCGAACATATAGCGCTTGTTCTTGGAGTTCAATTCGGAAGGAATCAAGTCGTAAGTGTTTATCAGGTGAAGTTTGCGTTCCTTCTCGTATTTTGAAAAATCCCAGTTGTACTGCTTAAGAATGTCCTTATGAATTCTCGTGACGGCATTCAGATCATTTGAATCGACGAATTTCTGCACGGCGGCCGGCATGCCCCCGACAATCAGATAGGTGTAGAAAGCATCCAAAATCTTGTTATGGACAAATTCATCAACGGGGGTCTTGGCGGTAAAGTTTTCTCGCAGCCGAGCCAAAGCGTCAGCAGGAATCTTCTGTGCAATCAGGAATTCCTCAAAATCCATCGGGAACATCTCGACGGTTGGCAAGTAGCCCACCGGAGCCGAACGCAGGTCTGTCAGTTCCACACCCAGGAGCGAGCCGCTAAGGACATACCGGAACGAGCCTTCCTCTACGAGGAACTTTATGGCCGTCAGGATTTCCTTGTATTCCTGAACCTCATCCAGAAAGATGATTGTATTCCCCTTGGTGAGTTCCTTCCGCGTGGCAAACTGGAGTCGTGTAAAGAATGCCGAAAAATCCTTGTTCTTGGCGGATTCGAGCAGCCCCAGCAGTTCGGGACTCTTCAAGAAGTTGATTTCGACGAAATTTTGGTCATTTGACTCAAGAACGTGCCTTATAAGGAACGTTTTTCCCGTCTGGCGGGCTCCCGTCAGTAAAATGGCTTTTTTATCGCTTTTTAGCCAATTTTTAAGCAAAATTTCGTTTTTGCGGTATAGCATTTGTTACCTTTTTCTATGAAATATAATCAAAAATTTTACCTTTTCCAATAAAGATTATTGAAAAAATTGACTTTTTTTTTATTATACTTAAATTATGATGGAACCCTTTAGCAAATCTCTTGTGAAAATTCTTCTGATGACCGCAGCGGTGCTTGTAGGCTTGCTTGTTGCGTGTTCATCTTCGGAAAAGGCTACGAAAAAAAATAATGCTGTGTCTGAAGAGGATCGCAAGGCCAAGTGCCAGGATTGGTTGAATTCTCTAACGCCTGAGAATTTGATTACGTGTCATTTGGATAAACTGGGACTTGGCGAAAAGCTAGATTCCTTGCTGCTTTGTGTTTTTGGACAATCGTTTAAAATGAGCGGAGGAAAAGTTTTTTGTACAGAAGAAGGAAATGAATTCTCATTTTCTTTGACAGGTGAAAAATGCGAGTCAGGTGAATTGGTGTGTGTGCAAACAACTCGTGAAAAACCGAATGAAGATTGTAAGCTGGATAAACTTCCTGTTTTTATTAACGGGATTAGTATTACTCTAAAAGATGAGGGCTATTTGATTTCTTCTATTTGTGGTGATTTTGGATGTGATGATAATATGCTTATGAAAATTGACGATTGTGGAAAAAAATGGCTGAATATTAAAAAGGATTAATATGATTGTCAAAAAGCTTTTACCTGTTGTTCTTGTGTTCATTCTTGCTCTGTTCTATACCGCTTGCGATAATTGTTCCGGTGGGTTTGAGGAACGCATAGAAATAAAATCAGTCGCAGTGATTGATACGATTCTTTCTAATAGGCACTCTTACAGCAATTGTAGTTCGTACAAATGTACTTCTTATGAAATTCCGTTTCAACATGGATATAAAGACACCATATCTTTGAGTGTGGTTGTCTTAGGCGATACTTTGGATTATGTTGTAAGTGGGAAGGATTTGAACAATACATATATTGTTATTGATACTATGGAAACGCCATGTGATTCTTCTTATAGCATTATTTCAGAAAGAGGCTCAGATCATTATAGGGTGGATTCAAAAAGACTTTATTCATGCGTGTTTTATTTTGAACCTAGTTGTCCGTGATTTGATAAGGGCAAAGAAAGAAACTTGATATGAATCGCCAAAAGTTTTTGCTCGCATTTTTTGCGTCCTTGTTTGCCCTCCTTGTCGCCTGTGGCGATGATTCGAGCGGCTCCGGACCCGAGAATACAGAAAGCAGCGTTGTTGAAGAGCCGAGTTCGTCGGCAGACATTTTTTCAAGTAGTTCGTCATGGATTGCCACGAACTCTTCGAGTTCTCGCAATGACGAGAAAGGCACATCCTCGGTTCCTTCTGCAGACACCACCAAAATCACTTACACGCTCAAGCGTTTCGATGGGCCGCTTTCTAACCCGCACAAGGGCTTTACGGTTCCGACGGGTGGCGCGTGGACGTTTGTTCCGGAATTCGAATACGGTCCTTACGGTTCCTTGAACAACCGGGCGTGGGACCTTGTCTCATACGGCTCCGGTTACCAGCAGTGGAACAAGTTGAACCCGGCTAAGGGCGTTTACGACTGGACGGAACTGGAAAAACTGCTGAACGCACTTGCTGAGCACAACATGACTTACGCCCTGCGCGTGCTGCCGTACACCCCTTCGTTTATCAAGAGTGACTTCCCGCCCCAAGAGGATTACGACTGGACTCCGCCCTTTGTCTACGAGATGGGCGCGAAGAAAATCCAGATTGACTTGCGTGGGACGGAATACCATGCGTACGCTCCCGTCTGGGACGATTCCATCTATATCTGGGCGGCGAAGGAGTTTGCGAAGGCCCTGGCCGAAAAATACGACGGCGACCCGCGTATCGAATACATCGATGTCCGCACTTTTGGCGAATGGGGCGAATGGCACACCTCGCACATGTTGGGGAGCGTGATGCCCGCCGACTCGGTGCTGAAGGATATGCTGGACTATTATGCGTCCGTGTTCAAGAAGACCCAGCTGGTGCTGCCTTCCAACGGTTTTGGCGATGTCTATACGCATGCGCT
>NZ_DFLC01000008.1:15018-15281 GCF_002374005.1 Fibrobacter sp. UBA3629 | reverse complement strand
AATGTCTATTGGCACAATTCTTTCGGACGCGTTCCCAAGGTGACGAGCGAGGCGGATGGTTCCTACGCCTCGATGGTCCACATCTACAATTCCTATGTGGATTACAACCACTGGCATGTGATTGATGCCTCCGGGAAAAGCGACAAGAAGACGCAAGTCCTTTACGAAAACAACTATGTGAAAAATCCGCAAATTCAGGTGGCCGGAAAGGATGCCTATTCCTTGATCAAGTTCAAGAATACGACGGTCACCGGAGCAAAGAG
>NZ_DFLC01000008.1:0-14899 GCF_002374005.1 Fibrobacter sp. UBA3629 | reverse complement strand
TCTTATTCTTACGAACTACGCAGCAATTCAAGCCTTCCTACCGACCTCCCGAAACTTGTGGGCGTGGGTGGCCGCTACGGCAAGATGCCCGAATACAACCAGGCTTTCGGACTGAGCAACAAGGCGGCGACGGTCTCGATGACCGCCCCTGCGTCGGGTGCGAAGTTCGAAGTGGGTGCGACGGTGACCTTGAAGGCCGACGCGAAGGATAGCGACGGTTCCGTAAAGAGCGTCGCCTTCTATGTGGGCAATACTTTGGTCGGCTCTGCGACAAGCGCTCCCTACCAGGTGAATGCAAGCGGGCTTGAACCGGGCATGTATTCCGCAGTTGCAGTCGTGACGGACAATTCTGGCCTTTCGCAGATGTCTTCGTTCGTGACCTTCTCCGTCGAAGGGACTGCCTACCCTGAAGTCGTAAAGTGCGGTGCGGGGTCCAGCAGCCAGAGCATCAATCTAGGCGAACCAATTGTAGATTTCTGCTACACTTGGAGCGGCGCCGAAACGGTCGTGCCTGAGGGCTTCCCGACGGGCGTTACGACCAGCATCGATAAAACAAACCGCAAGATATCCATCAGCGGGACACCTACAGAAGCGGGTGAGTTCGCCTTCACCGTCACGGCCACCAACAATGATTCCACATTTATTAAGAGTGGCCGCATCGTGGTGACGGACCCGAACGCTCCCGAATCGTCTTCGAGTGTTGAACCGGAATCCTCTTCGGGCGAAGTCGTGGAATCGAGCAGTGGAACGACCCTGATTGCGCAACGTATGAACTGGGCGACAGAGGCCGAGACCGCCTTCTACCGCATCTTCGACATGCAGGGGCGCCCGCTGTTCGCAGGCTATAAGAAGCCTGCGAAGATGCCCGCTGCGCGGGTCATCGTGGTGGAATACACCACGGCAGGCTCCATAAAATGCAGGTATTTGCAATAAATATTTCTTTTTGAAAAAAACTTAATTATATTGGTATCGATGAAGTTCCGTGGAACCATATTGACTGTTGCGGTCGCCTCTTTGGCGGCCTTTTGGGGTTGTTCCTCCAATAGTCAGTCGGCAGGCAATAGCGCCGAAACGGGTTCTCCGGAACTCGCGGGAATCTTGATGTTGGACGGCGGCAAGCCGGCCGCACATGCGCGTGTTCAGTGCGTGCCGGGCAACTACAACATCATTGCCGCAAGCGAGGCCGAACAGGTCCTGCTTTCCGCGTTCGAAACCGAAACGGATGAAAACGGAAACTATGAATTTGACTCCATTCCGTCGGGTAATTTTTCTCTCGAGGCTTTCCACCAGGAATCTGGCCAGATGCTCCTGCTGCAGAACCTGAATGCCGAAGAGGACGAGTCCCTTGCTGTAAATGACACTTTGCAAGGTCCGGGTACGGTCAAACTTCTCGTATCGGGCGCTTTCCGCGAAAACCAAAGCGGCGAGGCGATTGTCATTGGGACGACTATTCGCAGAAGTGTCTCCGTGCAGAACGGGAAAATCGTGGTCGATAGCCTCCCGGCAGACACGTTCGATCTTCTCATTTACATGGACAATTTGTTCCCGGTAGGTTTTGAAGGTATTGCGGTACAACCAAACAAAACGACGGTTTGGGGCGATTCGATGACTTACACCTTCAAGGCTCCGCTCGCGCTCCCCGAAGGAATCGATACGCTTGGCTCCGTCGTGAGCGATTTCCCGCTAGCCATTCGCTTGACGGAAAAAGAAATTGCTTTCGATTCCGTTGAAATGGTGAACGGTCGTTGGGAGGCCGTGCGCATTTCAAAGGACGGAAACCGCAGCAAGAAACTCCCCATTACGCAGACCTACTTTGACGCTTCTGCCAAGGAGGCCGTGTTCTGGGTGAGTGTTGATTCACTAAATGTTTCAGATTCTCTGGAACTCCATTTTGACAACACCATGAACCCTGCATACGCGAAGGATGTGTTCCCCACGAACCGCAGCTATTCTCTGGTGTGGCATTTCGATAGCGGCCTTGAGCCTGTAGGCGATGGAGCGGAAAGGGGCTACTTCGAAGGTCTGCCGACAGGGGCCGTGGCTGCCGACGGTGTTGTGGGCAAGGGCGCAAAACTTGATGACGGCGACGCTATTGTTGCCGAGAATTCTGCCATCGCGGATACTTCGCGCAAGGTAAACCTCGTCTTCGATATGAAAGGTTACTTCTGCTTCTCGACATGGGTGGAACTCGATGCGCTCGACAAGGAACAGACCATCTTCGAGAAGGCGAAGGAATACGCTTTGCTCTATGTTCCCGAAAAGGGCTTTGTCGTGGAAGTCTACCATATTGCCGATTCGTCCGATGCGCTCGATACTGCAAGCTACAAGGTCTCCTGGGCTTCGGGCGCGGACGGGATTAAGGCGGGCGAATGGACTTACGTGGCATTCAGCAGGCGTGCGTTTGAACAGACGGTGTTCTACCTGAACGACGCTAAGGTTTCGGCCTCGCCGGAACAATCCGATTGGGACGATTCGAAGGTTACGTTTTCGCTGGAACCTTCTGACAGGATCGATTCTGTCGGCGTCCGTGCCTACTTCGAGGTGGGCGGCTTTACGGGCAAGCTTGACGAACTCATGGTGGGCGGCTGCTTCCGCGACGATACCTGGACGCGCCTCACTTACTTGAATCAAAAGCCTGAAAACTACTGGCCGCAGTTAGTTCCCAGAAAGTAACCCCTGGTTGTTATTGCCCGCTCAGCACGCAGGTACTTCCGGCAAAGTCATTTGATACGAAAAACCCCCGGCATAAACCGGGGGATTATCTTAAGCTAGTCAGTTAAGGCTGGAACAATTAGAAAAGGCTAGAAGCCGAGGCTAATCTGTCCCATGTAGATACGTTCTTCGTCCTGACCGGTGTAGTAGCCGAGTTCTTCGGCCCAGGTCGCGAATTCGAGCGTTACGACGCGGAGCACTTCGAGGCTTACGCCTGCGGAGGGGTAACCGCCCTTGAATCCGCCGGCGAGGCGGAGGCTCAGGGCTCGAAGCTCGTTGTTGTAGCCGGGCCAGGCAAGCAGTGTCTGTTCCACTTCGAGACCGAAATTCAGGTGGGAGAGGGGCTTGTAGTTCTTTTCCGAATTGAATGCGTCTGCATAGTCGCAGGCAAAGTTGAACTTGCGTGCGTAGCCGGTGTTCTTGTTAAAGAATCTCGGGGAATAGTTGAAGCCCACGCTCAGGTTCGGGGTAATCTTGTCGCCGGCGAGTTCCTTGAAGTACACGTCGCGGAGTGATGCGCCCACGCGGAATTCACGGGTCAGCTGGTAGAGCACGCCGAAGTCAAGACCGAACGAGATGGACTCGAAGTCGAAGATGCTGTGGGTCGCGTCGTCGTAGCGGTCTTCGAGAGTATCCTGTATGGAGGCGTAGTTCAAGATGTCGATGGTGATGACTTCCACTTTGTGGCGCTTCGCCGCCTTTGCACCGATACCCACGGAGAGGTTGTCGGTGAATCCGTAGGCGACACCGCCCTGCACCACGCCGTCGACGTAGAATGTGTCGACGCCGAGGAAGGGAAGGATGAGGCCTCCGTCGAGGTAGGGGGCGACGCTTCCGTCCACCCAGACCGCACCGCCGAATCCGTGGATGGCGAGTTCCGCATCCATCTTGATTTTCATGGTGAGGTACTTGTGGTCGTAGGAATTGATTTTATGGATGAGTTCCGGGTGCGAGGAAAGCGTATCCATCAGAAGCTGGTTCTGGTTTATGCCGAGAGCCTCGGCCGCATCGGCCACGTTCTGGTAGAGGGCTTGCAGGTCCTTCGCCACGTTGTAGGTGGAGAAGTATGTTTCGAACGGACCCGCGCCGCCCAAGTTCAGTCGAGCATCGCCGATGAAGTTGCGCGGGTAGTAGCCTTGTTCCGGGCGCTTGTCGTAGTTGCCCAGTCGGTTAATCTGGGAAAGGCCTGCGTAGTTGTAGTAGATGGCTTCCTTGTCATCGACTACGGCCACATGTGCGTTACCCATGGATTCGCCGCGCATCGAGTGGTGAGTCGGGGCTTTGGCGGCAAAGACTGCCGCCCCCAGTCCGAGGCATAAGAGTGTCGCTAAAATTCTTTTCATCGCTTAGTCCCTCCCTTCAAACCATTTGAGGAACATTTCTTCGTCGTAGTTGGCCCAGCATCCGCCGATGTTGGCCTTGCGCCAGGCGAGGTCGTATTTGATGTTGTTTACGTCCCTATCCTTCTTTGCAAGATTCATGTTCTCTGCGAGCGTATTGCCCGATTCGGCGAAACCGAAGTTCGCAGCGAATGCCTTGAACAGGTGGTTGTTCTGGGCGTCGCGGTCGTTGGAACCTTCGATGACGAAGGTAAATTCCCCTTCATCGGCGGCCTTTCCGTTCATGTCGATGTCGACCGTTTCGTAGCCTTCAGCGGTCTTGACCGATGCTATCTGGCCGAAGCGGTGCTGCAGGAAGTTCGTTTCGGGAACCATCGCCTGGTTTTGGCGCATGTCTTCGTCGACGAGGCCGTCGCCGTCGTTGTCGAAGTTGTCGGCGATTTCTTCGTCGATGCAGCCGTCTCCGTCTCCGTCCATCATGTCACCGATGCTTGTGTAGGCGATGATGGCGTCCTCGTTGCTTGTGACCGCTTCGCTCGCGGTAATCATGTAGGTCGCCATGGCTTCGGTCGCAACCGTGAGACCGGAGTCGCTGAGCAGGGCCGCTTCAGGAACATAGCTCTTGAGGACTTCGGTCGCGATACTCGGGTCCGCCTTGATGGCATGTCCGATGTCGCCCATGGATTCGAACATTTCGACGGAGGATTCGCCCATACCCTTCAGGGAACTCCAGTCGATGTCCATGGCTCCGTCCGAGAAACTGAACAGGCCTGTTATGTCGTTGATGTTGTTGCGGACCATGATGGCGGCCTTGGTCAGGTGGAGTACCGTGTAGCTTGCCGAGATGGTCTTGAAGGTCACCTTTCCGTCGGTTCTTCCGGTGGAATCCCTTTCAATGAACGGGTCGAGGACTTCCAGGACTGCGGTAATTGCGGTTTTGTAGTGGTTTGCGGTCGAATCGTCCATTTCCAGGAATGCGCTCTGGCCATCCTTAGAGTTGGCGTACTTGAGCATTTCGAAGACGTTCAGCCCCTGCTGGTTCAGCACGCACTTGGCAAGGCCGTACCACGCCTCGGAGACGGTGGAATCCGCCTTGAGCACCTTTTCGAAGTATTCCCTTGCGATGGTGTATTCTGCATTGCGGAAATGGATGTAGGCCTCGTAGGTGAGGGCATCGACATCGTCGTCGGCGATGTCGGCATTTTCCGTGGGGTTGAACAGGTTGCAACCGGCAATCCCTATGGCTAGGGCCGCAGTCGCACACAACCAGAATCTTTTAAATCGTTTCATAAATCCAACTTCCAAAAAACAAATTTTTTGAATGAATTCGATAAGCAAAAAATAAATTTCTTTGGAAGATTTTGGCTCGGGCATGAGGAAGAATCGACTCATTTATATGTCAAATCTTTCTTTTTTTTCGAAAAAAAGGACAAATTTCATGTGTTAATGATATATTTGTGCTCGATGGAACTTTGTAGAGACTATTTCCCCACGAGGGCATACCGCATTGCCGAGGCGAAAATGGGTTCGCTCCTCGGGGCGGAAAGGGATCGCCTGGACGCCCTCGCCGCACGGCTCGGGCGCCCGCAGGCTGTCGGTCCCGACAACCTGCGCGAGGAGCTCCCCCGGATAGTTGAATTCACGAAGGCCTACCACGCTGCCTACGACCAGTATCTCAAGGCCGTGTTGCCGCAGCAGGAAAAGCCTATCCAGTGCAGGCCCGCCTGCGGAAACTGTTGCCACCATTATCCCATGTCGGTGGAACCGTTCGAACTCATTTACCTGTATCAGGAAATCCGCAAGCGCGGCGACCTCATCACCATCATGGAGGCGTGTCTGGGCCGCTCGGAGAATTTTAATAATTTGTTTGTAAAAAGGCTGGGCGAGGTCGATTCCGAGGATGCAGCCGAGGACATGGCGCTTCACGATTATTTTTCGATGTGGACGCCCTGTCCCTTTTCCGATGCAAAGGGGGACTGCGGAGAATACGCCTTCCGCCCCGTCTCGTGCCGGATGTACTTTAGCCAGACGGATCCCTGCTATTGCAAGCCGGAAACCCTCCAGACCGAGCTGAACGAAAGCTATATTGTGTACTTGCCGGACAATATCGAGGAGGCCCTGCTCGGAATTTCTGAACACTATGCGGCGCTCGACCTTCCCGAAAGCTTTTTCGGCGGGTTGCTTTCGCTAAATGCATACGAAGGAATTTTAGGTTGAACGAAACGGAAGGACAGTTGGATTTTTTCGCGCAACTGAACATGGCCCCGAAGGCCGATGTCCAGGGGGAATCCCTTGCTCCGCGCCCTTCGGGAAAGTGTTCTGCGAACGGCCTTGTCCATTTCAAGTATAACAGCCGCATGAAAAGGAGCATCCGCTGCAAGGCCGGCTTTCTTTTCGGGCATCCGGAAGTCTTGCTCCCGGAATATATGCGTGCGCCGGAATTTGCCGCTGCTCGCGAACTTGCTGCCGAGTGGGCGGAACATGCAGTCCGCCGCAAGACGCAGAAGAACAAGGCCATTATCAAGGACCTTGTTGCCCGTTTTTGGGAAGTTGTCGATCAGGTGCTGGTGGACCGGGGCGATTCCCCGCTCGAAAACACATGCCGTCTTCCGCCAATCAAGCCGCGCGGCCGCTACTTCAATCTCGATGATGTGCTCGCCGCCATCAACCATACGTATTTCGATGAACAGCTGACTTGCCGTATTACCTGGAGTAATCGTGTGGGGGGCTTGAGCTTCCATTCCGTACGCAAAGATCCGATAACGGGCGAAAATTTCCACCTGATAAGCATCAGCCGTGGCTACGATGCCGCAAATTGTCCGCTATACGCTGTCGCGGGCGTCGTTTATCATGAGTGCCTGCATGTGGTGATTCCTGTGGAAGTCAAAAACGGACGCCGCACGGTTCATGGCCGAGTCTTTCGCCAGCGCGAACGGCAATATATCTATTATGACGAGTGGATCAAGTGGCACAAGGAAGTGTTGCCGAAGAATATCCGTGCCATGCACCGTCACAAGGAACTCTAGAATTTCGGATAGCCGTCCTTGAGGCTTTCGTCGTAGTGCGCGCGATCCCCGCCGATGAATTTCGGACGTGTGCGGGCGGCAAGCAGGATTGCTTTGCCGATGTGGCTTTGCGTAAGCTGTAGGGGGACGGCGACTTCCTTGAGGTGCATCCCGATGAGTGTTCCGCCGATGTCGAGTCCGGCATCTGCCTTGATGTGCTCGATTGCAACCGGATGCTCAAACGCTGCGTAGCAGGCGGTGGCGAATGAGCCTCCCGCCTTGGGTTGCGGAACTACGTTCACGATTTCTGCATTCGGGACTGCGGCGTGCTCTATGATAATCGCGCGGTTCAGATGTTCGCAACATTGAGCCGCGATAAAGATGCCGCTTGGCTTGAATGCGGATTGTAGGCCTTCGAAAATAGCCTTGCCGACTTCTGGTACGGAATGGCTCCCGATGTTGTTTCCGAGTGTTGAACTCGTGCTGCAGCCGACAACGACGATTTGGCCGCTTGTCAGGTGCGCTTTTTCGATGAGTTGTAAGGCGGCGCTATGTGCGTCGGATTTAATTTGTTCTATAAGATTCTTGTCTTCAACTTCGTAAGTAGAGCCAGCCATAAAAAATTTTCCTTTTTTGCGGGCCTGCCGCCACATAATTTTGGGGGTAAAGATAGAAATTTTGGAGTGCGCCTATTCCAAGTTGGCTTATTTTTGGAGTTCTACAGAACAAAGCTTTGGCGATGCTTTCGCGATGAGTCTGTCTGAAGACGCTACCATTACTCAGGAATCTTTATCCAAGAGGAATGCTTTTCCTGTCCGTTGCGTCAAGGACTAATCCTCTTGCTCCCTGTTTGAAAAGAATCTATAATTTTTAAAGCATCGGAAAACACGTGCCGACGGGGGTAGGCGACACTGCGGAATTGCAGTGCCTCTATCCTTAAAACGGATTAGACCCCCAAAATGAGCCAAAATGGTGCTGAAAAAGATTTTTACAAAGGCGAAACAATTCGTGTTTTGATCATGTATTATATGAAAGAAACCGTAAATTTCTATCTTTACCACGTTCAAAATTTCACGTGATTGTATCACAGGATACCGATTATGGCAATGCAAGACATGAATGACCAGGTGCAGGCTCGTTTGGCGAAGCTTGCGAAGTTCAAGGAAATGGGCATCGAGGCCTATCCGCACAAGTTCAACCGCACGCACGATTCCAAGATGCTCAAGGAAAACAAGGAAGCCTTGATGAAATCGGGCGAGGAAGTCGCCTTCGCTGGCCGCGTGGTCCGCTTCAACCGCAAGGGAAAGATGTGCTTTATGCACCTGAAGGACCGCTATGGCCGCCTCCAGGTGGTGTGCGCCCGCGACGAGGTGGGCGAGGAGAACTACGAAGTCGTCAAGATGACCGACCTCGGTGACTTTATCGGCGTAAACGGTTTCATGTTCGAAACGCAGACGGGCGAATACTCCGTGCACGTGAAGAAGGTGACCATGCTCAGTAAGGCTGTGCGCCCGCTTCCGGTCGCTAAGGAAAAGGTGGACGAGAACGGCAACAAGGTCGTATTCAACGAATTTGCCGACGTGGATACCCGCTACCGTCAGCGTTACATCGACATGGCCTTGAACGACGACGTGAAGGAAGTCTTCATCAAGCGTTTCAAGATTCTGCAGGCTATCCGCGAATACCTCATCGAAAAGGGATTCATCGAAGTCGAAACTCCGACGCTCCAGCCGATTTACGGCGGTGCAAACGCCCGTCCGTTCACCACGCACCACAACGCCTGCGACATGACGCTCTACCTGCGCGTGGCCCCGGAACTTTACCTGAAGCGCTGCATTGTGGGCGGTATGGAAAAGGTTTTCGAATTCTCCAAGAACTTCCGTAACGAAGGCATGGACCGCACCCATAGCCCGGAATTCACCGGCCTCGAGTTCTACGAAGCCTACGCCGACTACAACGACATGATGGTGCACTTCGAGAACATCTACGAACGCGCCTGCATTGCGGCGAACGGCACCACCAAGATTAATTACCAGGGGAAGGTTATCGACTTCAAGGCCCCGTGGCCCCGCTACAGCATGATCGAAGCTATCGAGAAGTTCGGTGGCCTTAAGGTCAACGAAATGAGCGACGACGACATCAAGAACAAGATGGAAGAGCTGGGAGGCCACCTGGACGGCGAATTCAGCCGCGGCCGCGGGATTCTCGAACTGTTCGAGCTCACCGTGGAAGACAAGCTCATCCAGCCGACCATCATCAAGGACATGCCGACCGAGAGCACCCCGCTCTGCAAGAAGCACCGCACCATCGAAGGGCTCATCGAACAGTTCGAGCCGTACGCTAACGGATGGGAACTGGGCAACGCCTATACCGAACTTAACGACCCCATCCGTCAGCGTGAGCTCCTGGAAGACCAGGTGCGCCGCGGCCGCGGTGGCGAAGGCGAAACGCACCCGATGGACGAAAACTTCATGCACGCTATCGAAAGTGGCCTGCCTCCTACGGGCGGCGTGGGCTTCGGTATTGACCGCATGGTCATGTTGCTCACGAACCAGCAGACCATCCGCGACGTGCAACTCTTCCCCTTAATGAAACCGGAAAACTGCTAATTCATGAATAAACTGGAATGGCTCATCGCCTGGCGTTACCTGGGGGCTCAGCGTAAGAGTCTCTTCGTTTCGCTTATCGGCATTTTCAGTATGCTCGGAGTGAGTATCGGCGTATTCGCGCTGGTGGTGGCGCTTGCTGCGGTCAACGGCTTCGAGGAAGAGGTCACCGCCCAGATGATAGGGAAGGACGCCCACCTCGAAATCATGTCGTACAACGGCGAGCCTATCGCGAGTTACGACAGTCTTACCCGCGAGGCGAAGAACCGCGATTCGAACATCGTGGCCTCGTCGCCGTTCATCATCTACAAGGTGGGCATCAGCTCCAAGAAGGTGAACGACGGCATAGTGATTTACGGCATCGATGCCGAAAGCGCGAAGGGCGTGACCGACATCTACAAGTACATCAAGTGGGGCGAGTATTCCGTCGATAGCCTGGAAGACCTCACGGGCAAGATGCGCCCGGGAATCATCCTCGGTTCGGGGCTTGCGAACCGCCTGCGCGTGGTGGTGGGCGACAAGCTCGTGCTGCAACTGTTTCAGAGCCCGGATGAGGCGCTCGGCTCGGGCCCCAAGATGATGATGTGCGTGGTGAGCGGCATCTTCGAGACGGGCACTTACGAGTACGACGGCAACCTGGCCTACATCGGGCTCAAGGAAATGCAGAAACTGCTCGGCATGGGTGACGCCGTGATGGGTATCCAGTTCCGCATCAAGGACCACTGGAAGGCGGGCGAGGCGGCCTACGACATGAGCCAGTGGCTTACCTACCCGTACTACTCGATGGACTGGAAGGCGAAGAACATCACGCTCCTCAAGTGGATGAACTACGAGAAGTTCATCGTGGCGGCGGTCATCTGCCTCATCATCCTCGTGGCGGCGTTCAACATCATCAGTTCCCTTATCATGGTCGTCATCGACAAGACGAAGGAAATCGGCATCCTCCGCAGCATGGGCTTCAGCAAGGCGGGCATCATGCGCGTGTTCATGCTCATGGGCAGCTTCATTGGCGTGGGCGGCACCATCGTGGGTGGTACCATCGGGCTTGTGCTCTGCAAGTTGCAGGAGGCCTACCACTTCATCACGCTCCCGGGCGATGTCTACGTGATTCCGTACTTCCCGATTTCTGTGCACCTGATTGACGTGGTCCTTATTTTCGTGATTGGCATTGCGCTTTGTGTGCTTGCGACCTTGCTCCCGGCATGGAAGGCGAGCAGGCTTGACCCCGTAGGAGCGATTAGGCATGAGTAGTTTATTGCGGACAGTCGACCTCCGTCGCGTGTTCTCCGAGACGGGCGAACAGCTCGAAATCTTGAAGGGCGTGAACTTCTCGATGAAAGAGGGCGAACTCGTGGCGCTCACGGGTTCCTCCGGTTCGGGCAAGTCTACGTTCCTGAACCTTGTGGGCATGCTCGACACGCCGACCTCCGGCGAAATTCTTTTCAAGGGCAAGCCGCTCAGCAAGTTCAACAGCGACGAGCGCGACGCGTACCACCGCTTCAAGGTGGGGTTCGTGTTCCAGTTCCATCACTTGCTCAGCGAGTTTACCGCCATCGAGAACGTGTGCGTTCCGGGCCGCATTGTGGGCCAGTCCGAGAAGGAATGTCGCGAACGTGGCGAGATGCTGTTGGAAACGGTGGGGCTCAAGGACCGCCTCAGGCACTTGCCACGCGAACTCAGTGGCGGCGAGCGCCAGCGTATTGCGATTGCGCGTGCGCTCATGAATCACCCGGACCTGGTGCTGGCCGACGAACCGAGCGGCAACTTGGACGAGGCGAACTCCGCGAAGCTGAACGAACTCTTTGGCGAACTCAACGAGACGTTCAAGCAGGCCTTCTTGATTGTGACGCATGACGAGAAGTTGGCGAGTTTTGCGAAGCGCCGTGTGGTGATGCATAACGGATTGATTCAGGATATCGGATAGGAGATTTGGTATGGCTGACAATAACGGAATTTTCTCTGCGAAGGCGAAGGCCGTGCTCCAGGCCGCCCGCATGGCGGCGCGCAACCTCGGGAGCGACTGCGTTTCGACCGAGCACCTGCTCCTGGGCCTCGTGCGTGAGGATTCGGGCTTTGCGGTCGAGACCCTCAAGGCGCTCCGGATAAACCTCGTGGACCTGAGCGAGGATATCCAGCGCTCGCTCTCCTCGAACGGCGGGCTAATGACCATCGGCGGCAACCCGCGCGACGGCCTGTTGCAGTTTACGGTCCGCGCGAAGGCGGTGCTTTTCAATGCTGCAAAAATCGCGAAGGAAGAAGGCGACCAGTATATCGGCCCCGAACACCTGATGCTCGCGATTCTCCAGCAGGTAGATTCCCCTGCGGTTGGAATCCTTTCCACATACAACATAACGTACGAAAATTTCCAGCAGACGCTCGACCAGCTCAAGCATAGCGGCGACGGCAACGCCCCGCAGGATATCCCCGAAGAGGGACCGCGCCAGCAGCAGGGCGGGCGCGAGATGCGCGGCGGTTCCAAGTCCAAGACCCCGATTCTCGACCATTTTGGCCGCGACCTCACCGCGATGGCGCGTGCGGGCAAGCTCGACCCGATTATCGGGCGCGAATCCGAAATCGAACGCCTCATCCAGATTCTCTGCCGCCGCAAGAAGAACAACCCGGCGCTCATCGGCGAACCGGGCGTGGGCAAGACCGCGATTATCGAAGGCCTTGCACAGAAGATTGTGCAGAAGAAGATTCCCGACCTGCTCGTGAACAAGCGCGTCGTGACGCTCGACGTGGCGGCGATGGTTGCGGGAACCAAGTACCGCGGGCAGTTCGAGGAACGCATGAAGGGCCTCATCATGGAACTCCAGCGCGTGAGCAACTCCGTGATTCTCTTCATCGACGAACTCCACACCATCGTGGGTGCAGGCGGTGCGGAAGGCAGCCTCGATGCGAGCAACATTTTCAAGCCGGCCCTTGCGCGTGGCGAACTGCAGTGCATCGGTGCGACGACGATTGACGAATACCGCAAGTACATCGAGAAGGATGCTGCACTCGAACGCCGCTTCCAGACGATTCTCGTGAACCCGCCCAACTCGGAAGATTCCATCCAGATTCTTGAGGGTCTGCGCCCGAAGTACGAGCAGCACCACAAGGTGCACTACACGCCCGAGGCCATCCGTGCCGCGGTGACGCTTGCCGAACGCTACATCAGCGAGCGGTTCTTGCCCGACAAGGCAATCGATGTGCTCGACGAGACGGGTGCGCGCGTGAAGCTCAATTCCATCAAGGTCCCGCAGGACCTGCTCGACATGGAATCTGAACTTGCCGAAGTCCTTTCGAAGAAGGAAGAGGCGGTCGCGAACCAGGATTACGAGAATGCGGCCAAGTGCCGTGCCCGCGAGGAGGAACTCCAGAGTTCCATCGCGGAACGCAAGAAGCAGTTGCAGGAAGAAGGGCAGGAGACACCTGTCGTGGACGAGAGTGACATCCGCGACTGCATCAGCAAGATGACGGGCATTCCCGTGAGCCGCCTCGGCGGTGAAGAGACGCAGAAACTCCTGCACCTCGGCGAAGAAATCAAGCAGCGCATTATCGGGCAGGACGCCGCAGTCGATGCGATTGTCAAGTCCATCCGCCGTACGCGAGCGGGCATCCGCAGCAGCAAGCGCCCGATGGGCAGTTTCCTCTTCCTCGGGCCTACCGGCGTGGGCAAAACGGAACTTGCGAAGGTGCTGAGCCTCTCGCTGTTCGGGAGCGAGGAATCCATGATCCGCATCGACATGAGCGAATACATGGAAAAGCACAGCGTCTCGCGCCTTATCGGTGCTCCTCCGGGATACGTGGGCTTCGAGGAAGGCGGCGGACAGCTTACCGAGAAGGTGCGCAAGAAGCCTTATTCCGTGGTGCTCCTCGACGAAATCGAGAAGGCGCATCCGGACATCTACAATATCCTGCTCCAGATTCTTGACGACGGAATCCTTACCGACAGTTACGGCCGCAAGATCAACTTCAAGAACACCATCATCATCATGACGAGTAACGCGGGTGCGCGCGAAGTGCGCCACAGCGGCGGCATGGGGTTCACCAAGGAAGGGGAGACCGACGACTACGAGCGCATGGAAAACGCCATCCGCGAAGAGGTCAAGCGCGTGTTCTCGCCGGAATTCCTGAACCGCATCGACGAGCAGATTGTGTTCCGAGCCCTCAGCAAGAAGGACCTCGTTTCCGTCGTGGACATCCAGATGGGGTTCCTCCAGAAGAACATCTCCGATCGCGGAATCCTGCTGGAAATCAGCCAGGAGGCGAAGGAATTTATCGTGAACAACAATTACGATTCCACCCTGGGCGCGCGACCCATCCGCCGTTCCATCCAGAACCTCGTGGAAGACGCGATTGCCGAAGGGCTCCTGCTCGGTACCCTCACGGACTTCTCCACGATAAGCATCGGCGTCGAAAACGGCAAGCTCAGTTTCAAGTGCGAGAAAATCCAGTCGTAAAAATGCTATCTTTGTCCGCGAAAAATTTCAACAATCAAACCCAAGAGGTTAACAATGGCTAAAATTCCTGCAGTTCTTATCTTCGGCGCACCGGGTTCCGGCAAGGGTACCGTCGGCGCGAAGCTCGCTGCTACCACTTCCCTCAAGCACATTTCCACGGGCGACATCTTCCGTGGCATTGCTCCTTCCAGCGAATCCGGCAAGCTCCTCGCTTCTTACTCCAGCAAGGGCCTGCTCGTTCCGGACGAAGCCACTGTCGAAATTTTCGGCCGCTTCATCGAAGGCCTCATCAACACGAACAAGGTGAACCCGGATAAGGATACCCTCCTCCTCGACGGTATTCCCCGCACGGTTGCCCAGGTCAAGCTCATCGAATCTGTCGTCGACGTGAAGCACATCTTCGTGCTCGACATCAAGGACGAGAAGACCATCGTGGCTCGCCTCCTGAACCGCGCCAAGATCGAAGGCCGCAAGGACGACGCCGACGAAGCCGTCATCAAGAACCGCCTCAAGGTGTACAAGGAATCCACCGCCAAGGTGCTCGGCAAGTACAGCAAGTCCATCATCAGCCGCATCAACGGCGACAACACCCCGGACGAAGTGTTCTGCGACACCCTCGCTGCCTACGTGAAGTTCTGCAAGTCCGCTTGCAAGGCTTCCGCCAAGAAGGCTCCGGCCAAAAAGACCGCAAAGGCTAAAAACAAGTAGTAAAATACGCCTTGCCTTTGCTCTCGCAATCGCGACCGGTTAATACCGGTCGCTTTTTGCTCACAGAAGACCGCAAAGGCTAA
>NZ_DFLC01000004.1:61321-76899 GCF_002374005.1 Fibrobacter sp. UBA3629 | reverse complement strand
GTCTTGGTCACGCCGTCCTTGCTCGTGACAGGGGCGTCAATCTTCAGGAACCAAGTCTTGAGGGCGCGGTAAATCAGAGGAACGCCGGTACGCCAGCAGTGCGGGTAGCTGTGGACAATCACGTCCTGCTTGAACACGCGGCCCTGTTCCTTGAAGTAGCGGATAATTTCCTTGTCGGCTTCCTTCGCACCGAGGCCCTTCCACATCGGGACCTTGTCGGTGAACTTGCCTTCGGTATCCAGCGGGTCGAAAAGGCCGAGGTCGAGTTCTGCGCCCTTCTGGAAGTCTTCTTCACCGAAGGAGGGAGCGGTATGCACGGCGCCAGTACCGTCTTCGGTACTCACGTAGTCGGCGGGGTAAATCTTGTAGTGGCGGGACAGCTGGTCCGGCGTCACGAACGCATCGGAAATGCGGGAGAGCGGCTCGTAGTCCTTGCCCACGAGTTCGGAACCCTTGCAGGTATCCACGATGTTCGGGTTCTTGAAGTAGGCGGCGGTACGGCTTGCGGCAATCCAGTACTTCTTGCCGTCCTGTTCCACCAGGTTGTAGTCCATGTCCGGGCCCACAACGATGCAGAAGTTGGAGTAAAGCGTCCACGGGGTCGTCGTCCACACGAGGATGCTCGTGTCCTTGAACTTGGGCTCGCTCGAGTTGATCGGGAAGATGAGCGTCAGAGACGGGTCCTGACGGTCCTTATAGCCCTGGTTGGTTTCGAAGTTCGAAAGCGGGGTCGCGAGAGCCGGGCTGTACGGCTGGATGCGGTAGCCCTGGTAGATGAGGCCCTTGTCAAAGCACTGCTTGAACACCCACCACACAGATTCCATGAAGTTCTTGTCCATGGTCTTGTAGCCCTTGTCGAAGTCGACCCAGCGGCCCATGCGGCGAACGGTCTTCTTCCATTCGCTGGTGTACTTGAGCACCTTGCCGCGGCAAGTTTCGTTGAACTTATCGACACCGAGCTTCTGGATTTCGGCAACGCCCGCGAGACCGAGTTCGTTCTGAACGAGAGATTCAATCGGAAGGCCGTGGCAGTCCCAACCGAAACCGCGCGGAACCCTCTTGCCCTTCATGGTCCAGTAACGCGGAACGATGTCCTTGATGGTACCGGCAAGCAAGTGACCGTAGTGCGGAAGGCCCGTTGCAAACGGAGGGCCATCGTAGAAAGTGTACGGTTCGGTTTCCGGACGGGAGTCCAGCGACTTCTTGAACGATTCATCCTTATCCCACAGGGCAAGCACACGCTCTTCAATCTGCGGGAAGGTTTCTTCTTTCTTTACTTCACGAAACATGGGTTACCTCAAACCCCGCGGCACTCTGCCACGGGTACTAAATTTTCGGGAACAAAGATAGAAAATGGGAATGGCAACGGCAACGCGAGCCACCGTCAAAGCGGCCAAAATGGTCTCAAAAGACAGCCTAATCCTAATCAGCAGGATTTCTTCGGGATATTTTGTTATATTAGAGCCATGCTCATTTACCACGCAAGCAAACAAATCGTAGAATCGCCCGAAATTCGAAAGACAAAGTTCACGAAGGACTTTTCATGGGGATTCTACTGCACCAATGATTTCAAACAAGCGGTGCGGTGGGCAAATCGTGGTGAAGGCACTCCATACGTCAATCACTATGAATTCACGGATTCCGGTTCACTAAAAATCCTAAAATTTGAGAAAATGACCGACAAATGGCTCGACTTTATAGCAGCCTGCCGTAATGGAGAGACCCATCAATACGATGTTGTCGAGGGGCCCATGGCAGACGACACCGTTTGGAATTTTGTAAACGATTTCTTGACAGGGCGAATCAACCGCAAACAGTTCTGGGCTTTGGCTGAATTCAAGTACCCTACTCACCAAATTAGTTTCCACACGCTTTCGGCTTTGGCATGCTTGAAGTTCTTGAAATACGAGGTCGCACATGACGAATGCAAATAAAGACGATTTGTTCTACGTGTGCTCTTTGGTTGAATTTATCGCCCGCAAAACAAAGAACAAGCGTGGTGTTGTCGCCAATAAGCTTGGTGTCAATGGTTTCGCCAAACAGCTAAAAGACGCCCAGGTTAACCATTGCTTAAGTTTCGAACAGGTCAGCGAAGAGGTTGTGAATCAGTACAAAATTCCGCAAGGCAATTTTGAATCTGTCGAGAACTGCAAATACGATGTGCCCTCCTATACGGACATCGGCAACCTGTACTGCATCATGGTTCTCGACTGTGCAAAGAACGGAGATGAAATCGAAACCGCCATCAAGATTTTCACCTCCCCCATTAGCGACTTCATTTCAAATTTCAATTCAGACTGCTATTACCAGAACCCAAGCTATCTTGAAGAGTCCTTCAAGGCCGGGAAACTGCTGTAATTAAAAAAATCAGTTTGGCAAGGTGGTCAAAATTCTTGACCACCTCTTTTTTTCGGCAACCTTAGTCCTTTACGCAACGGACGGAGAACCGGTTGTACTTGGCAAAATAGGCATAACCCGCAGAGGTCGGCCACACGCCCCAGAAGTAGGCACGATTGTAATCGTACTCAGTAGCAGTCCAAATGTTAGCGTACCTGCCGACGCTACTGTAGCAGTCATCCCCACGGCAACCAGCAGGAACAGCAGAAAAACCGTATTCATCTGTTGCTTTATCCCATGCCGAAAATCCTTTTGATTGCATTGAATAGGGATTTCTTCCCACAGCGGCAAACAAAGTTACCCACTCTGTGGTATCCGGCAAATGCCAGCCACTAGGACAAGCTCCATCTATAGCGACATTCCATGTGTATAGGCGACCATATTTAGAGCAACTATCAGAAGAATTCTCGAAACATTCTGTTTCCCCTGAATCATCGTTATATTCGTAATTCAAATTTTCGGCCATCCATGTCATTCTGATATCAAGCAACGATGCATAACTTTAGCCACGGTGGCCTCCATTTTTTAAACTTCTAGAGCATTCTTTTGTAGCTATTGCTCACTAAAATAACTTTATTTTCACCCCAAAAGCTCCATTATTCCAACTTGGAATATCGTTTTCTGCTATTTATTCTTTTCAAAGTGGCTTTTCTGCACACTTTCGAATAGTTTACCCTTAAGACATCTCAAAAAAGGAGTTTTCATGTCCCAGAAAAAACAGCACATGGGCCACATTATCCTGATTACCCTCGCCGCGGCGGTCGGCGGGTTCCTCTTTGGCTTTGATTCTTCCGTTATTAACGGAGCGAACGGGGCGTTAAAAACCCACTTCAACGCGACGGACTATGAACTCGCCTGGTCCGTTTCCCTTGCGCTTATCGGTGCCGCCGCAGGCGCATTCTTTGCGGGCCGCCTAGCCGACACCTTCGGCCGCGTGCGCTGCATGCTTGCCGCTTCCGTGCTATTTTTTGTAAGCGCTATCGGTTCGGGCCTTCCATTCGGCATTCCCGATTTTATCATGTGGCGCATCATCGGCGGTGTGGGTATCGGTGTCGCAAGCATCATCGCTCCCATCTACATTGCCGAAACGGCGCCCGCCCATTTGCGCGGGAGACTCGGGTCCATGCAGCAGTTTGCCATCGTGATTGGCATCTTTGTCGCGCTCCTTTCGAACTACATCATCGTGCGTATCGCGGGTTCGGCGAACAACACGTTCATCGGAGGCTTCAAGGCTTGGCAGGTCATGTTCTGGGTCGAGGCCATCCCGGCGGCGCTCTACGGCATTGCCGCATGGAGGCTCCCGGAATCGCCACGTTACCTTGTTCACAAAGGCCGCCTCGATGACGCAAAACGCGTTCTCGCCAAAATCGATTCCGAAGGGGTCGATCGCGAAATCGAAGCCATCCACGAAACCTTCCGCAACGAGAAACCTTCCAAGTTCAGCGACCTGTTCGAAATGGTCGGCGGCAAGAAGCGTATCGCACCGATTCTGTGGGCGGGCCTCGGCCTTGCCATCTTACAGCAGCTGGTGGGAATCAACGTCATCTTCTACTACGGCACCATGCTCTGGCAGAGCGTGGGCTTCGGCGAAAGCGACGCCTTCCTCACGAGCGTCATCTCGAGCGCCATCAACCTCGTCATGACCATCGCCGCCATCATGCTTATCGACAAGATCGGGCGCAAGCCGCTCCTGCTTATCGGTAGCGTCGGCATGGCCGTAACACTCAGCACGCTCACGATATGCTTCATGAATGCGGGAGCTGACGGTAGCCTCTCCGGAGCTGCGGGCGTCATCGCGCTCATCGCCGCGAACCTCTACATCACCTTCTTCGCGGTGTCCTGGGGCCCGGTCATGTGGGTGATGCTCGGCGAGATGTTCAACAACCGCATCCGTACGGTGGCCATCGCCATCTGCGGCCTTGCGCAGTGGGGTGCAAACTTCATCGTCACCTGGAGCTTCCCGGTGCTTACGGGCAAGCAGGGTATCGGTGTGGGCCCGACATACGCCATCTATTCGTTCTTCGCCATCTTCAGCATCTTCTTTGTGGCTAAGTTCATCAAGGAAACGAAGGGCAAGGAACTCGAAGAGATGTAACACAAGCTGTTCCCGAATACAAAAGTGCCGGCAGAAAATCATCTGCCGGCATTTTCATACACCAAACTTTCAATTACTTCTCAAGGCGGTAAATTTTCACTTCCTTGATGTAGAAGGTGCGCTCCATATTGCCGAGATTCAGTTCAAATCGGGCAAAGGGCGTACTCTCCTGCGGAGAGAACTCAATCTCGACCGACTGGCCGCTGGTCTTCACTATCGGATGTTCCTGGAAGCCCACAGTCTCGTAGTCGTCGTAAGTACCGATGCGCGCCGTGATCTGTCCTTCGACATCGGACCAGATGGTAAACACGCACTTGTATTTTTTTTTCGCGACAAGCGCCACATCTTCCTGTATGAG
Source organism: Fibrobacter sp. UBA3629 (assembly GCF_002374005.1). Lineage (NCBI taxonomy): Bacteria > Pseudomonadati > Fibrobacterota > Fibrobacteria > Fibrobacterales > Fibrobacteraceae > Fibrobacter > Fibrobacter sp. UBA3629. The sequence continues at coordinate 72,049 of NZ_DFLC01000004.1, read as the reverse complement.
CTGGACACTGTAGGATCTGGTACCACCGTTGGTGACAACCACCTTAAGCATCTTGTCGCCGTTCGCATCTTCGATTACCGATGCAGTCGCCTCACCACGCATCTGCGTAAAGAAGATCCAATGGTCAAGTCCCTTCGAGAAGTTCCCGTTCTCGATAGTGTTGTCGCTCATGGAGCCGACGACGCCTTCCCAAATATCCTTGACATAGTCTTCAACGCTGTTGCCCTGCGCATCGACGTAGTTGTAGCGCAGCGAGCGGAAGCCCGACACGAAATTGTTGTTCAGCTGGCGCCAGAGAGAAACGTTGTTCGCGTTGTCAAAGCGGACGACACCGTCTTCCGACACTTCCGCCTTCTTGAAATCGACACCTTCGACAAAGTAGCGCACGTGGAATACCACGGACAGGTTGGCTACGCTGTCAGAAACGCGTTCGATCTGCGAGAAGTGGTAGCGCAAACCAATCTTCTGGAATCCGTTGAGGTCGTATTCGAAGGGAACGTATTCGCCGTCGAGAAGAATGCGGCCACGGATGAAGGAATTCGCGCCTTCAGGCTTGAAAGAGACACCTATTTCTTTCAGGTAGCCTTCGTCTTCGAGGTTGATGTTCTTGAAAGGTTCTTCCACCAAAGACCCTTCCGTGAACGATACGGGCAAGGTCGCGTCAGGCGCATCCTCTTCGGGCCACACGGGCAGGCCTTCCTTCGGATCGATAGAGACTGCAACATAGTAGCTGGAGAACGAACGAACCTCGGACAAGTTCATCGAGAACGAATCCAACAGCATCGGTTCGTCCTTTGCAGCAGACTTTTTAAGTGTATAGGATTCCACCTCGGAATAGTCGACCGAGAATGCAGCTGTCAATGCCAGTGCCGGGTTGCCGATTTCGATACCGGCAATTGGCTCAGATTTTTCGCCGGAAGAACATCCGACGAAAACAGACACGGTCAACAACAGACCTACTATGGACCACCCAAAACGCATCACACTCCTTTGGTCAGCGGGAACATCTGGATATTCACCTGGATTACGTCATCCGCTTCTCCGGGTTTCGCAGAGAAATCTAGTAGTTCTTTGCGCATTAGTTGGATGTGTTTCTTCAAATTGGGGAAATCTTCGCGCTTGATACTGAACGTCAGTGCAGATACATCACGTTCCTGGCTCGGAAGTTCGTTCAACATGTTGGCCGAAATGCGCAGCATCTGCTGGTGATAGAGCTTCACCATCATGTCCTGCACCTCGTCATCGGTCGTGAGGAGCGGGTCGCGCTGCCTGAACCCGTTAGCCGTCTTGACCAGGAGGCCCAGTTCCATCAGCAAATCGAAGGATTCCTGCACCTGCGAGGGCGAGACCAGGCCGCGGAGCTTCTTGCTCACCCAGTCGGGAATCGGGCGGAAACCCTTGAGGGCCACCATTTCCAGGATGACGGAGTGGTGCCATTCACGGAAGATGCGGAACTGCGCCTTGTCCATCTTGTGAAGCTTGGAACGAGGGCTTGCCTGAATGAGCTGGGCATAGTAAATCTGTTTCTCTGTATCGTTCTGCGCCTGGTTGAAGAACACGAGGCTTTCGAAATAAGCCGCGCGCTGTTTTTCGAGGCCCAAGCCCTGGATAAGCTTGAGCACAGTCCCCTTCGTGATGTTGCGCTTGCCGTCGATGGTAAGCTTCAGGTGGGCGTGACTCGAAAGCCCCGCCTTCTCGGCGAAGAATCGGAGGCTGAACGAGGGCTGAGTCTTCTTCTTGTACTCGTAATAATCGCGGAGGTAGACGCGAAAATTCGTGTACTGCAGCACGTCCGGTTCAGTCAAGTTTATTTTTTCTCCATTTTCCATATCCATAAGATAGAAGATTGAACGGCGAAAGAACAAAAAAATTTACACTTTCTCGTTTACCCTAGTATACGTCTTTGTTACCAGAATATAAGCGGCCGCAAGCGGAAAACGGCGAATTTCGGCGAAAATCAAAGATCTTTCGCCAGAAGGGAGAACCGAACATGGTCTTCGAAATGCCCGTGTATCCGCTCGTATTCACGGCAGATTCCCTCTTGCACAAATCCCGCGCGTGTAGCGACCGCCCGGCTTTCCGCATTGGCCACGGAGGCAGAGATTTCGAGCCGGTTGAGCCCGAGTTTCGCGAACGCATAGCGCGAAAGCTGCCGCAGGGCCTCGGTTGCAAGGCCCCTTCCCGTAAACTTTTCGCCCAGCCAGTAGCTCACGCTTGCGGAAAGGTGCGCCGCCTGGATCCAGCCGAGAACAATGACCCCCGCAAGAGCAGGTGCAGAAGCGGAACCCTGCGGGCGTTCGAAAATTCCCCAGCAGGCGCCGTTGGCCATCTCGGCCTGCATTTCCCACGATTCGATTCTTGCGGCGACATCTTCGACCGAGCGGCATCCGGCCGGCCACGGCAGGTGCCTGGCAAGAAAATTCCGGCTCTCGTCTATCACCGCAAACAAGGGCTCCGCATCGGGCTCGTGCAGGAGCCGAAGCACGACGCGCTCTCCTTCGATGGGTGCGTCCGGGATTTCAAGCAAGAAGTCTTCCATGAAAAAGAATATAGCATTAGAGGGATGCGCCGGACAATAGAAAAACCGCCGGATTGCTCCGGCGGTCTTTCAGTGCGGATGAAAGGACTTGAACCTTCATGCCCTTGCAGGCACTAGAACCTGAATCTAGCGTGTCTACCAGTTCCACCACATCCGCGTGGTGCACCAAATTTTGAAAAATTCGCCCGTTTTGTCAAGGGGTGAGTCCAATTATTTCCCGGACACCGCCTCCCGAATCCAGTCGAGGTGCTTTTCGCGCCAATACGACCAGTCATGTTCGCCCGCGGGGTCGAACCGGAGTGCGCAGTCCACTGCCACGGCACGGCAGAAATCCTCAATCCACGGTTTTGCCTGCGCGACAGGGAAAAGACGGTCGGCGCCCCCCTGCAAAAAACGCCACCTCCCCTCGCGCATCCTGGGACTCGATGCAGCAATGGCGGGCGCTTCGCCCAGGAGTTTCCCGAAAGAGCTCACCAGGAGCCGGTCCTTCACCCGACGTTTGCCCTGCACGGAGTAGTAGAGCACCCCCAGCGCGCCATCCGAGACTCCTACCAGCGTAACCTCCCCCACGATCGCATTACGCTTCCTGGCCACGGAATCGAGGGCCGCATCGACCGCGGACACCATGGCGTCTGTCACCCAATGAGATTCCCTGCAAGCAGAAGCGCTCACCACGATTACATCCGGAAACAGCTTCGAGAAATCGTCGCCTGCGACAAGTCCCTTCTCGCAGTTGCCGCTCGTCATGCCGCCATGGAACCAAACGACGACACCGGATTTCGCCGCCTTGGGAGATTTCGGCTGCGCGGGCCACCAGACTCCCGCCACATTCCTGAAAAGCAGATTGCGCCCGCTGTCGACATACGAAACTTTCAGCGAATCTGAAAAAACGGCCGCCCATGCGCCAACGCAACATGCCATCAGAACCAGCAGCGCAACGAAATGACGCATACTAGGTCCGCCGCAGAGGCCGCCTTTTCGTCCTGATGCCGAGCACGGCAAACACGACCATCGCAACAAAGCAAATCAAGGCGATGCCCCCAAAAACCATCAGGTTCGAAATCTGGTACTCGACAAGGGTTTCCCAATCGAGTTCGCCGTCGCTGTTGCCGATATACTTGACGACAAAGGTATTGTCCTTGACGCGCACGGCACTGATTTCGAGCGGAATTTCAGAAGCGCCCTCTTCGGCAAAGCTGAACCATTCCGCCATCTCGTCGTTTATTTCCTTGGACGTGTAGAGGATGAACGTCGCATCCTTGTCGCCATTAATCTGGAAGAACGTCCTGTCGAGGAAGGGGATGTCCGTCCCGCCAAAAAGACTCGGGATAGAAGCCTGGCTTACAGTTCCATAAAAAAGGTGTTCTTCCTTGAAAAAACTGCGAACAACATTATGCGTGCTCGAAATGCACCACACCAGGGCAACGAGGAACAACAGCGCGATATTGAAGTAAGCGGACTTTCGTGTTTGAAAAAAGGACAACATATCAAATTACGATTTTGACTTGAATATAAAAAAGAATGTCGAGAGAAGCAACACGATGGTCAGGAAATAGAACACTAGCGGAATCTTTGCCTTGAGCGCCATCTCGTTCATGTTTTCCTTTTGGAAGAACTGTATCATTTCTTCGCTGCTCATGATGGCCACATGGTTGTCGAAACGGCTCCAGGCCATCGCAAGCTCGGCATTTTCCGCAAGCAATGTATCTATCTTGGCAGAAAGCGAATCCGGCGCAATTCCACGAGGCTGCTGGACCGGGAAACCGAATCGCGCGGAATCCAGCACAGAAAGCAGAAGATAGGCGGACACGCCCGGAAGGTCGGATACTTCGGCATAGACGGATTCGAACTTGTTCAACCACGCCCTACGGACAGACAGGTAGCGGCGGATGCCGGCCACCTTCGAAAAGACTTCGCGTTCGAATTTCGCAATGGCCGGTCGGGGAGGAGTGGCAATTCCGTGGGACGCGAACTCATCCATATCCCTGGAGTATGAGACAGCAAGTTCCCGAAGTGACATTGTCTGGGCAAGGACGCGGACCGAGTCCGCATTGTAGCCACAACGGACCTGGTTCATCGATCGCATCAGGTCGAGTTCCATCAGCTGGTAATCCGAAAGCGACTTGATGTAGCGCGAATAGACAACGGCTTCGGGCTTTTGCGAAATGTAGAACAGCGCGGTAAGCCCGAGCGTGACAAGGATAATCACCCAAACCCACGGAGTCTTGAGCTTCGCGTTGAAGGTATCGGCAATCGTCCTGTTTTTTGTATCTTCCACAACTAGAAATTACCTTTTTTCTACTTTGGTGGACATGCGCAGGAAGATTTTTTCGACATTTTTGGCCTTTTTGCCGCTTTTGGGCACTTGTGGCGTGCTTTATGGTTGCACCATTGAGCATGCCGAAGAGCAAGTCCTCGAAAAGCACGTGAACGGCACGAAGAAAACCTCCGTATGGGTATACCCCGACGGCGAAATCCTCAAGCGCAACGAGTGGTACGACAATGGCATCAAGGAATTCGAAATCCAGTACAAGAACAACGTGCCGCACGGGAAGATCAAGCGCTGGACCGTACTCGGCGACGTGGCGCTCGACGGCGAATACAAGAACGGCAAGCGCGAAGGGACTTGGACAAGTTACTTCGTAGAACGGCTCAACTCCCGCCGCAAGGAAGCAGTGCGACACTACAAGGACGATCACCCCGTAGGCGACTGGGAAGGCTGGCACTTCAACGGCAATAAGGCCTTCGAGGAGCATTACGACGAAAACGGCAACGCAACCGGAGTGTGGAAAAAGTGGCACGAGAATGGAAATCCACAACAAGAGGGAACATGTCATGCCAGATGGGAACCCAACCGCGAAATAAAATCCGCTCCCGAAATGAGCAAAAAAAGTTACCTGAAAAGGTATTCCATGAATGGCGCCCTGCTCGAAAAATTCACCTGCCACAAAAACAAACTATATGGCCCCTTTGAACTATACTATGAGAATTTCAGTGAAGATCCTAAAACGGAACGTATCCGCATTAAGGGAACACTAGGATTCCGTTTAGATGAAACAACATTTTATGGGCCAGCATCTGGAGATAGCGCCCTCATCGGCACCACAGAATACTACAGGGCCAACGGAACCCTCCTAAAGCAGGAACATAGGACAGTAACCGGGCAACGCGATTCCATATGGAGCTGGTATGACGAAAACGGGAAACTACTTCGTGAAAGCAAATTCACTATAGAAACATACAAGGGCTTCAGTGAAAATACCGGAATATCTTACGGAACATGCGAGACTTCCTCAATATTATTCTGCGCAGAGACCTCCTTTTCACATTCTCCAATTCCTAGCGGCATTCTCGACTCTAGCGCACTAAGTGACAAGAGTGCATATAAGCTAAGTATCGGAAAGTTTCCGGCAACGTTACGTTACATCAAGCCAGGTCACAAGTTACTATACGAAGAGTTTTGGGGCGCAGGAGAAGATTCTACCCAAATAGAAGACCGCAGTTTCTACCCCGACAGCATGGGCGGCGGAATGGCAAGCCTAGGCTATTGGGCAAATACCAAACGTCATGGCATATGGCGCAACTGGTACCCGAACGGCGTGCTGAAAGACAGCCTCAACTACGTAAACGGGGAACGCGTCGGCGAGCAGTTCGGTTACGACAGCACCGGCAAGCTCACGATACATAAAACAGAGGCCGGCAAGAACCGGCCCGTAATTATGCATTTGCCCGTCAAGCAATAAACTTACTTGTACATGTAGCTCACGCCATTGGGGAACTTGAGTTCCTGCATGCCGGCAGTATTTACCTGTGTAACCGACTGCACGGAACCACCGTAGATAATCGCGTTGCCCTGGTAGGTCGGCTTGAATGCAGCGTTGTTTGAGCCGTAGTAACTGCTGTTGTTGTAGGTGACGGTCGCGCACTTGGGAAGGTCGGTCGAGTAGTTGCCGAACGCGAGGAGAACGCCGCCGGTAATCTCGAAGCCGGCATCCGTATCGATAAGGCCGCCCGCCATGTTGGAAGAGCATCCGCCGCTACCACCGCCCATGCCGCCACCCATGCCTCCGCCGCCCCAACCTCCAAAGTTGAAGCCGCCCTGGTTCTCGTAGCTCTGGCCAGTGATTTCGAGAATCAGCACGCCGCCGGTCATCTTTCCGGAACCGTTCGCGTCGAACACGTCGATCATGTCGCCCTTCGCGCTGATGTAGTGGTAGCCGCCGCTAACGACAATATGGCCACCGCTCTCGCTGAACGCAGCGTACTGGCCCACGTTTTCCTTCGGGCCACCGGCGCCGTTCCAGCCGTCGTTTGTAGCAAATGTCGAAGTGATTCCGCCTTCCGCAAAAATCCTGTAGGCTTCCAGGCCTTCGCTAGCGGTAACCACGTTGATTGTAGAGCCCTTCAGGTACAGGGCAGAATCGGCGTGAATGCCGTCATCCTTCGAACTGACCGTCACGTTGCCCGCATTCATGTAGACACGCCATTTTGTATGCATTGCATCGTCATCGGCGGTCACATTGATATCGCCCCCGTTCACATAGATGAACTTCGTGGCGACCATTCCCTTGCCGGTAGAAGTCACCTTGATGGTGGAGGCTTCGGCAGAATCGTTCACAAGAATGTAGTTTGCCGCCTGGATGCCGTCGTCACCCGCCTTGATGGTGATGTTTCCGCCGGAGATTTCCACGATGCCCTTGCCGGCAACCGTATCCTTGCAGGCGCCACCCGCCTCTTCGCATTCGTCGCTTTCGAGTCCGTCGCCCTTCTTGGCGGTCACGTTCAAGACACCGCCCGAAATCTGGAGGCTACCCTTGCCCTTGATGGCATTTTCTTCGGCTTCGACGGTGATGTTTCCATTCTTGATTTTGAGGTCATTGCTGCACTGGATGCCGTTCTTGAACTTGCCATTCACGGTCAGCTTGCCCGCTCCCTTGATGTTCAAGTCGTCGCGGGAATAGATTGCAGCCTTCGAAGTATCCTGCGCTCCGTTGACCTTCGTGAACAGGTGGTTCCCGTTGCCGTCTTCGACCACATTGGTGGTGCCTTTGACTAGGTGAATCACCGTCTTGTCGGCATTCTTCACGAGGATGGGAGAATTGGAGCTCTTGATGGTCGCGTTGTGGAGGTAGATGCCGGTATTGCCCTCGTTCTCGGCGCCCGGAGTATTCACCACCACCTGAAAGTCGGAAGATTCTCCTGTTACATAGTAGGCGCCCGGGCAAGTGATGGTCGCGCTCTTGTCCGCCACTTCGACACAGCCGTTGTTGTTTTCGACCGTAGCCGAAGTGCCCGCAAGTTTCAGGAGAATCTGCGAGCCGTCCAACGTCCTTGAATCCTCGTTGTCGTTCTCGTCGTCGCCGCTCTCGTTGCCGGGATTGCTGCCACCGGGAATCACAACGCTCGAGCTGGAAACGGCCGGGCCGGGCCATACGAAGCTTGAACTGGAGATGCCGAAGCCGGGGCCGGCAATACTCGAACTGGAAAGTTCTACGCCGGGGAAACCTGCCCCCAGGAAATCGCTGCTAGAAGAAATTTCCACAGGGTTCAAGGCCCCACTATCGACATTCGGATTCGTGGCCGCATCTTCGGAACAGGCTACAAGACCCAACGAGACTCCAATGGCGAGAAACGCCAAAAGCCCTAATTTCATATCTGACTCCTTTTTTTCTTAATATAGATTGGCCCCTCCAAACACGCCACTGCGGCCTATAACATTTTGTTGAAGTCGAGAACAACAAAACCCGAAAAATCGGGAGTTTAAGTTCCGCGCGTTACGCATTATCCCGAAAAAATTTTCAAGCGCCCGTTTACGTAAAAAACATTTTGCAAGCGAAAGAAGACCCCAAGAAAAAAATTAGATTTGAAAAAAAAAAGAAAGGACAAATTAAATATGCGGCGCAAGGATAGAGAAGTTTTAGGCGACGAGAATATCGCAAAGATTATCGAGCAGTGCACGACCTGCCACATTGCGATGGTGGACGATGCGAATGCGGGCATGCCCTACGTGATTCCGATGTCATTCGGGTATTGCCTGGAGGGCGGCGTCCTGGAACTGTATTTCCACTGCGCGCATGTCGGCAAAAAACTCGACTGCATCCGCAAGAATCCGAACGTGGCGTTCAGCATGTGCATCGAGAACCGCATCGAGATTCACGAGGACGTTTATTGCAAGAGCGGGCGCTTTTATGCAAGCGTTGTCGGGCAGGGCAAGGCAGAAGTCGTCGAGGATAGCGCCGAGAAATGCCGCGGGCTCTCGCTCCTGATGGAACGGCAGGCCGCAGGCGCCGCGCACGGTTCAAGTTCCGCGCAGTCCGCAAAACCGGCGCAGTCTACGCACGCGGCCCCGCACAAGTTTGAATTCACGCCCGCGCAGGCCGCCGCCGTGACCGTATTCAAGATAACGAGCACGAATTATACTGGGAAAGCGAAAAACGACAATGCTCAAAAGTGCTAAAAAAATACTGACATTAGCCTTGGCATGTTCTGCCCTCTGTTGGGCGGAACAAATGCTAAATCTTACTTTGTATGTTACAAAGAACTATATGGCCATATACGCACTCGGAGGGTGGACTAAAGATTTTTATTACAGAGCAGCACCCGATTTGTATGAGAGGCGCTACATTTCGCTTCACAAAGAAAAAGAAGATGATGCCGGGCGCATCGTGTGGGCGCTTTATTCCGAAAAGAACGGCATGCTGGATAGCGTGATTGTCGATGAGAACGGCGAAATCTATTCAGCCGTTGGCCGTGGCGAAGGCGGGATATGGCCGCCCCATCTGAAGCACAGGCTCACACAGCACAGGGACGAAAAAATTGTCGTTGCCCCTTTATCCATATTCGATGAAGTTTTTAAGGAACTGCCTATAAAACTTCGGAAATCTGATGCAGACGATATTTTCATTATTGTGGACCCGAATAGAATCGCAGAACCTGATGATAATAGAGAAACCTTCTTGAATAAGGTTCGAACCTACAAACCGTTGATGCAGATGATAAAAGATGCAGGGTTTGCCTACATCACCATCGCTTTTTCAAGTGACTTTGATGAAAATAAATTTGACTATGGTGATGTCGCGATTTTAATTCAGGATATATATAAAACTTTAGAGTTAGAAGTACCGCCTCCTCGAGAACGCACATTTATTCAGCCACTTTCAGCTAGAGATCACCTTATCATAAAAGATAAAGAATTACTCGAAAAAATCAATAAAATTCTAAAGGATGTGTTGGACAAGGATAAAACGACAATTCGACCGCAATAGTTTTCGGGGGTCTTAGGGGGCAGGCCCCCTAGGCGACCTTTGGACACTTGTCCTTTAGGCCTTAGTGTACATGGCCACCTTTAGGTGGGGGGGAGACCTCCCCCTTTGACTAAAAATTTCTACATTTGTGGCCACTATGAGTGAAGCTATTAACAATGTGAAGCAGGCGTTTGACGCAGAACTTGCGCAAACCGACCTTACGAACCAAGAAGCCGTCAACAACCTCCGCGTGAAGTACCTGGGCAAGAAGGGTGCCGTGACCGACCTCATGAAGCAGATGGGCACGCTCAGCGCCGAGGAACGTCCGGCTTACGGCAAGCTCGTGAACGAACTTAAGGTCGCCGTCTCCGAGGCAATCGACAAGGCTATCGAGACCGCGAACCAGGCCGCCCTCCAGAAGAAATTGGAAAGCGGCTTTGTAGATACCACGCTCCCGGGTGCAGGCATCCCGGCGGGCAGCACGCATCCGCTTTACGACGTGCGCGAAGAGATCATCGACTTCTTCAGCCAGATGGGTTTCGAGGTGGACTTCGGTCGCGACATCGAAACGGACTGGTACAACTTCGAGGCGCTCAATACACCGCCCGACCACCCGAGCCGCGACATGCAGGACACGTTCTACGTGGACGACAAGGTGATGCTGCGTACGCATACTTCCGGCACGCAGATCCACTACATGGAAACGCACAAGCCGCCGTTCCGCATGATTGCTCCGGGCCACGTGTTCCGCGTCGACAACGATGCGACCCACGCCCCGATGTTCCAGCAGTGCGAAGGCCTCGTGGTGGACGAAAACATCAGCTTTGCAGACCTCAAGGGCGTGCTTCAGGTGTTTATGAACAAGCTGTTCGGCGAAGGCGTCAAGACGCGTTTCCGCCCGAGCTTCTTCCCGTTCACGGAGCCCAGCGCCGAAATGGACGTGAG
>NZ_DFLC01000004.1:57012-61259 GCF_002374005.1 Fibrobacter sp. UBA3629 | reverse complement strand
TGCGTGTTCTGCGGTGGCAAGGGTTGCCGTCGCTGCAAGGGAACCGGCTGGATGGAAATCGGCGGTTGCGGTTCCGTGGACCCGAACGTGTTCAAGAACTGCGGCATCGATTCCGAGAAGTACACGGGCTTTGCTTTCGGCTTCGGTCTCGACCGTATCGCCATGCTGCGCCACGCGATTCCGGAAATTGGCCTCCTGACGAGCAACGACCAGAGATTCCTGAGCCAGTTTTAGGTTAGACGAAAGAAATGAAAAGAGCGGGCTTTTGCGGCCCGCTTTTCTTGTATAAAAAAGAGATCCCCGCCTTCGCGGGGATGACAATTGTTGTGCGGGGATGACGCTTGTTACTTGCAGCGGTGGAAGTCGTCTTCCACGCGGATGATGTCGTCTTCGCCGGTGTACTCGCCCACCTGGACTTCTACGATTACGAGCGGGAGGCGGCCTTCGTTCTGCAGGCGGTGCACTTCGCCCACAGGGATGTAGGTCGATTCGTTCGGACGCACGTAGAACACCTTGTCGCCCACAGTACATGTAGCAGTGCCGCTCACGACCACCCAGTGTTCGGAACGGTGAAGGTGCTTCTGCAGGCTGAGGCGCTTGCCCGGCTTCACCACGATGCGCTTCATCTTGTAGCGTTCGGTGGATTCGAGCACGGAGTAAGTACCCCACGGGCGGCTCACCGTCTGCGGCACGTTGATGAGGTCGGAGCCGCGCTGTTTGAGCTCTTCCACCACCTTCTTCACCTTCTGGCTGCTGCTAAGCGGGGCCACGAGCAAAGCGTCCGGAGTGTCAACGATGAGCATCTTGTCGAGGTCAATCGTCGCGATGGCACGCTGGCTACCCATCACGAGGGAGTTCTTCGAGCCCACCGCGATATGACGCGGGTTCACGTTGTTGCCGTTCTCGTCGTGCGGGTATTCCCCATACAAACTATCAAAGCTTCCGAGGTCGCTCCAGCCGATGTCGCTCGGCACGACCTTCACCTTCTTGGACTTCTCCATCACGGCGTAGTCGATGGAGTTGCTCGGAATGGCAAGCATGTCGTCGCGGTTGATGCGGATGGGTTCACCGTCCTCGATGGTCGCGTTGGTAAGCGCCTTCTGTGCGGCGGCGAGCATCTCCGGAGAATACTTGCCGAGTTCCGCGAGGAAGGTCTTCGCCTTGAAGCAGAAGATGCCGCTGTTCCAGTAGAAGTTGCCCGCGAGCAGGTACTTCTCGGCGGTCGCCAAGTCGGGCTTTTCCACAAAGCGCTTCACATTCTCGCCGTCAGCCTCGATGTAGCCGTAGCCCGTCTCGGGGCTCGTGGGCGTGATGCCGAACGTCACGAGGTTACCCGCCTCGGCGAGTTCCTGCGCACGGAGGAGAACCTTCTTGTACTCGTCCTTCTTGCGGATTACGTGGTCCGACGGGGACACGAGCACGATGGTTTCCGGATCCATGGTAAGGCAGGCAAGCGCAATCGCGGGCGCAGTGTTGCGGCCCACGGGTTCCAGCAGGAACTTGCTGCCGGTCATGCCTTCGACTTCGAGCTGGTCCTTCGCGAGGAAGAACTGGTCGGCGTTAGAGACGATGAACTGCGACTCGCAGACGGCGGCGTTCGTGACAACCGTCTTGCGGAACAGGGACTGCCCGTCAAAGAGCGGGGCAAACTGCTTGGGCATCAGGGAACGGCTCACGGGCCAGAGGCGCGTGCCCGAACCACCACAAAGGATAAGGTTAATCATATCTATTACCACCCATCTCTAGAAATCAGCTCAATGTTACGAGTCGTGCTAGCCCCGTAGTTTATGATCGATGCCGTAGGCAAGATCAAATTCACGAGACGGTTCCACGTTCCAAGATCGGAAGCATCGACATAGACAACGTCACGCGAATTCAGGTTGAAGCGTTCGGCCATCGCGAGCGCCATCGCGTTCTTCGCATTCAGGTGGTACACGTCAATCTGCTTTTCCGAAGTGTTACGGATAACATAAATAGACTTAGAAGACGCATATGTCGTCTGCAGGCCACCAGCCGCAGCCAATGCCTCGACGAGCGAGAGCTTGCCCTGGTTCACGTTCACGGCGCCAGTCCTCGCAACTTCGCCCATCACGAACACGCGGTTCTCCTTCTGGGTCTCGCTGAGGGCCGGAATAAAAATCTGGTCATCGGGCTTGAGGAGAATCTTGTCGAGCGGGAGGTTCGCCTTGAATGCATCAAGGTAGTTGATGCTATAGACCTTGTCTCCACGGCGCAGTTGCATTCCGGAGGGGTCTGCCTCATCGGCAAATCCACCCACGCTCGCAATCGCAGCGGGGATAGTCATCGGCAGTTCGTTAAAGGAAACGTAGCCCGGTTTGTTCACGGCTCCGGAGATAAACGCCTTGAGGCTGTTGTAGCCCGTCACGCGTACATCAACCTGCGGATCGTTCAAAATCTTGTCGGAAAGGCGCTTCGTGATTTCGGCACGAAGTTCCTGCGCCGTAAGACCCGCGGCCTTAATCTCGCCAGCATAGGGGTAGAATAGCGTGCCATCGGTCGTCACGCGCTGGCCGGCAGGCTGGTACTGGCCCATCGGGGACGTGAGTTCCGGGTGTTCCCAAACGACCACCTGGACCATGTCCAGAGGACCGATGCGGTATTCAAGACTCGGCAGGGAATCCACAATCAGTTCTGCAAGCTCGCCGAAATCCGACTTTGCAGAATCACCGGCAGCAGCCGTGCCCGTGCCAAAATCACCGTTTTCGATAGAGTGGACAACCACCTTGATGCCGTTGTATTCGGCGGATCCTTCCGCATCACCTTCCGGCACCGACATTCGCATGTGGGGGCCCAGCGAGCAGCCGCCCATGACGAGGGCAACACCGGCAGCAAGCAAAAGATTCAATTTTTTCATTATTGAGCCTCGCTCTGTTTAATCTTCTCGACCCAATAAGGGGTCAGTTTAGAAATAAAGTTCCAAGCCAACACAAAAGCACTTTCGGGCCTACGGTAGGGGTCGGGGACATCGACCTGCTGAGCCTCGCCATAACGATGGACCTTGTCTCCAAGGGCCGGATAGCGGCGCAAAAGTTCCGCCTTGTGCCCATTTTCCATAACCAGGACAAGATCCGCCCACTTGAGGATATCCAGGTTTATTTGGCGAGCACGGTGCGCGCTCATATCAATACCATGTTCAAGAGCGATCTTCTGGCTGATTTCGTGCGCAGGATGATCCACCAAGGCGCCAAGCCCGGCGCTCATGACTTCAAAACCCTCACCGAGTTCCTTTTTCAAAAGGTATTCTCCCGTGGGGCTACGGCAAATATTTCCCGTACAGACAACTAAAATATGCTTCATTGCTCTTAAATTAGAAAATTATATCATAAGAGATGCCCGGCTGCGCGGGCATGACAAAAGGAATTACACTTCAAACGCGAAGCCCAGGTCCTTGAGCGGCGGGTTCTTCGTGTCCTTTTCGGAGAGGAGCGGTTCGAAGCCGTTGCCCACTGGCCACTTGATGCCGATTTCGGGGTCGTTCCACATGAGGCCGCCCTCGTCCTTCGGGTCATAGAGGCGGGTGCACTTATAGACAAATGTCGCCGTCTCGCTGAGCACCACGAAACCGTGCGCAAATCCCTCGGGAATGTAGAACTGTTTCTTGTTTTCGGCAGAAAGCGTGACCCCCACCCACTTGCCGAAGGTGGGGCTGTTCTTGCGAAGGTCTACCGCCACGTCAAACACCTCGCCTTCAATGACGCGAACGAGCTTTCCCTGCGGGTTCTTCTTCTGGAAATGCAGACCGCGGAGCACGCCCTTCTTGCTACGGGACTCGTTGTCCTGCACAAAGACCATGTTGAGACCGGCGGCGTCGAACTCGCCCTTGTTGTAGGTTTCCATGAAGTAGCCACGCTGGTCGCCAAAGACCGTCGGTTCGATAATCGTCACACCCTCGATGGTGGTTTTGATAAAATTGAATTTGCCCATTTTTCAATTACCTATTCTTATACATCGTTTCGTAATACTTTTCGTAGTCGCCGCTGGTGATGTTGTCGAGCCATTCCTGATTGTCGAGGTACCAGCGAACCGTCTTTTCGATGCCTTCCTCGAACTGCAAGCTCGGTTCCCAGCCGAGTTCCTTCTGGAGCTTGGTGGAGTCAATCGCGTAGCGGGCGTCGTGGCCCAGGCGGTCCGTCACATAAGTGATCAGGTTCATGTCCTCGCCTTCGGCGCGGCCGAGCAGCCTATCAACGGTCTTGATGACGACCTTGATGATGTCGATGTTCTTC
>NZ_DFLC01000004.1:0-56974 GCF_002374005.1 Fibrobacter sp. UBA3629 | reverse complement strand
TCGATGTTCTTCCATTCGTTGAAACCGCCGATGTTGTACGTCTCGGCAATCTTCCCGTTATGGAAAATCACGTCGATAGCGCGGGCGTGGTCTTCCACGAAGAGCCAGTCGCGCACGTTCTCGCCCTTGCCGTAAACCGGAAGCGGCTTTTTGTGGCGGATGTTATTGATGAACAGCGGGATGAGCTTTTCGGGGAACTGGTACGGACCGTAGTTGTTGCTGCAGTTCGTGACAATCGTCGGCATGCCGTAAGTGTCGTGGAAGGCGCGAACAAAATGGTCGGAACCGGCCTTACTAGCGGAATACGGAGAGTGCGGCGTGTACTTCGTGGTTTCGTAGAAGAAGTCATCGCCATAGGCCAGGTGGTGTTCCGAGCTGGAGGCCGTCGTGGTGAACGGGGGCGTGATGCCTTCGGGGTGGTTCATCTTGAGGGCGCCATAGACTTCATCGGTCGAAATGTGGTAGAAGCGCTTGCCCTCGTACTTTTCGGGCAATGATTCCCAGTAGAGCTTCGCAGCCTGAAGCAGGCTCAAAGTTCCCATGACGTTCGTCTTGGCAAACGTGAACGGGTCCTTGATGGAGCGGTCCACGTGGCTTTCTGCCGCCAGGTGGATGATACCGTCTACATGTTCGTCCTGCATAAGCTTGTAGAACGCGTCGAAGTCGCAGATGTCCATCTTCACGAACTTGTAGTTCGGCTTGTTCTCGATATCCTTGAGGTTCGCGAGGTTGCCCGCATAGGTAAGCTTATCGAGGTTGATAATCTTGTATTCCGGGTACTTGTTCACGAACAGGCGAACCACGTGGCTTCCGATAAAGCCAGCGCCGCCGGTAATGACAATGGATCGTTTCATGCGATTCTCCAATTATTTGGGGATAATATAGAAGTTGCAGCCCGCCGCTCCAAGTTGAAATATCGCTTTTTGAGCGAAAAAAACCAATTTTTCACCTGCAACCGTAAATTTCCATTTACACTTTGTTGCAAATCGTTCAATAGTATTTGGGCAGGGCCGTCAATTTTTCGCGCACTCCTGCCATTTTCAATATACATTTGAGGCGTGTAGTGGTATTAGGGTTACTTTCAGAGGAATCCAAATGAAGCAAATTCTCGCAAAAACAGCCATTTTCGCCATCGCGGGCGCAATCTCTGCAACGGCGGCGCTCCCCACCGCAAAGCAGGTCCAGGCCAACATGGGCATGGGGTTCAACATCGGCAACTCAATGGAAGTGCCGAACAACCCGACCGCATGGGGCAACCCCTTCCCCACGCAGGCATTGCTTGATTCCGTCAAGGCGGCAGGCTTCAACACGGTACGCATTCCCTGCGCCTGGGACAGCCACACGAGCGGCGGCAAGGTCACAGAAACCTGGCTCGATTCCGTGAAGACGGTCGTCGACTATGCGATGCGCGCGGGCCTCTACACGATTTTGAACATCCACCACGAGGGTGAAGGCGGCTGGTTCCAGACAAACATCGGCACGAGCGTCAACTCGACTGTTGACAACAAGATGAAGACGTACTGGACGCAGATTGCGAACAAATTCAAGAACTACAACGAGCGCTTGATTTTCGCGGGCGCAAACGAACCCGGCCCGAATGTGGACCCCTGGACGGCCCAGCACGTAAGCACGCTGATGCACTACTACCAGACGTTTATCGACGCAGTGCGCGCCACCGGCGGGAACAACGAAACACGCACCTTGATTATTCAGGGCCTGAACACCGACATCGACAAGTCCGTCGCGAACGCTCCCGTAAGCACGTTCCCTAAGGACAAAGTAACGGGCTACCTGATGTTCGAGGTACACTACTACGACCCGTACCAGTACACGCTCATGACCAGCGAACAGAACTGGGGTGCGAGCGAGCCCATTATGCCGCAGTACTACTACGGTAATTACCAGAAGGCAAGCGAGCCCAAGCGCAACGCGGGCTACAATGCGTGGGCAGGCACCATCGATTCCAAACTTGCAAGCATCACCCATCCGCAGGAACAGTTCGCCAAGATGAAGACGAATTACGTGGACAAGGGCTATCCGGTGATTGTCGGTGAATTCGGTGCAAACGTTCGTTCTCCGGAACTTAGCGGTTCAGACTTGAACCTCCACAAACAGGGCCGCGTGCAGTGGCACAAGGACGTGGTTTCTGCAGCAAAGCAGTACGGCCTTACTCCGATTCTTTGGGACATGGGCAACGAGAGCAATTCCGGCTACGACAACATGGCATACATCCGTCGCCAGAGCAGCCCTGTGGGCAAGGTGCTCGAAACCGACGTCATCAACGCGATGCGCAGCGTGTATAACCTCGGCAACTATGTGAACACGGGCGTGACGCACGTGGAAGACTTCATTACCGGCGGTGGCACGGTGCCGACATCGAGCAGCAGCACAGTCACTCCGCCGTCGAGCAGTTCCGCAATCGCGCCTGTTTCGAGCAGTTCGGGAATCCCCCCCTGCGATGCGATGATTCCGGAATGCGGCTGGACAGGAATATCGCCAGACGTTCTCGCGGGCAGTCACGTCAACGCGAATCTCGTACGCGACGGAAGCACGCTCCGCTCGAACGCAGCCATCCGCCTGTTCGACCTGAACGGCAACATGGTGCGTGTGTCCAGCGCGAAAATCGCAAGTGGCCATAGCGAAATGGACCTGCGCGGGCTCCGTCAGGGCGTGTATATCGCCCGTAGCGGTTCGCAGACACTCCGTGTGCAGGTGAAATAATTTTTTTGGCAAAATTGCCGATTTTCGACCAGAAACGGCAATTTAAGCCTTGAACGCCCCGTTGAGTGTTCTACACCGCAAAAAACGTGCGGATGCACATTTTTCTTTTAAAACGCACCCACAGAATCTAATTTCAAGGAAAACAATAGCTGGGCAAGCCATGCCCGCACATACCATATAAGGAGTCAAAATGTTTGGTATCGGAAAGTTTGGAATCGTGTTCGGCGCGCTCTCTCTCGCCAGCACGGCAGCGTTCGCCCTCCCCAAGGCGACCGAGATTTACCCCGACATGGGTCTCGGCTACAACATCGGCAATACCATGGAAGTACCCAAGAACCCGACCGACTGGGGCAACCCCTTCCCGGACGCCGCCTACGTGAAGGCCATCAAGGATGCCGGTTTCAATACCGTGCGCATCCCCTGCGCGTGGGACAGCCACGCTTCTAACGGCACCATTAACGCCGGCTGGCTCGATTCCGTCAAGACCGTCGTCGACCTCGTCATCAACAACGGCATGTACGCCATCTTGAACAGCCACTGGGATGGCGGCTGGCTCGAAGACCACGTGTTCGACGGCAAGGGCTTCGACAAGACTGGCGAAGTGACTATTTCTGCAGCAACAGTTGCCGCCAAGCAGGAAAGCTACTGGAAGCAGATCGCCACCAAATTCGCCGCCTACGACGAACACCTGATTTTTGCCTCTGCCAACGAACCGGGCGTGAACGACCCGTGGAACGGCGGTGCGGACAACGGCCAGTGGGCATTTGACGAAACCCGTATGCAGGTTCTCAAGAGCTATCACGAAGCATGCCTCAAGGCCGTGCGCTCTACCGGCGGCAACAACGCCACCCGTATCGTGGTCGTGCAGGCCCCGCGTACCGAAATTGACAAGTCTCCGCTTCTCGCATCCATATATCCGACCGACCCGGCAGGCGACGGCTACACCATGGCCGAAGTCCACTTCTACCCGTATCAGTTCTCCCTGATGACCGGCGGTGACGAAGACTGGGGCAAGATGTTCTACTACTGGGAAGACCAGACTCCGGGCAATGACGCAGCACACACCTGTTCCGGCTCCGCACTCGGCTCCAAGAGTTCCATCGACCAGCTGTTCGGCGGACTCAAGAGCCGTTTCTACGACAAGGGAATCCCGGTCGTGATTGGCGAAATGGGCGCAGTCAAGCGTTTCTCCCTCACCGGCGACAACCTGAAGGCCCACCTGAAGGCACGTGCCGCCTGGTACGGCTACACAGTCGCCGCAGCCAAGAAGAACGGTCTCGTTCCTTGCGTGTGGGATACCGGTGACGAAGGCGACGGCAACTTCACCATTATCCGCCGCCAGGTGAACAAGTTCGGCGGCAACGTGGGCGACATTACCGACTTTGAAACTTTGAACGCCATGCGTGAAGCATACGGCCTGGCAGCTCTCCCGGGCAACAGCATTGATTCCATTGTCACCCAGAACCCCGACATTCCTGAAGGCGAAGGCAAGGGTGCCGAGCTCACCTACAAAACCTTAACCTCCGACTCCAGCGAAGTGGGTACGCTCCGTATCAACCTTTCCGGTTCGAACACCGACCTTTCCAAGTATGTCGGCATCGAAATCAGCCTGAAGGGCTCCGTCACCACCGCGGGCGGTTGCACCGGCGCAAGCGACGGCTGCGGCGAATACGGCTGGACCTCCATGGACCTCTTCATGATGACCGGCAGCAGCTGGGCATGGTTCGACGCGCCTGTTATGGAACAGGCCGACAAGGAACTCGACGGATCCAAGTTCCAGACCTTCCAGATCAAGTGGGATGACTTCCGCACCAAGCCGACCGACCTCAACTCCGCAAACGCCATCGGCCTGAACCTCTACGGCACGCAGGTCACCGGCACCATCGTCTTTGACTACATCAAGGGCATCAAGGCCGACGGTTCTACCGAAATCATTGACGACTTCGACAAGAAGCCGCAGGCCGAAGGTATCGCAACCGCCAAGGTCGTCCCCATCAGCGGCACCAGCGCCATCAAGCCCGTAGCAGTCGCCGCAACGTCCAAGATGTTCGTGAACGTGCAGCCGGGCCTCGTGACCGCCTCGTTCAGCACCACCTCCGCCGGCATGGCCAAGGCGATGCTCCTGAACACCAAGGGCGAAGTCATCGCTCAGCAGAGCTTCAGCACAAGCAAGGGCGCGAACGCAGTTGAACTGCGCAGCACCTACCGCGGCGTGGCGATGCTCATCGTTCGCCAGGGCAGCCAGCAGCTCGTGCAGAAGGTCATTCTGAAGTAAATTTATTGCCTGGCAAGGTTGGAGTGTTCTAGCCAGGCAAAAATCCTTTGGATGTGTGGAAATCCCCCGCAGCGAACGCCGCGGGGGATATTTACTAACCCCAATGGAATAAACAACTACTTAAGCAAGATGTTCTTGCCGCTGACCGTTCCGTTATGTTCGACGGAAACAACGTAACGACCATCCGGAATCAGGGAGCCGTCCCAGACGATGGTATTTACGCCAGCGTGGCCAGCCGTCTCTTCGGACGACCAGAGAACATTGCCCTTTGAATCTGCCACAGACACCGTGAAGGCTCCGGCGTATTCAAGCTTGACGCGGATTACGCTACGCGTAAAGTAGCTAAGCTTGGCCGTCCCTTCTTTCACCTGCTTGTCCTCGCTCTGGGCAGGAATCTGAAGGTTATCGACATAGACACCTTCGAGGATCGCATCCGAAGTGGCATCCGAATCACCGATTACCTTGCCGTTTTCGAGGACAGCGAGCAGTTTCTTGTCGGCCTGTTCCGCTTCGGCCACAGAATTCAGATCCTTGACCGTGAGCTTCACGCGACGGAGCGTTTCCATGAGCGTGTCGCCTTCGCTTACGTAGGTGAGCACAACGGGCTTGTTCTCTATTCCGCGAAGGGCAGCCTTGACCGCTGCAGACTTCTTGCCGGCAATAGATTCGCCATCAACAGCGACAATCACATCTCCAGCCTGAATCTTGGTCTCTGCGGCAGGAGAGCCCGGAATCACTTCCTGGATTTCGGCTCCGTCACCTGCAAGGCGGTAAACCACGCCGATGCCGCCAAAGGATTCTTCCGCAAAAGCGGCTGCGGCGAGAAAGGACGATACGGTAGCAATTTTTACTAATGTATTCATGATAAATTCCTCCTATAATTAATCCGCAAGGTAAGCAATCTGCATCACGTCAGTCGGAGCAAAATCAACGCGGAAGATTTTCGCAAACTGATGGACAACAACATCACGACCAAGGATACGGCCATAAATAGTCTTGACAGTCTGGCCCATGATAATCTTTGACTTCGGAGCAAAGATGGTTCCGGCCCACATGCCTTCAAAATAAACAGCCTTAGAAGAATGGTGAGCCAGTTTGAAGCCCTTGGCCACGTTCGTCCAGTACTGGGTATTGCTTGCGGGCTCGCTGTTGTAGCTGCGCCAGATGATGCTTCCGTTCGTATGGAGAACGGTGCCCTTGCCCGGCTCGGCAAAACGGATGTTAGAATTCGGTTCAATCTGGAGCAAGTGGGAAACAAACATTTCACCCGGTTCGACAATCAGGGTAGCACCGCTTTCCACACGGAGGGTGTAGAACTCGTCGCCATCCTTCAGGTGGTAGGTTTCGCCATTACGGACAACCTTCACCTTAGAATCAGGAATCTCGGGCATATCGCTAGAATATGCGTAGGTGTATTCTTGCTTCCAATCACTTTGCTTCTTCATATTCACGGAGCCTTCAACCACAGCATTATTCTGCCTGGAAAGGTATTCCGTCGGATCAACCGTATTGAGGAATGCATCCATATCGCCAATAGCCTTATATTCCTCCCTATGCTGATTCAGATACTCGATAGATACGCCATATATGTTCACGTCACCATGAACAACAGAGGAATTGCGCAACATAGACGTCCTGTGTTCTCCCGGGAACGCCGAGTTGAACGGCATATTATAGAAATCAACATTGCCGACATGAGCGCGAGCGCCAATGGTAATCGGCCTGTACGAGATATTGTACGCAAACTTATTCTCGTCGCCAGAAGCCAGACTGCAATAAGAATTACTCTCGTACGGGGTATCATAGCACTTTGCATTGTCATTGATGGTCACGTATTCGCGTCCGAAAATGGTGTAATCACCCGGAACGTCCATCGTAATCACCATATCTTTACCCTTCAGGCCATCTTCAATCCCGTCGCCATCATCGTCCGGATCACGCTCTGCACGAACATCATTCTTGTTCTTGTCTGCCGTGGCTTGAATATCACTCAAAGGACCACAATTGGAGCAATAGTCATTCGCCTTCCACGTATATTTGAATATTTCCCTCTTGTCTTCGATACCGTCATTATCCGTATCAGCGCTGCTCGGATCCGTCTCAAACCTCACCGCTTCATCAAAATTCGTGATACCATCGCCGTCAGAATCATAGCCGACGCGGTAATCGGACATTTGCACATTTCCATATTGGACATCCGGGATAAAGTATTCCGTAATCGGGGTATCCTTGTACAAGGAATTACCAAAGTCTCCATTATTCGAAACAAATGCATAATAGAACGCATAGTTACTTGCATCCCCAACATAACCATAGATTACCATCGCATGTTGAGGAATACCAACATAGACTAATTTGTTATTATCAATCGCATTTTTCACAGTCGCATAGGACGGGGCTCCTGCACCATAGTTCAAACGATTCACCTTCAAAGCCCACTTCATTGTTTCAGGGAGATCACCAATCGGATCTCCGCTCACCGGATCAAGAATCAATTGCTTCGTTACAGGATCAACAGCCATTTTGCCACCATCCATATCAAGAGCAGACAGCAATGGTTCATCTTTCTTAAATTTCGCCTTGAAAACAATTTCGTCTTGAGTCAGATTTCCACCATAGTAGTGGTTCATCAGCTCAATCGCGACAGCCCAGCACCTATTCGCTTCATGGGTATCGTAATTCACTGCATCAAGATTAGGCTTATCCCAAGAATGTTTGGGAGTATCATTCAACCAAGCCAAATCAAGCAACCTCGTATCACGCCTTGCAGCAATTTTTTCGACATCCAACTTTTTATAAATGTTGGTATTGATATTAGCTTGTTCGATCCCTATATGTTCTAAGATATGGCAACTAATCGCTCCATTCACTTCAGGGCAACGAGAATCATCATCAAACGAATCACTGCCATAGACAGCCCATGAATAATTACCTTGAGCAAGAGGCACGGACACTGCGGTTTCCTGAGTCACTTCATCGTAAACAACATTCTGATTCGCATCGAAAATGACAATTCTGTACGATTCCGTATTCTCTACAGGCACCCAGCTAAAGAGGATACCGTTATCACCAGGGATATACTTAATAACTGGCTTATTGGCAGACAGCTTGATGGGATTCGGAGACGAAGCCGATTCCACAGGGTTGTCGTTGCTCGTAAAGCTAAACCAGTCTTCTATCTTTGCTCCAGACTTTTTGGCCTTGAGACGGAAGAACGTATTTTTGGTATAGCTCACCCCATAAACCTGCGCCTGTTCCTCGGCGTGGAAATAATCCATCGGGTCATTCCACAGGCCAGCATTGCTAGCATCGGAGGCGTTTGCGCCAGCTTCACCCCAAGCGACATACGAAACCATAGAAGCATCCTTCTTCAGGATAGCTTCACCAACGTCATCCCAGCCGAAATTCGGGACAACAAGAGCGTTTGTGAAGTTAGCACATGCGGCCTGATTTTCGCAAACACGAAGGACTTCGCCTGCAGCAAGGGTTCCTGTTCCAAGCGCAAACACATCACCGTTCGTATTGACAAGTTGGTGATCAGCCAGAACAGCATCTACATTACCGACGTTCTTGATTTCAATCCAAGCATTTTCAGAGAACCTGATGCCAGAAATCTTGAGTTTTCCCGTTTCAGGGACAACAACTGCATCGGGTGCCTCACCGAAAATCACATCGTCGCCCGAAAGCAGGACAACCTTAGCATTCTCGAGCATCGTTGATGTCAGCTGATAGCTGTAATCCAAGCCCTTATTCCAGGCACCCCAGGATTCATCATGGAGTGCCAAACTAAAACCGGCCATATCCGGATAGTATCCCACAGGAACAGACGGCACCGACAGTTCAACGTACGCGAGTTCGGAATTCACGTCGTTCACAGTCATTGTTGCACCGGCAATATAGTAGCTATCAACAGCATACGGAGCCGAAGAAGACCTGTGGAAGTAGTAACGGACCTTTGCATTCGCAATCGGAGCGTTCGAATCATTGTTAACCCTAAGACGAATCCCCGTCATAGACGAGTTATTTTGCTGTTCGTCATAGAAATCTACCGAAATAGCATGCACCTGCCCAGCAAGCACCATAGCAAGCATTATGCCATTCAATTTTGTTGTTCTCATACTTATCCTTCTTTTTTGAGAGAAACAATTTAAATAAAAGTAATACAACGGCATCTAAACCCAATTATATCACTCAACCCCGAAATATAGTTCTTACATACAAATTTGTCTAAATAATTTATTAAAAAAACACAAAAAAGTAATAAAAAAGTAAATGCAAAAAATCACCATTCCATAGTTTATTCACAAAACATCAACCGTTACGTTATTTTGTTTATAACGCTTTATACAATTTATTAAGAATAAAACGACCTCAACAACACATCTGCTTATGTTTAATTTTACAAACAATTTAATATCATTACACTTGCCAATTTCGTTTGCAAAAACGCTTTATCACCCCACCCGCAATCATTCTATTCACAAAAAGACAGACGCCGCGATTCACTCGCGGCGCCTTTTGTCGTATTTTCAGCATTACAAGACGTGATTACCACATCTTGTCGAACTTCTTGCGGCTCTTTTCCTCGTCCTTCTTCTCCTGCACAATCGCGTCGATTACGGCGGCGACCGTCAGGTTGAAGATATCGTGCACGGAGGCGTCAGAGTCGGTGAAATGCACCGGCTTGTTCAGGCCCATCTGCACGGGGCCGATGGATTCGCCCACGCCCATCTCGAGGAGCATCTTGCAGGTCGTATTTGCAGAAGAGAGGCACGGGAAAATAAGCGTGTTGACCGTCTGGCCCTTGAGCTTGTTGAACGGGTACTTGGTATCGCGCAGCTGCTTGTCGAGCGCCACGTTCACCTGCATTTCGCCATCGATCATGTAGTCCGGGAACTGCTCGTGAATCATCTTCACCGCATCGCGGGCCTTGTTTGCCGTACCGCGGGCCGCTTCCTTGTCACTGCCGAAGTTCGCGTAGCTGAGCATCGCCATCACCGGCTCGTGAGCGAAGAACCGCACCGCGTCGTGCGTGAGCTTCACGACATCCACGAGCGTTTCGGCATCGGGGTCGCGGTTCACGAGCGTATCGGCCAGGAAGAACGTTCCCTTGCGCGTGCTCAGGATATGCATTGCACCGAAGTGCTTGTATTCCTCGCGGATGCCGATGATTTCCTTCGCAAGTTCAATCGTCTCGCTGTACTTGGAGTAGCCGCCCGTAATGAACGCGTCGGCATCGCCCGTCTTGACCATCATCATGCCGAAGTGGTTCGGTTCGAACATGTCGTCGCGGGCCTCGTCGAGCGTCACGCCGTTGCGGCCGTTCTCCTCGGCGTAAATCGTCGCGTACTTGCGGCGGCGTTCGAATTCCTCGGGCGAGCGCGGGTTCACAATCTTGATGCCCGTAAGGTCGAGCTGTTCGCGCTGGGCGATAATCTGGATGCGTTCCGGGTTGCCGAGCACAATCGGGTATGCAACGCCTTCCACCTTTGCCTGCACGGCAGCCTTGAGCATGTTCAGGTTGCTCTCGGCGAACACCACGCGCTTCGGGTTGCTGCGGGCGGTATCGCTGAACTGGCGGATAAGCTTGTTGTCGTAGCCCATCATGTCGCGGAGCCTGTCGTAGTAAGCGTCCCAGTCGGTAATCGGCTTGCGGGCCACACCGCTCTCGATGGCAGCCTTCGCGACGGCGATAGAAACTTCCGTAAGCAGGCGCGGGTCAAGCGGCTTCGGAATCAAGTATTCCTTGCCGAAGGTAAAGCGCTGCGCGTTGTAGGCAATGTTCACCACGTCGGGCACCGGCTGGTGCGCAAGAGCGGCAATCGCACGCACGGCCGCATGCTTCATGTGCTCGTTGATGCAGGTCGCGCGCACGTCCAGCGCCCCGCGGAAAATGTACGGGAAACCGATGACGTTGTTCACCTGGTTCGGGTAGTCGCTGCGGCCCGTCGCAAAAATCAGGTCGCCACGGCTCGCCATCGCCTCTTCATAGCTGATTTCGGGAGTCGGGTTCGCCAGCGCGAAGACAATCGGCTGGTCGGCCATGCTGCGCACCATCTCGCGGGTCAGAATGTTGCCCTTGGAAAGACCAACGAACACGTCGGCGCCCTTCATGGCATCTTCAAGAGTCTCGATGTCGGTGCGGTCGGTGGCAAAGAATGCCTTCGCCTCGGTTAAGCCCTTGCGGTCCTTGCGGATAACGCCCTTGCTGTCGCACATCACCAGGTTTTCTTTCCTGAGGCCGAGCGACAAGTACAAGCGGGTGCAGGCGCAGGCGGCAGCGCCGGCACCGTTCACCACCATCTTCACGTCGCGGATGCTCTTGCCCGCAACCTCGATGGCATTCAGGAGACCCGCCGAAGAAATGATGGCCGTACCGTGCTGGTCATCGTGCATCACGGGGATGTCGAGTTCCGCCTTCAGCGTGTCCTCGATCTCGAAGCATTCCGGAGCCTTGATATCTTCCAGGTTGATGCCGCCGAACGTCGGGGCGATACCCTTCACGATTTCGATAAACTTCTTCGGGTCCTTCTCGTTGATTTCGATGTCGAAGACGTCGATGCCCGCGTAAATCTTGAACAGGAGCGCCTTGCCTTCCATCACCGGCTTGCCCGCGAGAGCGCCGATGTCACCGAGCCCGAGCACCGCAGTGCCGTTAGAAATCACCGCGACCAGGTTGCCCTTGCCCGTGTATTCGTAGGCCAGGTTGTTGTCCTTCTCAATTTCGAGGCAGGGCACAGCCACGCCCGGAGTGTAAGCGAGGCCCAGGTCGGTCTGGGTGCTGTGCGGCTTGGTCGGCACGATTTCGATCTTGCCGGGCTTGCCCATGGAATGGTATTCGAGAGCTTTTTCCTTCAAATCCTTGCTCATCTTGGCTCCTTTCCGCCGGCCATTACCGCGCGGAACTTAATTTTCGGGGCACAAATTTAGTAAAAGGCGAGTGCAGCGCCAACACTTGTGTTGGCATTGCCGAGCCGCACTAAATGCGTTCCGTAGGAACGCAAATATAGAAAAAAGTTTACATTTCTACAAGGAGGGGAAAGGGGAAAAAGACTACAATGTCTGGTACATGAAAATGCAGTTTTCGTCGTATTTGGGCTTAACGTGGTTCTGAACGAACGCCTCCTGCTCCGGAGGCAGCCTTGAAAAGCCCATAGTCGTATAGTGCTGTATCAATTTCTCTTGAGGCAACGCATAAATATACAAGGCATTAACACCTATGAGCTTGCCGACAGATTCTGCCAAGGGGCGAACAAAAGAGAGAAAAATATAATACCCTATGCGCTTAATTCCCGGGTGGTTCCTTCGGTAAGCATCATTCACAGCAAAATTCGCAAGTTCAATCGCCGGGATTGATTCAAAAGCATCCTCGAAAACCTGCAGTGTTATCAATCCAGTTTTGAGCGAAAAATAACCAACCAGCTCCCCCGTAACCTTGTCCTTGACAAGATAAGTCCTACTCATCTTGTTAGTTTCATCCACGACAGACTGTTTCTTTAAATAGACCTCCAGCCCTAGAGCATCGTTCGAAACATTAAATTTTTCTATAAGGATCTGGTTTTCTGGGGACTCAAATAAATGTTCTACGGAAAAAGCTGGAGTATCATAAACGGAAAACTCAACGATCATTTGCCGAGAGCCTCCTCTATTTTTTTTCGGTCAATTTCTTGCGCTTCAAGGATAGACTTTTCAAACTCCTTGCACATATCGTTTAATTTCGAAAAATCAGGCTTTTTCGTGTGGAGAATATACTGGTAGGCAGCACTATTTTCTAGGCACCCCATAAATTCTTTACTTGGCGTTCTCATTACATATTCTCCTGTTTTAAAGACAATATATATTTTTTGCATTCCAATAGCAAGTCGCGTCTCTTTCCCTAATTCCTGGTGCCTCATCAAATCAGGCAAGCACTGTTTGCCAAATTGCTTTTCCTAGAACACCGAATCCTGTTCGTCTTCAATCTTTTCCGCGTTCTTGAAGTAATAATAAAGGACTAAATAGCCCTGGCGGGTGGATCGCTCACTTGCGGAACATTCAAGGACAACCATGTCAAGACTATCATCGAGTTTTTCTCCTTGCCCCCAAATGGCAGCCAGAGTACGCGCGCCGCCCTTTAAGGTGTACATCCAGTAGCTCGCATCATGAAAAACAGAACCCGGGTCGATTTCATCGCGAATCGTAGGTTCCCCGTATTTCTTTGCAATACGGTCCTTTGTGGCGTTGAAGGAAGTCTGCAATTCCGTTCCGTAGTCATTCGTATTGATATCTGAAGAAATTGCTTTAATCTGGTATAAGCCCTTATTTTTGTCAACATATACAATATAATGCTCAAATGACGGATGACTTTTCTTTGGTTTGATCAGGTAGGCATCATTTTTTACGAACTCGGGTTTGCCTTCGCACTCCTTGGCAATATCCTTAATCGTCATGCCCATCTTTAGACCGAAAGGCGATGCCATAGCAAGGGCGGGGAATATCGCCACAATCAGAAGAAAAAGCTTCTTTTTCATATTATGCCTCCTGGAAAGAGTGTACCTGCGAATAAAGATACATTCTTCGAGTGTCAAAAGATGACAATCGCGGAAATTTTCGTAAAAAAGGCAAAAAAGCGGGGATTCAGCCCCAAAATGCGGGGAATGGAGAATTTACAGGGACATTTTGCTACCATCCCTGGTGCTAGTCATGATATACAAAAATATTAGGAAAATTGGAAAAACAGACAAAAGCGCATAAAAAATGGTTGGGAAAACGGATAATTCACGTTTTTAAGACAATTTTCTAAAATATTTTACAGAAATCGTAAAATGCTGCCAGTAAAAACTACCACAGATGACACTATTTGTCGCCAAGAGAGATTATATTAGAAACATGCACAGTGTCTTTAATGTAATTCCAGGCGACTTTTTCACGATTCTTGGTAGCAAGAACCGAAATCAAGCCGTATATTCAGAATTGCTATTGAAAATTTATAACCTATTTGATAATGAAATTTCATATAGAATCCTTCGAGATATTGTTCGTGATACGATAGCCGCGTATTTACTGGAGAATCATATTGAAATTCAAGGCGAAGATGCGACGGAGTTAGGTTTAGAGTCTGATTGGAATATAAAGGCGAATTTTATTATTAGGCGTTTTGTTCAAGCTGGATGGTTAGAAGAAGAAACGGATGATACTACGCTTGAAAAGACAATAGTTATGCCTGATAACGGCATAGCATTGGCCCAATTTATTGAAAAACTGAAGCGTCCAACACGATTGGAATTTTCCGTTTCTATCAATACTATTTTTAACACATTAGAACATTGGGCCCAGGGGGAACAGAATCCCTACAAGTTGATTCTGACGCCAGTGTATGATGAAGCCCGCAAACTTTCCTCGGCACTGAAGAAACTTGCCACCTCTATCAAAAAAATCATTGAGGGCATGCTCCGAGAAGGTTCCTTGGTCAGTTTGACGGAGAATATCATCAAATATTGTGACGGTGACTTTATCAAAGAGTATTCGCGCCTTGTTCAGCAACAAAATATCCATCTATATCGTGAAAAGATATCTAGGCGATTAGAGGAATTCAAAGGAATCGGATTTTTTGGATCCCTTACGCAAAGCGTTATGGATGAGGAAGGCTGTTCCAGAAGCGCAGCAGAAGATAAAGTTGTAAGGATGCTGGATAGTACCAGACGCTTTATCCATGACGATTACAATAAGATTATGAAACGTATTAAGGATCAAATTAATGCGTATATTAAAATTGCGGTTGCACGAGAACGTATTCTTCGAAATAAGGGTAAGGATAACCGTGGAAATGTAGAAGAAACTATACGATATCTAGTCCAAAATTTTGATGAAGATAAGTTGAATAAGATAGACGAAGAAATCCAATATCTTTTCCATATTCATGATTATGAATTTGTAGATAGAACATCTTTGCAATATCCTCACAAAAACCAAAGTATTCAATCGAATATCGAGGCTGATGTAATCGAGATGAGCGTTGAAGAGCGAGAACGTCAAAAACGCCAATTGCAGAATGAATCATATAATCCGTATTCCAAAGAACTGATGAAAAAATTCTTGGATAGTCAATCCGTTAATGGCAAGATAGATAGTTTAAATCTTAGTCTGAACGAAAAAAAAGATGTTCTTGCGTCTATGGCTGCAGTAACATACGCTCGCGAAAACGGATACCTAATAGAAATTGATGAAGATTTTGTCGAATCAGACGAATTTAAGATTCGGCATTGGAGGGCAAAAAAAGATGTCAACAATTAATGAGATGTGGGACGATCTCACTGCTTCTGAACAGTTGGTGTTTAAAAAGTGTTGCCGCCGACTTTTGAAAGAAACCTTCATTGTTCGAGACATAGACGATGATAATCGCAAGATGTTCTTCTTTGTTAAATCAAACGAAGGGCTTTTTTCGGATTATTTGAACTTGATGGGCTTTGATGTTGTTGTGAAGGACAATGGAGTTGTGATGCTTCAGAATAACAGTGCCGATGTTGTTGTTTCCAAGCAGAGATTCAATAAATTCCAAAGCATCATTCTCTGTTGCTTGTGGACCTTGTATATGGATAAGGTTCAATCAGGCTCCTTATCCAAGCAAATCACGACGACTTTTCCGGAATTGAATGCTGAATTGGAAAAATTTGAATTCAAGGGCGCTTTTGACGTTAAAAGTAATCTAAAAACTGCGTTACAACTTTTTGCAAGATACAACCTAATCTTTGTCAATTGGAATGCACCTGACAATGAACGCTTGATTGTTCTTTATCCGTCTATTCAATTTGCTTTAGATGAATCTGAATTTGCCACGTTTGTTACGAGTGTGCGAGAAAGAATGATGAATGCAGGCCCTCAAAGCGAGGATGTGACTGACGAAGCCTTTGATGCGGAAGGCGAGGAGGAATAATAATGGAATACCGTAAAACCGCAAAGAAACTTCTGTTGATAAACTGGTCTTGCTTCCAAAATGTTTGTATTGAATTGGGAAGTTCTACTTTATTTACGGGAGTCAATGGTACTGGGAAAACTACAATACTTGATGCGATGTCTTATTTGCTGTTTGCTAATACGCAATTTAACCGTGCTGCAGATGACAAGGAAAGAACGGTAAATGCGTATATTCATGGCGACCGCAAGACAAATGGTTCTGATCGATACCTTCGAAAAGATGCGGTTGTCAGTTATATTGTAATGGAATTTAATTCCCCTACAGAAGGCGATTTTGTTGTTGGCGTGAACATTGAATCTCGTTCCGCGCAGGATTCTGCCGAATCTAAATGGTTTATCTTCCAGAATGCAAAGATTGATGATTTTAATTTCAGGTCTATTGAAAATGGAAAGTTAAGTGTTGCCAGCGGAAGAAATCTCACTAGAAAGGGTGTTCCTGTAAAAGCTTCAGAAATGCTGGGACGTGATAAAGCAAAACCTCAGATTGTAAGAGCTTTGGGGCTTCGTGTTGGTGATAGCGACTTTAAAAAATATGTTGAAAAAATCTTAAAGATGATGGCCTTTAAGCCTGAAAAGAATGTGGAAAAATTTGTGAAGGATTCCGTACTTGTACAGAATGATGTAAATTCTTTGCAATCTTTGAGAGAACAAAAAAATCATTATAACGAAGCTCTTCTGATGCTTGAAAATAACCAAAAGCGTAAGGAACTTTTGGAAAGAATTGAAGCAGCAACATCTGCCTACGAAAAACAACTGAAATACATGAAAATTCGTAAGATGATGTATTCCTATCAGTTCCTTCAAAAAGACAAGCAGGATTTGGAACAACGTATGATTCGTTCCGAAACGCTTAAACTTGAAAAGAGAAACTTAGAAAAAAAACAAGAAAAGGTCAAACCAGAATTAGAAGCGGCTCGTGACAATTTTACAAAAGTTAAGGAATCCAACAGGACGCTTAGTGATTCGCTAAAAGATAAAAATGAAGAATTGAATAAGTGTAACGATGAAATCAAAAAATGCGAAACTTCTATTGGAAAATTAAAAGAACTTCAGATTGCCATAACGCAATTAATTCTTCAAACAGAAGACGAGATTCAGATTTCAAACGAGTCTCAAAAAGTACTTAAAAATCTAGCCGAAAAGGGCGTAGCTCCTTCTGAAAAGCAGAGCCGTTTTATTGAATTCGGAAATCAAATCAAAATAGTTCGCACGCGATATGCCGCAGATAAAGTTCGTTTAGAAGACAAACGAGACAAATGCAGAGAAAATCTTGCGGATATCGAAAGTGATATTAAGAAATTATCAGCAAAGAAAATCATATTTCCACATGATGCAGAAAACGCCAAACACATCATTCAGGCGGAGTTTGAAAATCGCTCCATAAACGCTGATGTTCGTTTTTTTGCAGAACTAGTGGAAGAAATCAAGGACGAAAGTTGGCGTAAGGCCATAGAAACTTTCCTTGGGCGTAAACGTTTTTATTTAATTGTTGACGATGAATATTGCGGATTGGCCTTAAGGATTTTGAAAGAAAAGAATCCTATCAATGCTAACGTAGTTTTGTCGGATAAAATCCCAGAAAGTGAGATTGAAAAAAATTCTGCAGCTGAAATTCTCGAAATAAAAAATAAGGCTGCACGAAAATATGCGAATTATTTGCTGAATGGGATATATCTTTGTAATAGTATCGAGGAACTTCATGAGCATCCTAAAGGCGGTTTGATGGTGGATGGCATGTTGACCAAAAGCTATGCGGCGACAATGATGAAAGTTAGTGATGTTGTGCCTTACTTGGGTAAAAATGCAATTGAAATGCAGCTTGCGTTGAAACAGCAAAATTGGAAACAAACTGAAAAAGAACTGCAAAAATTTATCGATCACATAAATGTGTTGGGAGATTTGCTACAATTGTGTGACAACATTGAATGGGCCCCCGAAGAATACGATTTTGAAGCTATTGAAAAAATACAACAACAAAAGGAATTACTCGGAAAGATAACCAATGAAATTGATATTTTGAAGAATAGCCCTGAAATGCTTCGTGCCATTCAAGAAATTGAAATGGCGGAGGAAAAAGTCAAAACCCTCGAACAAACTTTTTCTCGGATTGACAGAGAATTGGGAAAGAACGAAACCGCTCAAGAAACAAATAATTCGTCGATTCAAAATCTGAATCAAAGCATAGAAAGTCGAACGGATGAGTATAACGGATTAGTGCATGCGAATTTTGAACTTGAGCAGGAAATGCTTGATTTGTATAATCAGTTAACGAAACAGCAAAATAATGCACTCGTTATTGCAGAAAAGACGGTAAAAAATGCCGGTTTTGAATTGAATGATAAAGAAAAGTTTTTAGAGAATATCCAGCTTGAATACAATAAGTTAGTTGGAAAGGATCTGAATGAACGTGGCGTTGCCTTTATCTCGTTTTATCGAGAAGAATATCTTGACATTGCTAATGCAAAACTTGATGAGGCAAAGAATAAACTGGACGAAGCGTCTAAAAAGCTTCGCATTGCTTTTCTCCACGATTTTATCGCAGAATTAAAAGAAAATATTGAAAAAGCCAAAGAAGAAATCGATATCATCAATAGGGAATTGAAAAAAATTCCTTTTGGTATTGACTATTACCAATTCAAAATGGAAGAACGGCCTGATCGAAAGATTTTCTTTGATATTTGCAACAATCTTGAAAGCTATATCAACATTGATATTTTCAACCCACAAAAGGTTTCTCAAGAAAAGTTCCATGCGGATGTGCAGAAATTTCTAGATGATATTCTGCAACAGGGTTCCGACGAAATGGAATATTCTGACTATAGAAATTATTTTGTTTACGATATGAGTATTCGTCGTAAAACTGGTGAAGAAATGAATCTTTCCCAAAAACAGGGCTCTGCAAGTGGAGGTGAAAAGCAAACTCCTTATTTCATCATTCTTGCCGCCAGTTTGATGCAATTCTATCCAAAGGATAAAAATTGCGCTCGATTGGCTTTTATAGACGAAGCGTTCTCCGCATTGTCTAAGGAACGTATTGAACAAATGGTCCGATTCCTAGAGGAAAATCACTTCCAGGTATTCTATGCCGCTCCACCTGAAAAAATAGATAGCATTGGCAGCCATATTGATAATACGGTTGCTCTGTATTCTGATGGAAAATATACCATTGCTGAAGAAGGGCTGAAAAAGGCTGTAGTATGAATTTAAATAGTCGCCAAAAACTGATTCTTGAAAAGCTTTTGCATAAGTATGAGTCTAGCAAAACCTATAAAGGCGAAAATTCTGTTCGTCAGACGTTTTCCATATTGCCGACAGATGTTTATCCCAAATATAACGATGATTTTGAAGATGTAAATTTAATAGAGGATTTTGAAAAAGAATTAAAGAATCTTGAATCTGAAAACCTGATTTCTACAGAAAGCAGGGACCGGCATATTGTAAAAATTATAGCCAATACGACCGATGATTATTGGCCAAAAGTGCGCAATATTCTGGGTGTAAAAGAAAGAAAACTTCAACAACAAGAAGAGCTTAATTTTTTCAGAAGTTTTCTCTCAAAGAATTCTGTTATTGTCGATTTCTGCAAAACGCAAATCAGTCGTATCGAGGCGGATAAAAAGGCCGCATACCCTTTGGAAGAATCGGCTAATATCATAAATTTGCTTGATTACATCCTTTCGGATCATCCAGAAATTCTAGAACGCGAACTTTCCATTGAAGTTCTTCACGATTCAAAATTGTGGGAAAAATCATATCGAACAAAAGTCTGCAAAATTCTCTATGAAAGCAGAAGATTTAATGAAACTGTTGATGGTTTAGAGGATGCGAAGGAAATTTATAACACAATTTTGGAAATCATAAATGTTTATAAAAATCCTTCTTACATCTATTTCAAAGGAAGTGCGAAAATAAAATTTGCTGACGGTCGAATATTAGATGTGATGCAAAATAAGGCTTTGGCTTTGCCTTCAACAGAAGTTTGCGATATTGAAAAAATTGAAATTTTCAACAAATCAGTGATGACTGTCGAAAACTTGACTTCTTTTAATCGAGTATGTGGAACAGAAGTATTCTTCTTGTATTTGAGTGGTTATCATAATAGTGTCAAACAGATATTATTGAAGAAAATATTTGATCAAAATCAACGCAAAAATGTTTCATATTACCATTTTGGGGATATTGATCCTGATGGGTTTTATATTCTTGAAAATCTTAGGAAAAAGACGGGAATAGATTTTAAGCCCTATTGTATGGATGTTGAGAATTTGGAAAAATATCGGAATTACGCCAAGCCTTTTGAATCAAATGACTTCAAAAAGGCGGAGTCTTTAATTGCACTTGAAAAATATGTTGATATTGCAACATATATGCTAAACAATAAGGTCAAGCTAGAACAGGAAATTATCAGTTGGATGAATCCTGAAGTGCTCATTTAATAAATCGTTGGTAATATGCCTAAAAATTCTTCAAAAACAAATACTCCCACGCAATCTCAAATTTTTGAATTGTTGGGTAGAACGCTTTATGTGTGCAACATCATTGAGGTTAGACTCCGTTGGATGCATAAACGTATCGGTGGTTTTTGGGCAGGCAAAACGCTTGAAGAACTTTTAGGTAAAATAAAGAAAGTTTCTGAACAACCACAGAAAGGGGATAAGGCTCCCCTTGGCCCTATTGGTCTGGAAATGCTTGATGCAATTTATACGCCTCGCTGCAACAAAGATATAGAAAATGCAGAGGAAAAGAATCTGTTCGCATTGAAACTTGACTATAAAATTCAGTCAAAAGGGCGCTACCGTCGAGCAAAGACTAAATTTAATAAGTTTATCGAGACTCGTAATTATCTCGTTCACTGTTTTGCAAAAGATTACGACTTGAGTAACGAAGAATCGTGCAAAAAAGCCTATGATAATTTAACAGCAAAATGCAATGTTATCAAAGATGCGCTGTTTTTCTTTAGCGAAGACTATGAGGTAATGCAAAAAACTTTGCAGAAGTTTCAAGAACAACTAAAAGAGCGAATTATATCGGGTTAAGGAAAACCCATAAAAGATTCATTTTTCCAGAAAAATTTCAACGAAATACGGAAAATGTTTAGATATTCCGAATTTCTTTGAAAAATTATCAAGAAAACGACTACAATTTTGAATATTTGTAGTTGTTTTGTACAGGTTTGAAAATCTATTTTCCATATTTCACTCCACATCCACCAAGAAATCTTCCCGTTTTAGCCCATATTCCGCATAAGGATTCTCGTCGGGATAACCCACAGGATTGCATAGCAACAGGTGTTTTTTGCCGAACTTGTCGGTGTATTCGCGCTTGATGGCGGTGTGCGTGTGGCCTGCCTGCCAAATACTCCCGTCATCCAGGTTCTCGAGATAATCCGCCCCGTGGAAATAAAAAAAGTTCGAGCAGGGGTCTTGCCGGTACCGTTCCGCCATTTCGAATTCCAGCGGCAGAAAGTGCGACATCATGATTTTCGGGCGTTGTGCAGTAAGTTCACGAAATACGATGTCATAATGTCGCCAGAGTTTGTCGGCGTTGTTCTGCATATATTTCCAGTGACGAGCGTCGAACCAGCGCGTTGCCCACAGGATTTTGTTCGCCATCTCGGATGCGGCAGGCGAATGCTTGTACTTGAAATCGCACATGCCCATGCAGCCCGCAACGCCTTCTGCGATGCGGTTTTCAAGCAACTGAATGTTCGGGATTTTTCCAGCCTCGGCAAGGAAGTACTTTATTTTACTTTCGGATGTAGCAAATTCCTTGTCCGCTCCGAAGCGCCCCAGATGCTCAGTGATAATGTCGTGGTTTCCGAAGCACACATAAACCGCGCTGTACTTTTCAGCAATGAACTTCAGGAACTCCACATAAGTAAAGTAGTCGTTCGCGATATCGCCCGCGATGCAGCAGGCGTCTGCCGGCAAGAAGCGGCGTTCAAAGTAGTCTTCGAAATGTTTGCGTAGTATGGCGACAATACGGGTTACCGGCGCATAGAAATCGACATGCAAGTCGCTGACAAAGTAGTAGGTCATGCGACAAATCTATATCCGCGGGATTTACGCGTCAAGATGGATGATTTGCGCGTCGATTTTGCGACGAATTTCAGGTATTGCGAAGTTTTTAGCCCTTCACGTGAATCGCCGAGGCGAATTCTTTCAACAACTTCGGGTCTTCGACCTTTTCCCACAGCGTGCCGGTCACAATGATATTCGCGCCTGCGGCCACGCGAACTGCCGCAGTCTGCGGGTCCTTGATTCCACCGCCGGTAATGATGGTCATCTCGGTCGCCTTGCGGGTGTAGGCGATGTGTTCCACGGGTACGGGCTCCTCGGCGCCGCTGCCCGCTTCCAGGTACACGTAGCGCATGCCCATGAGTTCTGCCGCGATGGAGTTCACCATGCTGAGCTTGGGCTTGTTCGCGGGCACAGGCATGGTCCCGCTGATGTATTCCACGGTGGTACGCTTGCCGCTGTTGATGAGCTGGTATGCCGTCGGGATGGCTTCCATGTTGAGTGCACGCACGAGCGCGCCACCGCGCACCTGCTCGTCAATCAGGTAGTTCGGGTTACGACCGCTCACGAGGGTCATGAAGAGCATCGCGTCGAAACCGGGAACCACCTGCGAAGCGCCACCCGGGAAAAGAACCACGGGCAGGTCCACGTTGGCCTTGAGGGCCGCCACCTGCTTAGGGAGCGTGAAGTTACCCAGATAAGAACCGCCCACCAGGAGCAGGTCGGCACCGTTCTCCGCGGCCATCGCGCCCGCCTTCACGAACGCGGCCTCGTCGGATGTATCGGGGTCGAGCAGTACGGCAAAAAGCGCACCGCGTTTCTCGATTTCAGCGTTCAGGCGAAGTTCGGTCTTACCAGGTTTCATAATCAATTCCTTCGTTCACAAGCGGAACATGTCCCATAAAGATACAATATTTCGGCGCGGCTACCGCCTGAGTACCAGGCGAGTCACCGTTTTTGCGCCCGAAACCGCCCTCACGGCATACACTCCCGGCTTCAGCGTGGAAATATCCAGCGAAACGCGGCGGGCATTCCCATTCCAGCGCAGGGTTTCGCGGTTGTTCACGTCGAACAGGCGGATTTCGCGAATGTCGCCCGAGCTCACGACCTCAAGGCTATTGCCCGCGAGCACTACATTCAGGCTCAGTGCCGGCGCGGAGACAGGCTTCACGGCATCCGTCGAGTCGCTTCCGAACTTTTCTCCGATATCCACGCCCTTCTGCTTCACGAATCGCGAGATGAGCCGGATATACGCCGTCTGGTACCCGAGAGAGGGTTCCGTGAGTTCCCAGGAATCGATGGGCCAGCCCTCGTTGATGTTCGCATACATCTTCGCGTGCGGCTCCCCGACCGGGAGCGAGACCGCATAGCACAGCGCATTGTTGCTCGCGCTCCCGCAGCCCTTAGCGCTATTGTCGGCATCGTATTGCTTGCAGCAGTCTGCCCACGCATAGCGGGAGTTCGCGCCACCCGTCACGTAGCCCGGAGCGGGATTATCACCTGTAAACCATCCGTGATAGAACTTCGTGACGCTCTTGCTTGCGCCGTAGCCACCCATATTCGAGAGGTAGACCACACCGAACGGATTCACGCCATGCAGGTAGTGCAGGTATTCTTCCGCGGCATCGCGCCATGTGAGCGCCTCTGCAGAAGTCGCGCCTTCGTAGGCCGCCATCTTGCCGAACAAAAGCCCGCTCGAAGCCTTCGCCGAATTGGAGCCCCAGTTGTAGTCGCGGATATAGGAACGATACCCGTCGTGCTCCAGGCCCGCCGCGATATATTTACTTTGTCCAAAAATCGAGACGAAGCGCTCCTGCACGATTCCCTTCACGTCGGCATCCGCATCCTTGTAGCCCAGGTACTGCAGGTAGAGCAGGTCGTGCGCAACGCGGTACTGGTCAAGTGCCCAACTGCCGTACTGCCGCATCAGGGGTAAACTATCGGGAGTCGCCTCGAAACGCCCGAGGTATTTCGCATCGCCGGTGAGTTCGTACATCGCGAAGTCCGAAGCCACCTTCACCGCGAAGCGTGCACCCGTCGTGTAGCTGGTATCGATTTCCTGCTGGCCCGCCGCAAGGTCCTTGGTGCCGTATTCCGCCTTGTTGTTGTAGAACATGGAATCGGGGTGAGCCTCGGCCCACTTGTAGGCACGCTGGGCGGCATCCTTGAGCGTCGCCGCGTATTCGGTGTTCCCGCGCTTTTGTGCAACTATGGAACCGAGCGCGAACGCCTTCGCCGCAGAATAGGCGGACATCGCGTTGGGGGCGCCGTAGTAACTGCGGCCCGTCGCCGCCGAAGGGGGCGATACGTGGTCCTCGTCAACCACCGAGAGCACCGAGCCATCAGCATTCTGCATGCGGAGCAGGTGATCCATACCCCATTTCACCTCGTCGAGAATATCGGGAATCCCGTTACCCGATTCGGGAATATTGTAATCGTCGGTAAATGCACGGGGCACGTCCATGTAGGCGCGCAGGAGCGTCTCGATGTAGTTGCCGTTCCAGATGGTGTACTTGTTGAAGTCGCCCGCATCGAACCACCCGCCGCTCACGTCACGTTCCGTCGCGGCATTCGTGCTGTCGGTGAACAGGCGGGCGGCCTTGTCCTGTGCGTGGTTCACGGCATCGGCCCAGTCCTTGCCCGCATACTTTTCCTCTTTCGCCATGCCTACGCGCTGGTAGAACATCATGCGCATTGCCGCCTTCAAGATATCGTTGTACACGTCGTCCCGGATGCGGAAGTAAAAAGACTGCTTCAGGTTATCCGCCTTGTCACGGATAAAGTAAGTACCCGGCGTATTGAGCTGCGAGAAGTCGAACCACCAGATTTTATCGCCCGACGCAGTATCGATTGCACCTTCCTGGAAGGCGACCGGAGCGTCGGAGAAAACGACCTGTGCAGTTGCGCTGTCCACGACTTCCATCACATCGCCCGGAGTGTACGAGAGCGAAGCGTCATACCCCACCTCGGGGCTACGCAATACGGCGACCTTCTTTGCATCGGGGCGGTACCCGAACTGGTCGACGGTAATGAACACGTCCTGTGCGAAGGCGGCAGGCACGAGGAATGCAACTAGTAGAAATAATGGGAACATCTTATTCAATATAGTATAGGGCAGGCCCGATTGCGACCCCATTTTTATTCCAACTTGGAACGCATTTCGCCCCAAAACGACACCCGCGCGTGATATATAACACAAAAAGGCGGGCTTTCGCCTGCCTTCCTGTTCTCCTCCCCTTTCCTCCTAACAAGAGAGTGCCTAGTCCTTCACGCAACGGACTCGGAACGAACGATCCGGAGAATTCGACATGATATTCCAGCCGCCTACTCCGAAGCTTATCAAGGTCGCCCATTTTTCATCCTTTTCATATTCCCATTCCCTATAGTAATCGTCATAGCGAGAATCAAGCCTGACCACATATTCTCTTTTTTCTCCAGAATAGGTTCCCTCGAATCCGGCCCTCGCCAAATAGTCGTCACCCCACATATAGTCCCTGTCTTCTTCACCCAATTTTTCGTTTATCCATTCCAACAGATTGCTCCATTCATCACCCCACGGGAGATGCCACCCCTCCGGACATATTCCCCGATACTGGGATGTCCCCGTCGCGGCCATGACAGAATCTATCGCCTGGCCAAGCCGTTTATAGTCTATGGCGTAGTCGCTTATACCAACCGCATCGCAATAGGCATGATTGTCATACGTTTCTCTGCATTCTTCGGGCGTAAGCATCACAACAGAATCCGGCAAGTCAAACGCCTGGGCCAAGGCGTAGAGCCCGTCAGTAGAATTGAAGACAAGATCTTCCGCCAGCCAAGTCTGGTCTTCATACTTGAGGCTATAGGTAACAGTCTTGTACGTCCGCCCGTCACGAGCATCCGTCATCACGTCAAAGGCCGCATTCACAGCGTTCGATTGCATAAAAATTTTCTTGTATGTCCATCTGCCAGAACCACAGGAAATATTCATATCGGCATCGTTGACTGTCACCCGCTCCATAAAGCCTTCGCGTTCTTCGGTACATTCACCCAGTTCATAAAGGCCAGCCATAAATTCACCCAGGAGAGCCCCCTCGCTATCGCTCGTTCGGCCATACTTACTCCAGTTGTAAATCTCGTTCGCGAAAAAGTCGCGCACCGAATCGACCTGGGAGAGCGTCCCCGTCGCCGCAAAGGCATTTGCCATTTCGGACGGGGGCGCAACGCAGTTCCAATCCCACATAAAGTCACTCAGGAAATTCATGGCGATCAGACTATTCCGACTTTCGACATAATCACTCTTGTCGAACACAAACGGTTCTCCATACATGCCGAGCGTCTCAAGGATTTCGCCATCTGCCTGCTGTTTCGCAGTTTCAAATGTCTTACCCTGATTTACCAGGTTCCGTATGCGCGATGATTCTAGATAAGTCATCACGTTGATGTCGATATTTTTCGCTTTCCGCAAGTCCACAATTACGCTATACGTAACCGTGTAGCGCTCGCCGAGCGAATCATATTCTGCAAACGACCAGTTTCCATCCCATTGCCACCATTCGCTTTCCACATACGGGGCAAGCTCAAGCATCACATACGGACTACGCAGCGCGACGCTGTCAAAACTGAATTCTCCCGACGAGTTCATACAGAGAGTGTAATAGAACGTGCCCGTCGTATCCAGGGTCACCGAATCCAGTTCAGACAACCTAATGACAGCGCCATCTTCGGCGCCACTAGTCCATTCGAGCAAATCCGTATTTTCAGGCATCTGCGCAAGACGCGCCGCACGGCCAGACACCGACCCTCGAAAGCATAGATTCCCGTCTCTTCGGCAGAACCACCCGCCGTCGGCTTGTCGCCGGAGCATGCCGCGAACATCAAGGCGAGCGGCATCGCCACGCTGCAGACAAACTTTCTGCTCATTTTTACGTAATTCATGGTATCCTCCTAACCTTTTTTATTTAAACCTTTATTCGTCATCGGGAAGAACTGGATGTTCATACGATAGACTTCATCCGTTTCGTCATCCCGCGTAGCAATCGCGACAACCCTCTTGCGGAATTCCGCGATTTCCTTGACAATTTCTTCGTAGGCGCCGCGCGTGACACCGAGCGTGAGGCCCGAAAAGTTCCGATTGTCCTGAGACACGCCCTCGATGGCCTCGAGAGCGATTTCACCCATCTGGCGGTGCAGTCCACGCACGGCAACCGGAATCGCATTCATCGGGCCCGTCGTCACGGACTTCTCGGTTTGCAGGTAATTTCCGTCTTCGTCTTTCCGGAGCAGATCCGCGCTCACGAGGAACTTGAGAGTCTCGCTCACCTCGGCGGCACTTACCTTCGGGCGGCATGCATGCGCAAGTGCCAAGGGCTTGGCCCCCGGCATGGCGGGAGCA
Source organism: Fibrobacter sp. UBA3629 (assembly GCF_002374005.1). NCBI lineage: Bacteria > Pseudomonadati > Fibrobacterota > Fibrobacteria > Fibrobacterales > Fibrobacteraceae > Fibrobacter > Fibrobacter sp. UBA3629. Next base: position 29,634 of record NZ_DFLC01000004.1, on the reverse strand, counting down.
AGTTCGCGGATGACCGGATTCTTCCAGTCACTGAAGAAGCGGAAGGAATCCCCCTCCAAAATTTTCGCCTTGTGGGCATCGGCAATCGCGAGCATCCTGTTGAACGCGGCCTTTTTCTCGGCGTCATTCTTCGCATGGTCGAACTTGACCATCTCGCAAAAATATCCCTGTTCGAAATCCGCAAGCTTCATCGCCTGTGCAACGCGAACTGCTGCCTCGTCACTCAAGTTGTAGCGTCCCTCGCTTACGTATTTCAGGTAGACCGGCGAAGAGAACCCCGCCGCATTCGCGAACTCCGGCCAGGTGAACGCGGATTTTGCCTTTCTGTCGGCGTAATAGTCCGCAATATACAGGCGGTAGTCCGTGTATTCAAGTATATCCTTCATGTATTCCTCCTAACTGGCAGCAATCGCTCCGTTTTCAGCCGCAATTGCCGTCATAATCCAAATATACACTCCATTTCTAAAAAAGTCAATAGTTTTACAATATTTTTTTGCATTTTTACGCAAAAATTAAGCAAATTTTTAAAATCAAACAAAAATATGCATTTTTACACAATATATTTCATTTTATATTCGCGATCTATTCCGGGTCACCGGGCATCCCGCGACTAATGACTATATTATCACCATGGACTTCTTCACCAAAGTAGACACCCCCGCAGCAAGCTTCAACATCGACTACACGAGCCACTTGGCTTTTTTCGGGTCGTGCTTCGCAGACAAAATATCGGCACAGTTTGCGGCACGCAAGTTTGACGTATTCGCGAACCCGTTCGGGACAGTCTACAACCCGGCATCCATCGAGCGGCAAATCAAGGCCATCGCCGAAGGAAAAGTTTTCGGAGAAGGGGATGTTTTCCAGGACACCCGTAGCGACAAGCTTTGGCACAGCTGGGATGCGCACGGTTCGCTCTCGGGCGCGACACGCGAAGAATGCATCGCGAAGATGAACGAGGCCGCAACCCGCACGCGCGAGTTTCTGCAAAAGGCCGATGTCGTATTTATCACGCTCGGCACCGCGCTCGTGTACTTCCTCAAGGACGCCCTCTCAGGTAGCGGGAACATCCGCGGCTGCGCAGTCTCAAACTGCCACCGGCAGGACCCGCGCATCTTCGAACACAGGATGATTACGGTAGAAGAAGCGGCAGAATCGATTCGCGGGATTGTCGTGAGTTTACGCACGATTGCGGGGCGCAACCCGCATATCGTATTAACCGTATCGCCGCTCAGGCACACGGGCGACGGCGCGCACGGCAACACCCTTTCGAAGGCGACGCTGCAACTCGCGGTAGAAAAGGCAATAGCCGGCATGCAGGCGTCCGCGAATTCAGTCAGTTACTTCCCGAGTTACGAAATCGTGATGGACGAACTGCGCGACTACCGCTTTTATGCCGATGACATGATCCACCTGTCCAAAGCCGCAGAAGAATATATCTTCGAACGCATGGCAGAAACCTACTGCAGCGAAAGGACCCGAGCAGACATCGCCCGCGTCGAAAAATTCATGAAGATGGCAAACCACCGCATCATGAACGCGGATTCCGACATCGCAACGGAATTCGCGAAAAAGCGCATGGCACAGGCCAGGGAACTGGAAATTCAGATTCCGGGATTAGATTTGGGCCAGGACATCCAGACACGGCATTAAAAACAGATGTCAAGATTCTTACAAACAAATACCTTTTTGTTATAGCCTCCAAAAGAATTGACACCGGAATTTACCTTTATCTATATTTGCGACCAAATTAACAATTTGGCGTTATGGAATGCAAGCTTTTTTGGCTACGAACGAAATCATATGGAATCTTTTTTCGGCGGCGCTCGTCGGAGCGGTGGCAGGAGGAATTGTCGCCGGGCTATTGATTTGGCGCATGAGGAAAAAGCTGGCAAAAGACCAGCAAAGCCACGACCAGCAAAGGGACAAGCTCCTAAAGGAATTCGAGCAGGACTGCAACAAGCGACAATCCGCATGGATATTGTTTCAAGAACTGGAAGCGTTCGCAGGCTGCATCCTGGAAGCAGACCAATACGCCTCGTCAATCCTCGCCGTGCAGCTGAAAACGGAAAACGCCCAAAGTTCCGTGCTCTTTTTCGGGAACCTGATAGACAAGATAGAGATTCTCTGGCAACGGAGCAGTCGCCTGCTAAGCAACAGCGCAGCCGTTAGGATACGAAACATCGCCACGCTGATGAACCAATATAAGCAAACCGCCACGCGCTGTTACCAGATTGTCGCCTCCGCCCACCCGCAATTCGCCGGCCCAGCCGCGGCGCAGGCCATCGTCATCGAAAGGCTCGAAAAAAAGTGCGCCCTGCTGCAACAACAGTGGAACGCGGAATGGACCCAGCTGAAAAACCAGATGAAGCTCCTGCAAAGGGAAATGTTCCGGCACTAAAAAAACGCCCCGCTCGGTTAGGAGCAGGGCGAATTTCTCGCGTAAAGATGCAGCTATTAGGCAGCCTTCACGACTTCCACGACCTTGGCGAAAGCTTCAGGATCGGCGACGGCCATGTCAGCGAGGACCTTGCGGTTCAGCTGGATGCCCGACTTGGAAAGCTTGAAGATAAACTGGCTGTAGCTGATGCCATGTTCGCGGACTGCTGCGTTCAAGCGAGTGATCCACAGAGAGCGGAAGTCACCCTTCTTGTCACGGCGGTGGGCGTAGGCATACTGACCGGCGTGGGCTACGGCGTCAATGGCAAGGCGAAGGTTCGACTTGCGACGGCCATAGAAACCCTTGGCGGCCTTGAGGATGTTTTTGCGGCGTTCGCGGGAAGGAACTCTGGTTTTAGCGCGTGGCATTCTTACTCTCCTTATGCTACTACAAGCAGACGCTTGACGTGATAGGTATCGACCTTCTTGACGAGTGCACCCTTACGAAGGTTGCGCTTACGCTTAGTGGTCATCTTGGCTTGAATGTGGCGCATACCAGCGCGCTTGAACTTGACGTGGCCGGAACCCGTCACGCGGAAGCGCTTCTTAGCACCGCTGTGTGTTTTCATCTTAGGCATTTTTACCTCTTCGGTTATTAAGTTGAAGCCTCACCTGCTGCCTTTGGCTCGGTTGCGGGCTTTGGCGCCTGGTCCTGCTTTTTGGCAGAACCCGCACCACGTTTAGGACCGTAGATAGAAAGCATTGTGTTGCCTTCCACCCTGGAGTCCATTTCCAAATCGCCGAATGGAGCCAGGTCTTCCTTGGCGCGTTCCATCAGGCGCTTGCCGTAGTCCATGTGCGCCATCTCGCGCCCACGGAACTGCATGATAAGCTTGACCTTCATACCGTCCTGCAAGAACTCGGCCGCCTGCTTGATCCTGTACTGGTAGTCGTTCTCGGCAGTCTTCGGGTGCATCTTGATTTCTTTCAGCTTCACCACGTGCTGCTTGGCCTTAGCGGCCTTGGCCTTCTTGACCTGCTCGAACTTGTACTTGCCGTAGTTGATGATGCGGCATACGGGCGGTTTTGCATTCGGAGACACTTCCACCAGGTCCAGTCCGGCGTCCTTTGCCATCTGCAATGCCTTGCTCGTCTCGATAATAATGGCCTCGCCATCTTCCTTCACAAGACGAATCGGGGAGATATGGATATCTTCGTTGGTACGGGTCCCATCGCTGGGACGGTTGGGCATGCGGCGATCGCGCGGATTAGGGAACAAGTATACTCCTTGGGTATGATTGTTAATGTGGGCGAAAATTTAGCAAGTTTTATGTAAATTTCAAATATCTTTCGACAAAACCCTTTAAAAAATGCCCGATTTTTGTATAATTGGACTTGCTCGCGGCGGTAGCTCAATGGTAGAGCCTTAGCCTTCCAAGCTAATGGTTGCCGGTTCGATCCCGGTCCGCCGCTCTTAGACCCCTCGTTCGAGGGGTCTTTTTTTGTTTCCAAAGCCAGCCTTCGCAGCGATATATATTCCAATTTAATAGAAATTTTTATCAAAATATGGACAATATTGTGATTTTCTAAAAATTTTAAAGTTTTTTATATTCTAACTATTGCAAAATAACTTTTCACAGTGTATATTTGAAACCATGAGACCCGTCATCGAGTACATCAGTTACCGGGAATGCATCCGAGATTTCTACGAAGAGCAGAAGGCCCGCAAGGCCCTCTCGTGGGCCTCCTTTGCCGAGAGCGCCGGCATCAAGTCCCCCGTATTCTTGCAATACGTCTGCGAAGGCAAGAAAAACCTGGGCGAACGCACGGCTCCGCAGGTGGCACAAGCCATGGGGCTCGCCGGATTCGAATCCACGTTCTTCTGTAAGCTGGTGGCCCTGGATAACGCGAAAAGTGAAAGCGACAAGAAAGAAATTCTCGAGAGCATCGCCGAACTGGCGCGCGTCCACAAGGTAAAGCCGATTACCGCGGAGGAATACCAGTTTTTCAAGTCCTGGAAGAACTCGCTTATCCGCGAACTTGCGCCCTGCATGGACGGCGCGAACCCGAAGGAGATTTCGAAGGCCACCCGCTACCGCGTAAAAACTGGCGAAGTCCGCGAGATTCTGGAATTCCTGCAGGAGGCGGGCTACCTCACCCAGGACGCGCAAGGGAACTACCGGCAGGTCGACCGTTCGCTCCGCATGGGAAAGGCAGACGGCAACAGCGCGCGCAAGACCGTGCAGAAGGCAATCGCGCACGACCTGCAGGTGCAAATGGCGGAACTCGCCACAGACGCACTCAAGAACGACCCCGCACAGGGCCGCAACATCACGGGCCTCACGCTGGGCATCACCCGCGAGGCGTACGACCAGATTGTAGAGGAGCTGGCCGAGTGCCGCAGACGCATCGTGGCAATCGCTACCGAGAGCGCAAGGACCGAAGAAGTTTACCGCCTGAACATGCAGCTGTTCCCGCTAAGCGACATGCACAAAGAAGGTTTTATACAGGATCCACCCTCCAGCAAGGGAGTAAAAGATGAATAGACTCTGCACAATTCTCGCCACGGCATTCCTACCCGCATACTTCCTTGCTGCCTGTAGCAACGCCGAAAAATCGGCCGGCGGTTCCGTCGAGGACCAGGAAGTCATCGCCATCACCGACAAGACTATCTCGGGCGTAACGCAAAAGGGGCCGTTCCTGCACGGCTCCAGCATCACGATACAGGAGCTCGACGAAAAGACTCTTTCCCAGACAGGCAACAGCTACGAGGGCAAGACAAAGAACGACAAGGGCGAATTCTCGGTAAAGGTCGCGAAGCAGGCATCCCCATTTGCGCTCCTGAAGGCAAACGGGTTCTACCGGAACGAAGTCTCCGGCAAAAAATCGCAATCGCCGATTACCCTTTACGCCATTATAGATCTGAGTAAACGCGAGGTGGCGAACGTAAACCTGCTTACGCACCTGGAATACGAGCGCTCCGTCTACCTGGCAGCGACCGATTCCATGGATGTCGCCACCGCAAAGGAACGGGCAGAGCGGGAAGTACTGGCATCGTTCGGAATCGAGGGTGAATTCGCCAACTCCGAAGACCTGAACATTTTCGGGGAGAGCGACGGCAGCGCCGCGCTCCTCGCAATTAGCGTGCTGATGCAGGGAGACCTTGATGAAGCCGACTTCAGCGAGCGCCTGGCCAACTACGCATCTGACATTGAAGAAGACGGCTCCTGGAATGACAGCGCGGCTGCAACCGTCATTGCGGACTGGGCCTTCGAAACAAACAAGAACGACAGCCTCAAGGCCATCGGCAAAAACATCGCCGGTTGGGAAATATCGGCCGACATCCCCGCATTCGAAAAGTACGTAAACAACTTCTGGTACAATAACTTTAGGCTCGGCAGCTGCAACGCAAAGCGTGAAGGCGAAGTACAGAAAAACGCAAACAAGAAGAGCAAAAACGCCGCCGTATACTTTATATGCAGAAGTGGCGTATGGAACATAGCGAACGACTTCGAGAAGGATACCTACGGCTGGAAGGATACTACCGATGGGGCGATAAAGAAGGGTGATATCACCGACAGCCTCTATATTTTTGACGAGACCATTTGGCGCCCGCTCTCGCCCACCGAAAAGGAATTGGGCCGATGCGTCAAGGCTCTCGAAGATACCGTCCGGGTAATCAACATTCTCGAGGATTCCTCCCAGATAGATTTCCACGACAATATACGCAATTACGACCGCTATTTTATCTGCAGGTCAGGCAAATGGAAGACGCCAAAGGATTTGGTCGGATCCATGACCGACCCTCGGGACGGGCATGTTTACAGAACCATCGAAATAAACTCGCAGATATGGATGGCCGAGAACCTTGCCTACAAAGATTCCGTAAGCTATCCGAGCATGAGGGGCAAATTTGGGTGCAGAAGTGATTACGCGTTCGGCTGCTTTTACAAATGGACTGCAGCGATCGATTCCGTAAAATTCGCAACCGATGTGGATAACCCGTTGGACTGTGGCGAAAACAACAGTTGCAGGGGTAAGTTACCTGACGTGGTGCAGGGGATTTGTCCTGATGGATGGCACGTGCCCAACGAAGAAGAATTTGTTTCCCTAATCAAATCACTCATAACACCAGACCTTTACGCGGAATTCCAGATAATCCGGCGGGAAGACATCGCCAAAGCGTATCCACAAGATACCACTGACTGCGATGTCGATGTTCGATGCCAAAATGCAATAGGTGACTTTTATGACGCGGTTTTCAGAGATTTAGTGAGTTTTTGGAGCAGCACTGAAGAGTCCATCAAATCAGCATTAACGGGCGATACTCTCTATTACGCCGTGGAAGCCTATCCGATATCATGGGCCTGTCGATCCAAGCTAGAGGAGCCCAAACAAGAGGTGCAAGAGGAGCAGCAAGCCGAGTACAGGAAATGTCTCCATAAATATTTTATCCATGGTAATAGTAAGAATACCGGGCGCCCCGTCCGTTGCCGAAAAGACGATGATTAGGGATTCTATTTTTTCTAAATTTGCCCCTGTAAAAACGGCCGACATGGAGGCAATCATGTTTTTCGAACAAGCCATCGCACACCAGATTCCGGGCTACACCAAGGAGGCCGACTCCCTCCACGGCGAATCGCTCGCCATGCTTGACTACAGGGACGAGCTGAAGGTCAAGAACGACGCCATCCAGGAATTCTGGGACGTGAACCGCCTTGCCGGCAACCCGCAGAAGATAATTGCAAGCCCCATGCCCCGCGGGTACCGCACCACGAGCAAGCGCCGCGTGTACATGCAGCCGGGCAATCTGCAGTTTGACCGCCAGGAATCCATGCTCGAGCCCGAGGAACACAACAAGATTTACGACTTCCTGTTCGAGAAGCTGATTACGCCCGCGTACAAGCCGCTCGCCTACGCGCTCAACTGGATAATTATCCGCGGCACGTACCAGTACCGCGTGGTGATTTTCAACATCAAGAAGATTGACGCGAGCATCGTGCGCAAGCTCAAGCTGATTGCCGACGCACTGCAAAAATCGCCCTTCCACGTGACCGCGGCGCATGCCTACGTGGACACGACCGAATCGGATTACTACCTCGAAGCCAAGCGCCCCACCGAAGGCCTGAACTTCAAGCAACTCTACGGCCCGCGCGAACTTAGCCTGAATCTCGGGCACTTTAGCCTGCGTTACCCCGTCACGGGATTCAGCCAAATTAACGAAAGCCAGATTCACAACCTCATCAAGGCGGCGAGCCGCATGCTCAGCCTCGGCAAGGAAGACCACTTCCTGGATTTGTACTGCGGTTACGGCCTGTTCAGTTTTGCGCTCGGCGAAGCCGCCAAGGACGTTCTGGGCGTGGAATGGGAAGGCCCGTCCATCGACTGCGCGAAGGCTTCCGCAAAGCACCTGAAGAAAAACTACCGCTTTATCGCGGGCAAGATCGACGAGATGTTCGTGCAGACGCGACTGCCGCGGCCGATCGTGAACGAACCGGAAAAAATCCTGCTGGACCCGCCGCGCAAGGGCTGCGAACCGGGCGTGATTCACGCACTCGCGATGAGAAAGCCAATCCGCGTATGCCACGTGTTCTGCGGCACCGACGAAATTCCCGCCTCGCTCAAGGAATGGGAACGCTACGGCTACCGCGTGCGCGAAGTGCAGCCGCTCGACCTGTTCCCCGGCACCCCGCACCTCGAAACCATCGTGATGCTGGAGAGAAAGTGACGCAAAGCGTCATCCTGAGGCGTGGAACGCCGAATCAATCGCCTATAGCGGGCTTTCGGCAATATTTTGTTCCTAAATTACATACCAAACAGGCCTTTCCACCTCTTTTAGTATGTAATTGAGCAAAATGCTTTTTGGGCCTTACATACTAGAAAGCCTTTGGGGGACATTTGGTATGTAAACCTGCCACTAAAAAAGCCCTACCAAGGCAGATTTCGCACTCCAAGGCATACAACTAGGCCGTTTCCCCGCTTTCCAATCCGATTTACGTCCCGTTATTACATACCAAAATGCAATTTTCCACATTCTGGTATGTAACAGAGAGAAACGCATTTTGCCGTTTACATACCGGCAGCTTATTTTGGCCGCTCTTAGTATATAATCAAGCAAAGGAATCAAGAAAAAAAACTAATTAATCCTTTTGGGATTCTAGGCAAGTACCCATTGACCGCCCTTGTCGGAGCCAATATGTACGAGAACACCGCACCTCGAAACCATCGTGATGCTGGAGAGGAAATAGCTCGAAGCGTCATCCTGAGGAGTGAATCACGCTTTTTCAATAAACCTGCATTTTGGATAACCGCTGCATCCCCAGAATTGGTTGCCAGCGTTCTCCCCTTTTTTAGCAATCCGCAAAACCAAGGCTTTTCCACAACGAGGACAAGTCTTTGACGTCCCATCTTTTTCGGCAGATTCAGTTTTCTTTTCTAGAACGCGCTTTGCCTCTTGAGTTTTGCATTCAGCAAGCATCTCTTCGTACTTTTTCGAATAATCCGATTTATTGGGAAGGCTCTTGTCAAGGAAATACTGAATCGTTTCACGCATATCAGCATCAGTCCAACAAACATCCTTCGAAGCGTCATCTTTCGCTTTGATAAAAGCTACTAGCTGATCGGCACGAATAACCCTGCTCTTAATTTCTTTGGGCGCGTTCTTATTGTTCAACACCGTCTTAGGATTCGCAAGGACAACAATTGACTGATAATTTTCTGCAAAAGTATTATCAAATATTTTTTCAGATAAGCCCAAAAAACTACCAGTTTTCACCTCTCGACGGACTTCTTTCAAAACATTCAAGTGGCGCTGATTTTGCGTAATTGGCGAATAAAATTGCCTTTTGCATCAATTTCAATATTTCCAAATAGATTCTTACATTCTATAACATAGAGATGCCGTCTTGTAATCAGCAAAAAATCAATCTGCGCCGACAAATCACCCTTTTCAAGATAGATATCGTGAAGAACATACATGTCTATTCCACTGTTCTTCAACTCAAAAGCAATCTGCTTTTCACCAAGCAAACCAGCTTCGGCATATTTTATTTGTTCTTCAATTTTTTCTTTAATACCACCGGTAGCATTCGCCAGTAACGAATTCATTTTCACAATGAAATTTTCAGCGTCACTAGATTCTTTTAAGAATACCGGTCCAATACGCTTATTTAAGAACGAATCTAAAAGTCCCATAAAATACCTCTAATCTGAATATAACCTTTTCCTCAAAAAAATACTCAAGCCTATTGACAAATCCCACTCCTAAAATTATATTATAATGCACAAATGTGTAGCATAAAAGACTTCAGAAAGCACAACTCTGATAGCATTCGCAAGAATACACAATCATTCACTTGCTTTTGCAATCAAAATGAGGTATATTTATGTTCATGAGCACCATAGCTAAAAATTTCCGCATCGACTCCGAGCTGAGCAGCCAGGCCAACAAGCTCCTTGAGGGGCTGGGGCTTTCTATGTCTCAGGCGATTTCTATGTTCCTGCGGCAGGTGGTGCTACAGCAAGGCCTCCCCTTTGAAGTGAAATACCCGAAACGTTCCGGCGAACTCCTAGACACAATCGAAGAAGCAAAGCGACTAGAAGCAGACCCGAAGACCAAGCGCTATACGGATATGAACGAGATGTGGGCGGACCTTGACAAATGATTTACGAAATAATCCGGACCAGCCGTTTTTAAGAAAGATTTTATTCGGGAAGTAATTTCTATCTTTGGCCTCCGGGATATTTGATATGACGGATGCAACCCAAAAGCCAGCACTCTGGACACGCAACTTCGTGACGGTCGCCGCCGCGAACTTCTTGCTGTTCTTCAGCTTTTACCAGCTGTTGCCGATTCTGCCGCTCTACATTATCGAGAAGTTCCAAACCGACAACGCAACTGCAGGGTTCATCATCTCGCTCTACACCATCGGAGCACTCGCCTGCAGGCCCTTCGCGGGTTTCCTCGTGGATACGCTTTCCCGCAAGCCGCTTTACTTCTGGACGTTCTTCGCGTTCACCGCATGTTTCTTGGGCTACAAGACGGTGGCCTTTTTGCCGATTCTTGCCGCAGTGCGCTTTGCCCACGGTCTCTTCTTCGGGATTTCGAGTACCGCGAGCAACACGGTGGCCATCGACGCGCTCCCCGCAAGCCGCCGCGGGGAAGGCATCGGTTATTTCGGGATTAGCGTGAATCTCGCGTTCGCGACCGGCCCGATGACGGGCATGTTCCTGTACGAGGCCTTCGGCGACACCATCGTGTTTATCATTTCCATCGCGCTCTGCATCATCGGGCTCGTTCTCGTGCAGACCTTGAACGTTCCCCGCAAGGAGAAAAAGCCGCACGCACCGCTTTCGCTCGACCGGTTCTTCCTCACGCGCGCCATCCCGCAGTTCGTGAACTTCATCTTCGTGGGGTTCGCCTACGGGCCCGTCACGAACTACATCGCACTCTACGCGAAGGAACTGGGTATCGGAGGTTCCGGTTGGTTCTATGCGCTCATCGCGGCAGGGCTCATCTTGAACCGCGTAATGACCGGGCGCCTGATTGACCGCGGCTACCTGATTCACCTGGTAGGCACCGGCATGACGCTCAATATCGTCGCCTACTTTTTGCTCGCCTTCAGCCACTCGCCTGTCACCTTCTTCGCATCGGCATTCCTCATCGGTACAAGCCTCGGGCTAATTTTCCCCGGCTACCAGACGATGTGCGTGAACCTCGCCCGCCACGACCAGCGCGGTACCGCGAACAGCACGTACCTGAGCGGCTGGGACATCGGTATCGGGGCGGGCATTTTAGCGGGCGGCTCCATGGCGGGGCATTTCGGCATGCACCAGCAGGTATTTTTCACCTGCGCCGTCGCACTTGTAATCGCCGACATATTATATTTCACGTGGACCGCAAGGCACTACCTGAAGAACAAGCTGGAAGGATAGCGATGAACCCCTGGAAACTGCTCAAGACGGAATACCTGGTAGACGCCCCCTGGCTCAAGGTCGCGAAGGAAACCTGCGAACTCCCGAACGGCAAGGTCATCGACGACTTCTACACGCTATGGCAACCCGACTGGGTGCTGATTCTCGCGCGTACCGCAGAAGGCAAGTGGGTCATGACAGAACAGTACCGCCACGGCACCGGAAAAATCGCGCTCGAATTCCCCGCGGGCATCATCGACAAGGGCGAAACGCCGGAACAGGCCGCGCTCCGCGAACTGCAGGAAGAATGCGGGTACTGCATAGATCCTCGCCTGCTCCCCAAAGAGGATAACTCTACTATGGCAACAAGTTGCCAAGTATCGTATAGCGAGGATGACGAAGGCAAGGCAATCCGCTACCTCGGCAAGTTCCCGGTGAATCCGGACAGGCACCGCGGCGTATTTCACGTGGTATTCATTGACGGCGTCGTCAAGAGCGGCAGCACGCATTTCGACAGCACCGAGGACATCGAGTCTCTCGAACTCTCCGACGAGGATCTGCAAAAGAAAATGGCGGATGGCACATTCAACCATCCGCTACAGATTGCAGGGTATTTCAAATTCAAGCTAGCGCACTAGCACGCGACGGCTTTCGCTACCCACGCGAACCAGGTACATTCCCGGCACAAACGTCCCCATGCTGAACGAGCCCGCACTTGCCGTAGCCTTCGCCACGACATGCCCGCGCATATCGAACACGGCGACAGGCGTACCGGAGCGCACGCCGGAAAGTTCAAGAGTCCTTCCGTTCGCCACGACACCGAAGCGTGCGGCCGCCTTCGCTACGACAGGAATAGCAGTCGGGTCCTTTACCCAGTGCGGGAAAAGGGCGACATCCGCATCGGCGGCATATTCGGCACCAAGGTCGTATTTCTTCTTGCCGCCATCCTTCGTGGACCAGCCGTCCTGCAGGTAGCCGTAGCGGGTAAACGAGGCTTCCTTGAGCTTGATCGTATCGCCGTAGGCCTTGACATCGGGCTCCACGATTTCCAGGGCAAATTCGCCAGCCATGTAGGTGACCGTAAACGTCTTGATTTCCCACTTTGCATACAACTTCACCTTTCCCGTGGAGCCTTCGGTAATCTGCGTCGCCGTATTCACAAAATCCGCATCGTAGTACCAGCCGTCAAAGTGGTAGCCCTTCTTGGTGGGCGGCTGCAACTTGATGGTCGGCGTTTCGACCGTATAAGAAACCGGGTTCGCCTCGTTGTTCGCGCCCTTGCCCATGATATAGACAATTTCATATTCAACGATGTCCCACTTGGCATATGCGACAACATTTTCTGCAATCGGCGTTTCGGAGTCGAATTCGGAACCTTCCGCAAATGTGGAATCGGTAAACCAGCCGACAAACTTGTAGCCATCCGCCTTCGGAGTCTCGGGCAGAGTCGTCGTTTCACCTTCCTGCACGTAATCGACAGTCACGCCGAATCCGCGCGTATCGTAGGTGACCGTGAATGTCGGAGCTTCCGTCCATACCGCATAAAGCGTCACGTTATCGGTTGCAGAGCCAAGCGTTTCGAGGGCAGCCTCGGCATCGGCTTCGAGAGCCCAGCCCGAGAAGTAGTACTTGACTTCTTCTTCGGAGGTGTAGGTCTGTGGGACATCGAAACCACTCACGTCTATGGCAGCGCCATCCGCGACAACCTTCGACTTTTCCGTAGATTCATCCGGGAAGGTCCCTCCGTTCGCATCGAACTTGACGGTAAACATTTTCTTCCACACGGCATAAACCGTTTTCGCCCTGTCGGCAGCGCCAAGGTCCTCGTCCGGAGTTTCAGCATCCTTGGCAAGAGCCCAGCCCGCAAATACGGTATCGCCGCGGGTCGGCGGGATAATTTCTGTGGCCGTAATCTTGTCGCCGACCTTCAAAAGCTTGCTTGTCTTGTCGCCATCGCGGAACACGCCGCCATTAGCATCGAACTTGACTTCGAACATGAGCGCACCGCTCTCGTTACGCGACACGCCGTTCACGACAATGTGGGTTTCGCCAACCGACCACACGCCATCCTTATCGCAGGCACCATCCTTAAGTTCGCCACCGTTCAACGCGCACGTAACCTTGCCGACATTCAGTTCTTCTTCACTCACCGTCGTGCCATCCACCTCGAGCGAATCCGTCTTGGCACCAATACCCTCCGAGACAACATCTCCATCGAAATAGGCAATCTCGACCTTAGCCGTTCCAATTTCAAAATTGCCCAGGATGCCTCCCCGCTTTCCGTCACCGTTATTTATGAGCGCGGCTCCATCGTACGCACTGTATTCGATACTTGTCGCCCCTCTGACAAACCCTACTATGCCTCCCACATATGTCGAATTCCCGCTAGCATACACAGAAACCGTACTCAAAGTATTTCTAATCGAGCCTCCTCGCGCTGTTCCTACAACACCACCAACGGCATTGCCAGCTCCACTTGTAAAGATCTTGCCCGAAACAAAGCATCCCTCGATGGAACCACCCGTCTGCCAGCCTACTATTCCTCCCACCGAAATCGGGTTTGCGACATCCAATATTTCGCCTGCATTGGTCGATGCCGTAATATACACGTTTTCCAGATTCAAATTTTTGACAACGCCACCTCCGCCTAGCACGGCAATAAACCCAGGATTTTGAGAGTTACAGTACGATTTCGAGGTATCGCAGTTCGGATTAGGGATTTCGCCTATTTTCGCCGCATCAATATAAAGATTGGATATCGTGAATCCGTCACCATCGAACACGCCGCCAAATTGCGTATCGCCCTTCCCTGCGGCAATCGGCATAAAGAGTTTTTCGGCCAGGTCAAGCGACTGGACCAATTTCGCGTTCAATGCAATAGTCCCCTTATTTTTGTTAACGGAATCAGCAAACCATGCAAGGTTCGCCTCGTTACCGATAAGGTAAAAAACCTTGCCGTCAATCTTCTGGATTTCCGGTTTTTCCATGGACTTGCCGTCCCATGCGGCAAACGACTGTCCCGCGCCCACCACCAAGGCGAGCGCAGCGACTAGGGCAAACTTCGTACGTATATTCTTCATATTGCCACCTTTTTTCGTGCTAAAATAAATAAAAAATTCGTTTTTTTTCATCGTCCATGCCGCCCCAAAAAGCGTTTTTTGCCGTATATCACAAGCAACCCGCGAAAAAGGCGCAAAATTAGACGCGCCTACATTCCAACTTGGACTATGAATTTTGACTTACGACAGGGTCGCGGATTCGACAGACAGCCTGCCGCGGCCATCCTTCTTCGACTTGTACAGGGCCTTGTCGGAAGCCTCGTAGACCTGCTTGAACGTCATATTTTCGTGCTCAGTAACAACCGCGCCCATCGAAAGCCCGGTCGGGTGTTCTGCCGCCGCCAACTTATTCGATATCCGGTCAAAAATCTGGCGAGCGCGCGAATGCATGAATTCCGTATCGTTCTCCTTCTTGAAGAAGAGCGCTGCGGCAAACTCGTCACCGCCCATACGGCAAGCCAGGTCGCTATCGCGCAAGGAACCGCGGACCGTATTTGCCACAAAGACAAGGTATTCGTCTCCCGCGCGGTGGCCATAGGTGTCGTTGTACTTCTTGAAATTATCGACATCTATCATCAGGAGCATCACCTTGGTCTCGCTGTCGAGCAACTTTTCTTCCACATCGCTCTGGAAGGCCGACCGGTTCAACAGCCCCGTCAGGGAATCCTTGCGATAGGTATCTTCCCACTGGCGCAACTGTCGAGCCGCCTTCACCTGTTCGTCACGGGCCATCATCGTCATGGCAGTCGTGCTGGAGCTATCGGCTATAATCACCTCGCAACGGTTCTCTCGCGAAGCGGAATCGTAAAACACCTTGTACGCACCGAACACGAACAGGACAGAACCGTTTCTACAGCGCAGGCGGTGTTCGAAATAGGCGACCTGTTCCTTCGCGGCAAGATCGGCAGTCGCACAAAGGTATTCCGTCAAATCTTCCGGCGGAATCAGGGATTCCAGGCTCAAATTCATCTGACGGATATCCTCGCGAGAATACCCAGTCATGCCCTCGAAGTTTTCGTCTACCGACACAATCTTGTTGCCAGCATCGACAATGCAACGGCAGAACTGCACGCGGTGAATGCAGGGGGCCCGCTTGTCCATCTTCTGCACGACATCCTTCATCGAAGCGAGCGCCTCTGCGGAAGGCACATGGACATTGGAAGCCGACGGCACCTGCGAAGACTCGGCCGCTTTCTTTTCAGTCCCGGCATCCTCGGTTTCTTCCGAAAGCACCTGCAGGAACTCGGCAACAACTGTCGGATCGAACTGGGTTCCCGCACAGGAGCGCAGCTCGTTGAGCGCGTATTCCTTCGGCATCACGGCACGGTAGGGGCGCGGACTCGTCATAGCATCATAGGAATCGAGAACCGCGATAATCCTTGAAAGGAGCGGAATGCTTTCGCGGCTGATGCCGTCAGGATAGCCGGTTCCGTCCCAGCGTTCATGATGGTGCCGCACATAGTCGGCAATGCCGACAAATTCCTTGGAACTCTTGGCAATCTGGTAGCCCTTTTCCACATGCGACTGCACCAGGCGATATTCCTCGCGAGTCAGCTTCGCGGGTTTCTGCAGGATTTCGACAGGGATGGCCACCTTGCCCACATCGTGCAAGGTGCAAAGTAGCTTCAAGTCACTCAGCTGCCTTTCGGTCAGGTCGAGACGAGGCGCCAGCGCATCGCAGAATTTTTGCATCTTCGCGACATGCTCTTCGAAACGGCTGTCGTTCTTGAGCAAAGCCTGCTTGAGCGTTTCCAGGATCTCGGAATGCTTGGAATCCGTATCCAGAAGCTTCTTTTGCCTCAGGACTTTGGACGCCGTCTCGATAGCCTGCAGGATTCCTGTCTGAAAATCCAGGACCTGTTCCGTCGCATAGAGGAATTGCCCCCCGAATGCGGCACTCACGGATTCCATGGCCTTGGCGACCGTTTCCTTCGAACGGTTATAGGCAAGAACAACAAGATTCGCCCCCTCGCCACGGACAAAGTAAGAATTTTCGACAAATTCTTTTCGCAGGAGATGGGCGAAAGCCTTGAGCATCTGGTCACCACGGGTGCGGCCACCGACACTGTTGACCACCGAAAGGTTATTGATGTCGGAAACGATGACAGTCAGGGGCAGGGCAAACGTCTCTGAATTTTCCAAGACAAAGTTTTTGAATCCATCCCATTCCTGATAGCCCGTCACGGGATCCGTTTCGAGGCCGATATCCGCAAACACATACAGGTAGCCGACAAGTGCGCCGTGTTCGTTCTTGAGCCTGCGGAAATCGCAACGCAGCGGAATCCGTCCCGAAGACTGACGCACAAAACACTGCAGTGACGCCGTATCGATATCCTTTTCGCCCACAATCACTATGTTGCAGATCTTTTCGAACTCCTTGCGCAACGGCTTCTTCGAGAAGTCAATCATCGAAAATAGCCGGACGGCCTTGGAATTGCACATCACCATCTCGCCGCGGAAATCGAACAGGACAATGGATTGCGATACATTCTCGAACACGCTATCCTTGAAGTAGTCAATCTTGATATAGTCCGAGAACTTATACGCGAACACATACATGATAACCGGAAGGATGGAATAAAGGCCTATGGAATAATTCAAGAAGTTCTTGTTGTCCTGGACAAAGACCGATACAATATTAAACACGAGGACAAAAGCCAGCGCAATCATCGTGTACAGGAACTGCCTCCCGAACTCCTTCGGGACCATGGCAAGCCCATGTCCAAGGAGAAGCAGGACACCGACGATAAGCAGGTAGGCGATCGCCATGTGCATGTAGTACAGCGGATATTGCGCCGCATAGATAAACTTGGAAAAAAGGGATTCCGGAGTGCGGAGCGCAAACTCCAAGACAATATTCTTGAAGGGATTTATCAACAGAACGATGATGTCTACCGCAACCAGCGCAACAAGGATTCTGGAAATAATCTTTATAATACGGAAAGATTCAAGCCTCACATAGCGGTACGAGAACACCCATGCGCAGAACAAACCAATGGCAACGGCAATCAGATGCACGGTCGTCATCCAGGCGAAGACCGAAACCGAATCCGTAAAGACTGTCACAAAGTAGGTGACAACACAAACGGTGGCAAAAACTCCGCTAGCCCCCAGCCACCTCGCCGTGGCATCGCGACGCAACAGCCTGTTGGTCGTCCAGATGTTCATACACAAGAGAACCAAGGATACGGCCACAAAGATGTTCAATACCATCGTATTCATTTCCATTCCAACTTACAAAAAACAGCCGAATAGACTACTATTTTAATATACATAGAAAAAACGCCCCGGAACAAAAAATGGAGCGTCAAATCATCTTTTTTCGGGGGAAACAGGCCGACCGGCCCCACCCGTCCACTATTCCCCTAGCGAAACAACTGCCTTGCAGGCATCCGCAAACCGGACGGCGAAGCCCTCCAGCGGGCCCAAATCCGCCCCATTTTTGAAATGCGGGATATTTTTGGCCAGTTCCGACCTCGAAATTTCGAGCCAGGAATCGTCCTCGGTCAAGCAGAAAAAGGCATTTTCGATGAAAGCTTCGTAATTGAAATCCTCGAAGGTCGTTTCGACACCCAGGTTGCCGAAACCATCCGGCAAGTCCTCCCCTTCGTCAAGGGCTGCCCTCGCAGCATCCAGCGCATCCTTGTTTTCATCGTCGACCTCGACCATGGCATCGGTCCCGATGCTGATGACCCCGTCTTTCGCGATTATCGATTCACCGACCACGCCGGAACCAAAAACGGCCTCATACGAACTGGAACTTTCCTCGGCAACCGAGGAAGAGGATTCTTCGTCATCCTCCTCTTCTTCGGACGAACTGGATTCTACGGGTTCGGAATCCGAGCTCACATCCCCGGATGAGGAGCTCACGTTTTCAGATGCGGAACTTGCCGCAGCCGAGGAGCTGAAATCTTTGGATCCTGAAGATTTCGCCTCTGTTGCAGTCGAAGAACTGGATACTTTCCTGGTGAGCGTCGTATCGATGACATTCCCCATCTCGTCGACAAGCCCGGCATCCTTGAGCGACTCGAACTCCTTTTCGGAATAGGAGTCCCCGTTCGCCGTAATGACCTGCGGAGGCAAGTCAGACGTGCAAGAGACAAAGAACAGAACTGCAGCGGCAGTGGCCGCAGCCGACAGCGAATTTTTCAACAGAGCTTTCATATCCAGCCTCCGGTTCTAAGGCTAAACATATATTTTTTTGCGTCCGTGGACTACAGGCCGTCAATGACTTCGTTAAATTCTGTGACAGGGCGCATCCACTTCTTGAGAAGTTCGGCCTTCGGCAGGTAGTAACCACCGATATCGGCAGGCTTGCCCTGTTCGGCGGCAAATGCGGCGACAATCTTCTGCTCGTTTTCAGCGAGGGCCTTCGCAACCGGGGCGAACTTCTTGGCAAGTTCCGCGTCGTCCTTCTGGGCGGCGAGAGCCTGCGACCAGTAGAGGGCCAGGTAGAAGTGTGAGCCGCGGTTGTCGAGTTCGCCAATCTTGCGGGCCGGCGTGCGGTTGAATTCGAGAATCTTGCCGTTCGCTTCGTCGAGCGTGTCGGCGAGGACTTTCGCCTTCTTGTTGCCGTCCTTCAGCGCGACTTGCTCGAAGGCGGGCACCAGTGCGAAGTATTCACCGAGGGAATCCCAGCGGAGGTAGTTTTCGGCGAGGAACTGCTGCACCTGCTTGGGGGCAGATCCACCTGCACCCGTTTCGTAGAGGCCGCCGCCCGCCATCAAGGGCACGATGCTGAGCATCTTTGCAGACGTTCCGACTTCAAGAATCGGGAAGAGGTCGGTGAGGTAGTCGCGCATCACGTTGCCAGTGACGCCGATGGTATCGAGGCCGGCCTTCGCGCGCTTCATGGTTTCCACAATCGCCTTGCGCGGGCTCATAATCTTGATGTCGAGGCCGTTCAAGTCGTGTTCCGGCAAGTAGGCTTCCACCTTCTTCTGGATTTCGCGGTCATGAGCGCGTTCCGGGTCAAGCCAGAAAATCGCAGGCGTGTTGCTGAGGCGGGCGCGCGTGACGGCGAGCTTCACCCAGTCGCGCACCGGAGCGTCCTTGGCTTGGCACATGCGGAAAATGTCACCCGCTTCTACATTCTGCTGCAAAAGCACTTCGCCCTTGCTATTCACGGCGCGAATGACGCCCTTGCCCTTTGCGACAAAGGTCTTGTCGTGGCTACCGTATTCTTCGGCGCCCTGAGCCATGAGGCCCACGTTCGGCACAGTGCCCATCGTCTTCGGGTCGAAGGCGCCGTTCTGCTTGCAGAATTCAATCGTTTCATCGTAAATGCCTGCGTAGCAGCGGTCCGGAATGCAAGCGACAACTTCTTGCAACTTGCCTTCCTTGTTCCACATGCAGCCGGAATTGCGGATCATCGCAGGCATCGAGGCGTCGATAATCACGTCGCTCGGCACATGCAGATTTGTAACGCCCTTGGCAGAATCCACCATGGCGAGATCCGGGCCCGCAGCGAGCGCTGCATCGATAGCGGCCTTGACTTCTGCTTCCTTTGCGTTGCCTTCGAGGCGCTTGTACAAATCACCCAGACCGTTGTTGGCATCGATGCCGAGTTCCTTGAACAGGTCGGCGTACTTCGTGAATACGTCCTTGAAGAACACGCGCACGAACGCACCGAACAGCACCGGGTCAGAGACCTTCATCATGGTAGCCTTCAGGTGCACCGAGAACAGCAGGCCCTTCGCCTTCGCTTCGGCCATGGCATTGGCGATGAACTTTTCGAGCGACGCCATGCGCATTACGGTAGCGTCGATGATTTCGCCCTTCAGGAGCGGCTTTGCGGCGCGGAGTTCCGTAACTTCGCCTGCTTCATTGACAAATTCAATCTTGAACGTGTCGGCGTCGGCCATGGTGATGGACTTTTCGTTGCCGTAAAAGTCGTCGGCCTGCATGCTTGCCACGTGGGTCTTTACGGAGGTGTTCCAGTTGCCGTTGCTATGCGGGTTGTTGCGGGCAAAGTTCTTCACTGCCTTGGGAGCGCGGCGGTCGGAGTTGCCCTGGCGAAGCACCGGGTTCACGGCGGAACCCTTCACCTTGTCGTACTTGGCGCGGATTGCCTTTTCTTCTTCAGTAGCCGGAGCGTCCGGATAGTCGGGCACGTCAAAGCCGTTATTCTGGAGTTCCGCGATGGCGGCCTTGAGCTGCGGCACAGAAGCCGAAATGTTCGGGAGCTTGATGATGTTTGCATCCGGTTCAAGCGTAAGCTTACCCAAAAAGTCTAGGTCGTCGCTCGCCTTGCCAAAAGCGGCCAGAATGCGGCCCGGCAGCGAGATGTTCTTGGTTTCCACATCGATATCGGCGGCCTTTGCAAAACCGCGAACGATGGGGAGCAGGGATTGAGTCGCCAGGAACGGCGACTCGTCAGTAAGCGTGTAATAAATCTTCGTATTCATACGAATACAAAGATAGAAAAAATTACATCACGCCGATCCGATTGAAAAGCGGGAGCAAGCCCGTCCCTTACTTGATGCGGTGTCCGGTCAAGTCAAAGCGCATGCCGTTCCTTTCGACAAACAGCTGGCCGCCCTGCTTGCGGAGGCGCGGGGCCGAAGCCTTGGTAACGGAGGCGGGCATAATTTCGCGGATTCCCGTAGTCGCCTCGCAGGCCTCGCCTTCGCAGAACTTGAGCCAGTCCACGTTCACGTAGCTACCCGCAATGGCAAGTTTCAGGATGTGTTCGCCCGCAGTAAGGTTCGCAACACCGACATCGACTTCCTTGTACACATTCCACGTGGTATCGACCTTCTCGAAAGTCACCGTATCGCCAATCGCCTCGCCATCGACAAACAGCTGGATTTTCGAGGTCTCGGACGCGGTCGCCACGTTCGCGCGAATTGCATACTTGCCACTCGTGGCGACCTTCACGCTGTATTCGAGCCACTCGCCCGCTTCCGTGTACCCGACGGCATAGCCCTTGCAGGCCTCGCCGCCACAGGTTGCGCCATCGAGGGTAACGACATCCACGGCGTCTTCGCGGTAGGTTTCGCCCTTGTTGGCTGCATCCTTGTCATAGAAACTGAAGCGGTTGCCGCCCTTGTCGTAATTCTCCGCCTCGATTATACCCGGAATCGCCGCAGGTTCGCCGTTATACGCTTCGCGCACGAGCGGAGTCGTCTCGACCGTATCAGCCCAAGCCATCTTCATACGGTCCACGCCCGACTGGTTCACGATTTCGAGCTTGATGTTCGCGCCTTCGCCGGTGCGCTTGGTCATGCTGTACCAGTCGCCGTCGCGAAGCCCCGGCCAGTAGAAGCTACCCATCTCCCATTCGCGCAATTGGTCGGACATGCCGCGAATGTAGGCCATGAAGTAGTTGGTCGGGGTGGAATTGTAGTCCATGTAGTCGTAATGCACGCCAGCCTTGTCGCCAGGGCTCATGGCACCGCCCCATTCTGTACACACGGTGCGGTCGGCGTACTTGCCCACCTTGCCCTTGAAGCTGTTTTTCCAGCCCTGCTCGGTGGTGATGCTCATGTTCCAGAACGTGTATTCGTGCACCGCGAAAAGGCAGCCCTCGAAACGCGGGTCGTCGGCAATGTCAGGCACGTTCCATGCAAGGCCCGAGCCGTCGAGCAGAATATGGTCGCGCGGCACATTCGGGAACTTGCTCAGCCACTGGGCGTAAAGGTCGCGCAGTTCCGTTTTGCTGTACATATGCGGTTCGTTGAAAATCTCGAAATAGGCATTCGGGTGGTCGCCGTATTTTTCGACGATTTTTGCCCACATGCTCCACCAATCATTCATATTTTTCGGGCCCGAAGGCTGTGCGGGGCCCCAGTAACCCATCACGATACGGCCCTTGGAAAGGCCCATGTCGATAACGCCCGTGTAGGTATCCCAGAACTTGAGAACCGTGGGCTCGTTCACCGGGATGCGCACGCTGTTGGTACCGAACAGTTCCTGGAACTGCCCAATAACGCGGTCAGCAACAACCGATGCAGACTGGTAATTGTCCGAAAGGCTCATGCCCGAAAGCACAAGCACGTCAGACACGAAATTGTCACGCTTGTCCGCCCAGTTTACACCGCGGAACTGGCTCGTGACGGCGAAGGAACTCACTGCCGAAAGTGCGGTTGCAGCAAGAACAGAACAGGCTACACGCCTGAAACCATAACCAAACATCTTCATACTCCTTGTTGTATCCCACCAACAACACCTATAAAATATCTTTTGATGAACCGAAAAGGCGTATACGCACGACAGTTAGCATGGATAGAATGTCAACAGGCGGGAAATTTTATATCTTTTTGCCCATCAACGAGTTACGGCACGCGACTTGCGTACAAGCCATTCAACATTAGGGAGTTTCAGATGGAAACTTTAAACGCTATTCTCGATACCATCGACGGTTACGTGTGGGGTATCCCGCTCATCGCCGTAATCCTGTTCGTGGGAATTTTGCTCACCAGCCGCCTCGGCGTTTTGCAGGTGACAAACCTCGGCAACGCGCTGCGATACATGCTCCACAGCGAAAAGGAAGGCGAAGGCGAAGTCTCGAGCTTCGCGGCGCTCTGCACGGCTCTTGCGGCCACCGTCGGCACGGGTAACATCGTGGGTGTCGCGACCGCCATCGGTACCGGCGGCCCGGGCGCTCTCTTCTGGATGGAAGTTGCCGCCTTTTTCGGCATGGCCACAAAATACTCCGAAGGCCTGCTCGCGGTCAAGTACCGCAAGGTCGATACCGACGGCAAGGTATTGGGCGGCCCCTTCTACTACATCGAGACGGGTATCAAGGAACGTTTCGGACTCAACTTCAAGTGGCTCGCCGTGCTGTTCGCGGTGTTCGGCGTGCTTGCGGGCCTGCTCGGCATCGGCACCATCACACAGGTGAACGGCATTACCTCGGCGGTCGCGACAGTCATCCCCACCGGCGAATTCATCAACCTCGCCGGCAACTCGGTCTCTTACTCCACGGCCATCGCGGGCCTGCTCTGTGCGGGCTTCACCGCCTGCGTCATCATCGGCGGGCTCAAGCGCATCGCGAAGGTTTCCCTCTACATCGTGCCGTTCATGGCCATCTTCTACATTCTCTTCTGCCTGCTCATCCTGGGCTTCAACTTCTCGAAGATTTCGGGCGCCATCGAGACCATCATCCAGGCGGCATTCAACCCGAGCGCCGTCACGGGCGGCGTGGTAGGCACCATCTTCATCGCAATGCAAAAGGGTATCGCCCGCGGCATCTTCAGTAACGAGGCGGGCCTCGGCTCGGCCCCGATTGCAGCCGCAGCGGCCAAGACAAAGGAACCGGTGCGCCAGGGTCTCGTAAGCATGACGGGCACGTTCATCGACACGATCGTCATCTGCTCCATGACGGGCCTTGCCATCGTAGTCACCGGCGCTTGGACTCCGGAACTTGGGCTACAGGGCGTGAACATCACCATGGAAGCGTTCTGCCGCGGGCTTACGAACTTCCCGGGCGGCTCGACCATCGCCCCGTACATCCTTACCGTGGCACTCGTGTTCTTCGCGTTCACCACCATCCTCGGGTGGGCATACTACTCCGAGCGCTGCCTGGAATACCTCATCGGGCGCGGCAAGAAGAACGCCATCCTCGCCTACCGCTGGGTTTACGTGGCCGCGGTGTTCATCGGGCCCTACCTCACGGTGAGCGCCGTGTGGACTAGCGCCGACATCTTCAACGGGCTCATGGCATTCCCGAACCTCGTGGCGCTGGTTTTGCTTAGCGGCATCGTCGCCCGCGAGACAAAGAAGTTCTTCATCAAACTCGAAAAAGAGAAGTAATATCTACCAGCCCATCATCTCGGCGATTTCGGCGCCGATGAGGCCATCCTGCATGGTCATGGAGAGGATGCGCTGTTCCAATTCGCTTGGCGGGTCCATGGGGCCCGCGTTTTTATTTGCGGCGGCTTCGCGCACGAGCTGTTCCCCGAGGGCGGCATGCAGCGCGAGCGACGCATCGATGTACTTGAGATGCGTCGGCTCTTCCAGAATAAAATTCAGCGGTTTCTTTTCGGCGAGCACGCGACTAGCCGGGACGCCCGGCCCGTATTCGTCCTCAACGCCCATGTTGGCAAGCACGGCGCCCGAGGCGAGCAAAGCTTCCACGACCTGCGGGCGGTCAAGCGCGCCCTTCACGCCGGTCGCTGTCACCACGAAGTCGGCACCGCGCACGAGCGACGCCACCGCATCGAGGTCGTTGCAGTCCGTGACCGAAACTTCGTTTGCATCCAGGAACGGGTTTGCACCTCGCGAGCAGTCAGTGACCACATGGACATTGGCACCGGAGCGCAGCAACTGCAGCACAATTCCCTGCCCCACCTTTCCGCTCCCGAACACGACAAACTTCTTGCCGTCGTAAAAATCGTACCCGAGTTGCGCGAGCGCCCGCACGTAGCCCTCGCCCGTCCCGAGGCAGGTCTCGATGCGTTTTACCACACCGCTATCGGCCACATACACCGGATGTTCGCACTTCTCGTAAAACTGCACTCCACTGCGCGTGAGTTCCACAAACCCGAACCGCGGGTGGCATGCCGAAAACTGGCCCGCACAATCCAGAATCAGGTCGAACGCGCAATCACCCGACTCCGCGCAACGGGCCTCCATCTCGAGGGCCTCTTGCAACCCGATTACGGGAATCCCGTTCCCGCGCAAGACTTCCACGATACCCGGGTCGCAGGGCATCCCGCCTGCCACACCCACGACAAGATCCGCGCCGCCCGCGATAAGCGCACGGTACTGTAGCAGCGTATTCCTAAAAACCGGTGTCGCCACCAGCACGCGCAGACCGTCAAAAGGGCGCGCGACCTCCCATTCGCGCGCCAGGGCCAAAAGGGCCGGGTATTCGCGTTCCTCGTAGGCGTCGTTCACAATATCGTCGAAAATCATGTGCATAATGATAGAAAACGCGAGGCGAACCACCCCGCACCCCCTGTAAAATTTTAACAACACCCTCAAAAAACGCTTTTTCCGGCCTAAATTCGCCATTTTCGCGTTGCTAACCTATACAACGGAAACACCCCGCCCCATAAGCAATCAACCCGGCAAAAAGATAATTTAATGGTATAAAACATGATTATGGAGTATATTTTATGAAAAAGGTTCTCTTTGCCGCATCTGCGGTTGGGTTGTTCGCGGTGGGTTCCGCGTTCGCGCAGAGTGTCGAAATCGCAACCTGGTCGGGCTTCCGCAAGGGCGCCGCTTCGTTTACTTTCGATGATGGCGCTCCGAGCCACGTGACCGACGCTGGTCCGATGTTCAAGAAGTATGGCTACAAGGCTACCTTCAACGTGGTGGTGAACTGGAACCCCAACTGGAGCGGATTCCAGGGCCTGGCCGACGAAGGGCACGAAATTGCAAGCCACAGCAATAGCCACGGCAATAACATGAGCGGCGAAGAAGCCTCTTCGAAAAAGTCCATCGAAGGCAAAATCAACCAAAAGTACGGCGTCATCACGGTCGCCTACCCGAACTGCAACGTGCCTAACGAAAGCGCCGTTCTCCAGAACTACATCGTTGGCCGTATCTGCAACGGCAGCTGGAAGGGCATGGCCGATGAAATGGGCAAGGACGGTCCCTCCAACTGGGCTCAGGTTCCCGCCACCATGACCGGTGCCGAAGGCCAGCTCAAGAGCACGAACGACTTTACCGGCAGAATGCAGAAAGTTATCCAAAGCAACGGCTGGGCGGCATTCCTCACCCACGGTTTCCAGGGCAAGCAAAATGGCAACGCCAACTACTCGCCGACGGATATCAACGCCATCGATGGAGCCCTCAAGTGGGCCCAGCAGAACGATAAGGACATCTGGGTAGCCCCGATGGGCCATGTCGCCATGTATCTCAAGGAACGCAAGGCATCGAAGGCCGAAGCTAGCAGCAGCGGTGGAAACATCACCGTCAAGCTCACCCACAGCATCGCCGACAACATTTCCAAGTACGACTACCCTCTTAGCCTGAAGGTCAAGTACGACGGCTCCAAGGCCGAGGTGACACAGGCGGGCGCCAAGCTTGAATCCAAGATTGACGGCGGCTATGTGTACTTCGACGCCGTGCCGAACGCAGGCGAAATCGTGATTTCCGGAGGCGCAACTCCCCCGCCGTCTTCTTCTAGCGTCGAACCGCCGGCATCTTCCAGCAGCGCCGCCAATCCGGAATCCTCCTCGTCTTCGGGCCATCACTGGGGACCGTGGACGCAGAGTTCTTCCTCTACCACAGCAATCGCTGCCGATCCGGCAAGCCTCGCCGCAGTCGCCGTCTACAGGACCGCCGACAACTACATCGAAGTTTCTGGCGCACAGGGCCTGGAAATCTCCGTATTCAACAGCCTCGGCCACAAGGTCCGCGAAACGCGTGGTCTCGGCTATGTCCAGAAAGTGTACACCGGCGCGAAGGGCGTGTACATCGTGAAGGTCGGAAACAGGACTTTCAAGACAAGACTCTAATACTTAGATTCTCTGCGAGTTTGCGGCATCCTCACGGATGCCGTTTTTTTATTCCCAGAAAAGGCTTGCGCATGTAAAGAAAAAAATTTTCGCTCATTTTGGAACATTTTCCGGTTTCAATCGTTCTTGTATATAGATAGGGGAGTCTCTATCCGCCATCGCGGGGGCGTTCCCGCATTTAACGGAATAAAATGACAAGAGAGGAATTCGCAATCTTTCTCAAGAAACTCAAGGCCGCAAACGACAACGGACAGGATGTCGATACAATCGTCAAGGAATACGAACACCGCAACGTCTATTTCTACAACGACGGATGCATTAAGAAGATTCTCGCCAGCGAGAAGAACTTGACGCTCACTACCGACCTCATCAACGCGGCGCTGAATCTCGTGGGTTCGGACCGCATCGAAAATCCGCAACTCATGAACCCGTATGTCCCTGGCGAACTTGGGTACCGCGGCATCGAGCCCGATTTGCTTTTGACCAACGACCGCGGTAACGGCGTGCCCCGCGACCGCATTTCCATCGACGTCCAGCACGAGAACAACGATTCGCTGTACAGCGACCGCCTAGTTCTCTACGTGGCGCGCCTTACAGGCAGCATGGAGAAACCGGGCGACTTTACCCCTCTAGAGAACCTGCACGTAGTAAGTTTTCAGTTCTTTGACGCTTTCAAGGGTTCGCCGAACTACCTCCACACGGTACAGTTGCGCAATCAGGAACAGCGCGTGTATTTCGAACGGCAAACCGTGACACTCATCGAGGTGAACAAGTTCCTGAAGCATGCTGAGCAATTCGCCGGCGACCGCAGTCGCATCGCCCAGTGGCTCCGCGCCATCGACACCCTCAATCGCGAGGCTGATTTCAGCGAATTCGCTGGTGACCCCGTGTTCAGGGTATTGCAAAACGAGGTAAAATTGTGTAATTTTAGTGCAAGGTATATGCTCAGCAACATCATGAAAGACATCGACAAGTCGTACTGGGAATACGGTGCGGCCCGGAAAGCGAAGAAGGAAGTCGCAAAGAACTTCCTTCTGGACGGACTTCCTATCGAAATGGTGGCCCGCAATACGGGTCTTCCCCAGTCTACCGTCCTTGAACTCAAGAAGGAAATCGACTCGCCGGACGCATAACTCGCGGACTGTCAAGAAGTCGCAGAACTACAAGTTGCCGCACATCTACGTGCTCTCGCTTTTGACCGAGAACCAGTTCCCGAAGGAACCGGACACCTACCTGCACCATGCGCAAATCGTGCGCAACCGGTGCATTTTCTACAATAAGCTGGATATCTATCTGGTCGAAATCGAGAAGTTCTTCGCCATCGACAGGCGCACCTCACCGTGCAAGCGCGAAGCGACCGATAGGGCCGAGATGCTGCGTTTGTTCCGCGATGTTCTTGAAGAAAAGGACATCCCTGAGGAAAAGCTGAAGAAACTGCTTGACAAGGACTTTATGAAAGATGTATCTTTAGTGGGGTACACCGACGAAATTCTCCTGAACGAGGTTGACGGGATGACGAACATTATCTACGAAAAACAGGGTTCCTACTTGCAGGGCGGCGAAGACAAGGCAAACGAAATAGCCCTCGCGATGCTTGCCGAAGGCGATTCTGTTGACAAAATTGTCCGTGTTACCAAGCTCCCAAAGCAGGAAGTGGTCAAGCTGAAACGGCAAGCCGCGAAAGAACTGGCCACAGCGTAGCTCTATTGTCATCCCCGACCTGGTCGGGGATCTTTTTGTTTCCGCAATGTAAAAAATGCACGTAAACAAAATTTATTTGGCTCATTTTGGAACATTTGCCAGTTTCGACCGTTCTTGTATATAGATAGGGGATTTTCTCTCTATCTGCCATCGCGGGCGCGTTCCCGGAAACAAGAGAAATACGAAATGACCAAAGAACAGTATGCCGAAATGCTGCACGACATCAGCGAGACCCACAAGACCGGAGGCGACACTGCCGCTTGCATCGCCAAATACCGAAAGCGATACAAATTCGCCTACATCTACAACGACACCATATTCAAGCTCCTATTCGGCACCCCCGAAAACATGGAGTTCACGGCAAGCTTCCTCAACGCCATACTCAAGCTGGACGGAGGCGACTGCATTGACAAACTCACCTTCGTAAATACGGCAGTAGAAGGCGCCCTGAGCAAGAAGGTCATCTCGGACGTGGTCATCGAAAACGAATACCTCGAGCGCATCGTGCTAGAAGTACAGCACAAGGAAGACGACACCTACAGCGACAGGCTCGTGTACTATGTCGCAAAGCATACCGTGGCAAGCAAGGCCCACGGCGAAAGCTACTGGCTGCGGAACCTGAACCTCATCAGTCTCCAGATGTTCGACGGGTTCCCCGAATCCAGGAACTACCGGCACAGCATCCGGCTCAAGAACCAGGAGAACGACGAATTTTTCAAGAAGCAGACCATCACCCTTGTGGAAATCCCCAAGTTCCTGAAGGGGGGCTACAGTTCCGACAGCAGCATGCTGGCACAGTGGCTCCGGGTGATCGACGGCCTGAACGAAGAAAATCCCGTTCCCGTGCCCGAAGGTTCGCTGTTCGCCCGCTTGCAGGAGAAGGCCAAATTGAGTATATTTACCGAAGAGTTCCTGGTAAGCGAGGCAATGAACATGAGCGACCGCCTATACGAAATGTACGTGGAAAAGAAGCACGCCCGTGCCGAAGGGTTGGCCGAGGGCCGTGCTGAGGCAATCGATATTCTAGAGTCACTTGGTGCGCCAGCCGACCTAATCGAAAAAGCCCGAAAGATCGCAGCGGAAAAGGCCAAGGAATCCCCTAGCGAACTTTAACCCACTCCTTCATTAAAGCAAAAGCCCCCGGACATGTGATGTGAACCCCGAAAGTTGGA
>NZ_DFLC01000001.1:48056-51013 GCF_002374005.1 Fibrobacter sp. UBA3629 | reverse complement strand
TGGACATCCAGATGCCCAACATGGATGGCTATCAGGCGACTGCGGCCATCAGGGCCATGACGACCTATGCAAGGAGAATCCCCATCGTGGCAATGACCGCGAACGCCTTTGCCGACGATATCCGCAAGGCGAAGGAAGTCGGCATGAACGACCATATCTCCAAGCCGATAGATTTCAAGGAACTTGCGAAAATTTTGCAGAAGTGGATAAGGGTGTAGCGTTATGTTGTCTAAAAAACACCAGAAATTGTCCGTTTTGAGTGCGTGGGCGCTCTCCTTCGGTTGTGCCGTAGGCTGGGGTGCATTCGTGATGCCCGCGACAACGCTCCTGCCGATTGCGGGCCCCCTGGGAACAGTTATCGCCCTTGTGCTTGGCGCCGTGCTGATGGGCGTTGTCGCCTACAATTTCCACATCATGATGAGCCGCATTCCCGGCACGGGGAGCGTATTCTCCTTTACCAAGCAGCTTTTCGGCTACGACCATTCCTTCCTTTGCACCTGGGCCACGGCCCTTGCGTACCTGGCGGTATTGTGGGCCAATATGTCGGCCTTTGTGCTGTTTATCCGTTTCTTGTTCGGACCCGTACTGCAAAGGGGCTTCAGTTATACCATCATGGGCTATGAGGTCTGGGCAGGCGAGCTGTTTACCACGCTTGCAATTATACTTCTGTTCGGGTTCATCAGTTGCAGGAACACCAACGTGCTGCGCCTGGTGAATACGGTGCTTGCCCTCATATTCTTTGGCGGTGTGGTCGGCCTGTTTGCAATTATTGCCTGCAAGGGCGGGATTGATTTCTCGGATATGGGCCCGGCCTTTGCGACGGCGGGAGTCGCGAAGGACCATTCCCCCCTGATGCAGATCGTGAACGTGCTGGTGCTTGCTCCCTGGGCATTTGTTGGCTTTGGCGTGGTGAGCTTTGCCTCTTCCACCTATGACTTCAAGCCGAAATATGGTTTCGCCATCATGGTGGCGGCTCTTGCAACCGGAGCGATTGTCTACGCCCTCATAGCTCTTCTTTCGGCTTCGGCAAACCCTGCAGGATCCGGCAATTGGGAAACCTATTTTGCCAACCTGCAAAACTTCAAGGGAATCGATGCCGTCCCGGTATTCCACGCCGTTTTCAGGACCCTCGGCAACGGCGGCCTTATTGTGCTCGCCATAACCATCACGGCGGCCATTTCCACGAGCCTTCTTGGGCTTTACCGAACAATCGGGCGCATGTTCCTGAGCCTCGCCGAAGATTCCGTGATGCCGTCCTGGTTCGGGCATGTCAACCGTCACGGCGCCACCAACTACGGCATTATCTACGTGATGCTCCTTTCCTGCATTATTCCGTTCTTCGGGAGAACGGCCATCGGCTGGATTGTGGACATCACCTCCATCAGTGCATCTATCATTTATCTGTATGTTTCTGCGGGGATAGTGAAAATTGCCCGCAGTGAAACCGGCCGACAAAAGACAGTGCTGAACTTTACCGGAATCCTGGGTGTCGTAATATCCGCCTTCTTCTTTTTCTTCCCGCTTACGCCGACGCTTTGGAACATGAACACAATTGCCACGGAATCCTTCATGATTCTGATGGCGTGGAGCATTGTGGGGTTCGTCGTTTACAGGGCCGTGTTCATGCGCGACCAGGAGAACCGTTTCGGCAAGTCGGCCATCATGTGGGTGACCATGCTGTTCATATTGCTGTTCTCGGCGGTGATGTGGGAACGCCAGGTCACTAACGACGAAACCGAGGATGTCATCGCGCATATCAGCGAGTTCCATACGGATCTGCATAAAAAGATGCATATTCCCATGACCGAAGGCCAGATAGTCCAGGAAAAGGACTTCATGGAAGAGCAGATGGACCTTGTCCGCGATTCCCAGCTGAAGAACAATCTGGTAGAAACGCTCTTCATCGTCCTGTGCATTTTCATCGTGGTGAACATTTACCGCACGCAGCAGCAGCGCGAACAGAAGTTGGACCACGAAAAGCATATCGCCGAGGAATCCAACAGGGCAAAGACCATTTTCCTTTCGAACATGAGTCACGACCTGCGCACGCCCATGAATGCCATTATCGGCTACACCAACCTGGCGCGCAAACCGGAGGCGACCCCCGAGCAAATCCAGAAATACCTGACCAAGATTGACTCCTCTAACATGTACCTGATGGCCCTCATCAACGACATGCTCGAAATGAGCCGCATCGAAATCGGGAAGATGGAACTGGAAGAGCGGCCCACCGACCTGCGGAAAATGATGGATGAAATCCGCGACATGTTCGAGGCGCAGATGGTGGGCAAGAACATCGCCTTTGCCGTGAAATACGACGGCCTCAGGAACCCGGTGGTGCTCTGCGACAGGAACCGCATGAACCGCGTGATTCTGAACCTGGTTAGCAACGCATTCAAGTTTACTTCGGAAGGCGGGCACGTTTCCGTGACTCTCGCCGAAAAGGAATGCATCGAAGAGGGCAAGGCCGCGTTCGAAATCCGCGTCAAGGACGACGGTATCGGCATTTCGCCCGAGTTTGCAGACCGCGTGTTCGATGCCTTCGAGCGGGAGCGCGTCTCTACCATCAGCGGAGTGCAGGGTACGGGCCTCGGGCTTGCAATCGCAAAGAACGTCGTGAAGTTGATGGGCGGGACAATCAAGTTTGAATCGACAGTCGGCAAGGGGACGGAATTCTTCGTGAACGTGGAACTGAAGACAGCTACAGGCACGGAGGTTCCCGAAAGTGGCAAGCGCAATATCTCCATCGCGGCCAAGGCGGATTTCACGAATATGCGCCTATTGCTGGTGGAAGACATGGAAGTGAACCGCGAGCTTGCAAAAATCATTCTCGAAAGTCTCGGGTTCAAGGTCGAGATGGCGGTAAACGGCAAGCAGGCAGTCGAGATGGTGGAGAAGAACCCCGCCGGTTACTACAACGGGATTATCATGGATATCCAGATGCCCGTGATGGACGG
>NZ_DFLC01000001.1:13687-47932 GCF_002374005.1 Fibrobacter sp. UBA3629 | reverse complement strand
ATCGCCATGACCGCGAACGCCTTTGGCGATGACCTCAAGAAGTCGAAAGAAGCCGGCATGAACGCTCACCTGGCAAAGCCCATCGATGTCGGCATGCTCACGGAAACACTTGCGCAGTGGGTACGGTAAAGTTTTAACAGGACAATGTTATGGAAACGAAAAAAAGAATCGGGATTGTAAGTATCGCCACTATCGTGGCCCCCATCATCGTTATCATCCTTGTGCTGGGGACAATCTTCACGGGTCGCCATGCGAGCGGAGATACGGAAAAGGCCGTGCGAAACGTAACGCTCCTCTTTATGAACGAACTCGCGAACCGCCGCGAACAGGTGGTGGCGTCGAAATTGAACGGCTACATCAACGACCTGGATGTGGCGGTGGGCCTGCTTTCAAAAGAAGACCTCGCAAGTACCGCAAGCTTGCAGAGCTACCAGCTCCGCATGAAGCAACTGTACGGTCTAGAAAAGTTCGCCTTCGTGGACACTGCGGGTCTCATCTACACATCCCGCGGTACGCGCACCGACATTGACCTCTACAATTTCGATTACAGGACCCTGGCAAAATCCGAAATTTCATTAAAGAAAAACAGTGAAGAAAAGAAGACTGTTGTCATTGCCGTGCCTGTGGACCGTCTTGCCTTTAATGGTCGGGTTTTGGTCGTGTGCTTCATGGAAATTGACATGAACCGCATGCTGGAAGGTATTTCGCTGGAATCCGACCGGCAGGGAATTACATTTTGCAACATCTACTCGAAGGCAGGCAATTCGCTTACGAACCTGGTGCTAGGTGGGCTTGCGAGCGGCGACAATCTGCTTGCCGCCATGGAAAAAGCCAACTTCGAAAAAGGCTTCTCCATGGAAAAGATGCGCTCCGACTTCGCGAACCACGAGGCGGGCGTCGTTTCCTTCGAGTATAACGGCATCCGTGAAACTATGTACTATGTTCCCATCCATTCTACGGACTGGATGCTGACCTACCTTATCCGCGAAAGCGTCATCTCCGAGCAAATCGGTTCCATTTCGGAAGACATTTTGGAACGCAGCCTTCTGCTATCCGGAATTATCGCGCTAGTGCTCTTGACCGTGTTCCTGTTCCTCTTTATGCAAATCAGGCGTACCTCTCAACTCAAGTTAGAAAAAGAGGTGGCCGATGCCGAAAGCCGCATCAAGCAGGAAAAACTGGAAGAACAGCTTGCGCTCCAGCAGAAGTTAGTTGAAGAAGAACGCAAGAGGAACGAACAGCGTAACATGATTACCGCGCTTGCGTCAGATTACCGCAGCGTATACTACCTGAACCTGGATACCGGAATGGCGATATGCTACCGCAAGGACGGCTCCGTTCCCGCGCCCTTCAAGGAAGGGGACGAAATCGGCTACCTGGAAAATTTTTCAACCTATGCCGAAAAGTTCGTCGCTCCGGAATTCCGCGAAAAGTTCCTCGCCTTTATACAGCCCGAAAACGTGCGCGCGGGTGTCGCGAAGAACAAGATCTATACCTTGCGCTACCTAGCAAACCATGGCGGCAAGGAGAGCTACGAAATGCTGCGCATGGCGGGCGTGCACAATGCCGGCGACGCCCCGGATGCACCGCTCCGCATTGTAGGTTTTGGATTTTCCGATATCGACGAGGAAATGCGCGATTCCCTTGCCAAGAACCAGGCGCTTTCCGATGCGCTCAAGACGGCAGAAGAGGCGAGCAAGGCGAAGACCATATTCCTCTCCAACATGAGCCACGAAATCCGCACGCCCATGAACGCGATTATCGGCCTCGACAGCCTTGCGCTGCACGAACCCGAGATTTCGTCGAAGACGCGCGGCTACCTGGAAAAGATCGGCTCCTCCGCAGAACACCTGCTGAGCCTCATCAACGAGATTCTGGACATGAGCCGCATCGAGAGTGGCCGCGCGAAGATCAACAGCGAGGAGTTCTCGTTCCCCAAGCTTTTGGAGCAGGTGAACACCATCATCGACGACCAGAGCCGTACCAAGGGCCTGAACTATTCGTGCCATGTGGCGGGCAGCCTGGACGACTACTACGTCGGCGACGTCACCAAGATTCGCCAGATTCTCATCAATATCCTGGGCAATGCGGTCAA
Source organism: Fibrobacter sp. UBA3629 (assembly GCF_002374005.1). Taxonomy (NCBI): domain Bacteria; kingdom Pseudomonadati; phylum Fibrobacterota; class Fibrobacteria; order Fibrobacterales; family Fibrobacteraceae; genus Fibrobacter; species Fibrobacter sp. UBA3629. Next base: position 45,837 of record NZ_DFLC01000001.1, on the reverse strand, counting down.
GTTCACCCCGAAGGGCGGAAACATCGACCTCAACGTGGAAAAGATTGCTGCGTTCGACAACAAGTCCACGCTCGTCTTCAAGATTAGCGATACCGGTATCGGCATCAGCAAGGAATTCCTGCCCAAGATTTTCGACACGTTCACCCAGGAAAACGCCACCACGGATTTCAAGTACGGCAGCAGTGGCCTCGGCATGGCGATTACCAAGGGTATCGTCGACATGATGAACGGTAAGATCGATGTAGAAAGCGAAAAGGGCAAGGGGACCACGTTCTGCGTGACGCTCACCCTCAACGACAGCATGCGCAAGCAGGCGACCGACGACGAAATCGAAATCCACCCGAGCGAAATGAGCGTGCTGGTGGTGGACGACGACGAGATTGCCCTGGGGCACGCGAAACTCGTGCTCGGCAAGGCGGGAATCCTCACCGACACGGTGCTTACGGGCAAGGAAGCGGTGGAGATGGCGAAACTCCGCCACGCGAGACGCGAGCCCTACAACCTGATTGTGGTTGACTGGCAGATGCCCGAGATGAACGGCATCGAGACGGCGCGCGAAATCCGCAAGGTGACCGGCGACGAGTCCGCCATTATCATATTGACGGCCTACAACTGGGACGACATCCTGGACGAGGCCCTGGCAGCCGGCGTGGACTGCTTCATTTCTAAGCCCTTGTTCTCGGGAATCCTGCTGGACGAATTCAAGAACGCCCTCCGGCGCAAGAAGGAACACACCTCGCTTGCGAAGAACAAGGTGGAACTTGCCGGAAAGCGGGTTCTCCTTGCCGAAGACATGGATGTCAACGCGCAGATCATGATGGAAGTGCTGAAGATGCGGGGCTTGCAGGTGGAACTGGCCGTAAACGGTCGCAAGGCCCTGGAAATGTTCCGCGACCATCCCGAAAGTTATTACGATGCCATCCTTATGGATGTGCGCATGCCCGAAATGGACGGCCTGGAGGCGACAGCAGCCATCCGCAAGCTGGAACGCGATGACGCCAAGAAGGTTCCCATTATTGCGCTCACGGCAAACGCCTTCGATGAGGATGTGCAGCGGAGCCTGCAGGTGGGCATGAATGCGCACCTTTCCAAACCCATCAATCCGGACCACCTTTACCAAACTCTTGAAGAAATGATCTGGACGGCAGAAAATAGGAAGTAATGGGTCATGACTTACTCGATTATAGGCTTTTTTGGCGACAATACTCCTGCTTATCGGTAACCGGGATGTGTTGCGGAAGCAGGACGGGTCGGAGTATTCGCGTACCCGCCTGTATTACCGGCGCTTCTTGCTCGGCGTACTTGTGTACTACATCACCGACATGCTGTGGGGTATCCTGGATATCAGCCGCATCGAATCGGGCAGCATGTCGCTCAAGAATGCAGAATTCTCGTTCGCGCATGAGCTCGAACAGGTGAACGCCATCGTGACGGCGCAGTGCCACGACAAGAAAATCCGTTACAGCAGCAACGTGAAGGACGGGGTGTCCAACTGCTATATCGGCGACGAGATGAAGCTCAGGCAGGTGCTCATCAACATTCTCGGGAATGCCCCCTGCGCTTTACCATAGAGGACACGGGAATCGGAATCGGCAAGGACTTTTTACCGCGCATGTTCGAGGCCTTTGCGCTGGAAGACGAATCCTACACCAGCAAGCACGGCAGCACGGGGCTTGGGCTCTCTATCACCAAGAGCATCGTGGAACTGATGGACGGGCACATCGACGTGGAAAGCGAGAAGGGTGTCGGTTCGAAGTTCACTGTTACCGTGATACTGCAGAAGTCCCCGCACAATGGCAGCGAACGTTGCTTGTCGGGCGGACAGCACGAAAAACCGCGCGCGACACTTTCCGGACGGACGATACTGCTCGCCGAAGACCTCCCCGTAAACGCGGAAATCATGGCGATGATACTTTCGATGCGCGAGATGAAGGCAGAGCGTGCGGAGAACGGGCGCATTGCCGTAGAGATGTTCAAGTCGCACGAACCGGGCTACTATTCCGCCATCCTCATGGACGTGCGCATGCCCGAGATGGATGGCCTCGAGGCGACCCGCGTCATCCGTTCCATGGACCGCGAAGATGCGAAGAGCATTCCCATTATCGCGCTTACCGCGAACGCCTTCGATGAAGATGTGCAGAACAGCCTGCAGGCCGGCCTGAACGCGCACTTGAGCAAGCCCGTGGAGCCCGAAACGGTGTTCCGGACTCTAGAAGAACTGCTGTAAACCTGCTTCTACTTTTTCAAGTCGAGAATCCGTTTGACGCTTTCGTCAATGCGGGTTTCCTTTATTTCGCCGTCTTCGACCGCCTTCACGACTGCATCGAACACCTGCGTGAATTCGCGGGAGCAAAGCACCACGTCGACGCCCGCCTGTATGGACTTGATGGCGGCTTCGGCGTTCCCGAACTGCGTGGTGATGGCGCCCATGTCCATCGCATCGGTCACGATGACTCCCTTGAATCCGAGTTCACCGCGGAGCTTGTCTTGCAGAATGACGGGCGAAAGCGTTGCGGGCAGATCGTCGCCGGTGACTTTGGGGGCGGCGATGTGCGCGGTCATGACCATCTTTGCGCCCGCCTTGATGCCGGCCTTGAACGGGACCATTTCACATTCGAGCATCTCTTCCCAGGTCTTGTTCGTCTCGGCGTAGCCGGAATGCGTGTCGGTCTTTACGTCGCCGTGGCCGGGGAAGTGCTTGAGCGTGCCGATGACGCCTGCGGAATCGAGGCCGTTCAGGTAACTTACCACAAACTTGGCGGCGGTCTCGGGGTCGTCCGAGAAGGCGCGCGGCCCGATGACAATGTTCTCGGGATTCGTGTTCACGTCGGCGACCGGGGCGTAGTCGATGTCGAAACCGTATTCCTTCACGTAGCTCCCGATGGTGAATGCCGCCTTGTAGGCTTCGTTCGGGTCGCCGCTTTCGGCGATGGCAGCCATGCTTTCGTACTTGGGAACGTCGAAGTTCCCGTTGTTCGCGATGCGCGCGACGCGTCCGCCTTCCTCGTCAATGGCAAGGAGCGGGCTGCCGTTCAACTCCCTGATTTCGGCGATGAATTCACCGAGCTGCGCCTCGTCCACGATGTTGTGCGCGTAAAGAATCACGCCGCCGACGGGGTAGTCCTCGTTTATCGCGAGCATGGTCTTGTTCACGTGCTGCAGCTTGTAATCCGGGAGTTCCGCATATTCGTTCCAGTGGATACTCGTATCAAGTGCCTCGGGGCGCACGAAGAACATCTGCCCCACTTTCTCGCGGATAGACATCTTGCTTATGTCGAGCGTGGAAGCGCTTGTTGCCGGAGTGTCGCCTTCCGGGCCGCTCGAGGAATTGTCGCCACAGGCTGCGAGGATAGCGATGGTTCCTATCAGTGCTGCGCCCTTCCAAGATGATATTCTTATGTGATTCCTGATTCCCATATACACCTTTGATTTTTTTTGCGGAAATATAAAAAGTTCGACATAAAAGGTGACACTTTTCGTGCCTTCGGGTGTTTAAATGACGAATAAGGTCCCTTATTTGCTATTTTTGCTTTAAACGCGAGATTTTTTTGAAATTTTATATTAGCATAATCGCCTTGTTGCTCACGACCGCCGCCTTCGCGCAGGGGGCGGCAGATTCCGCGCGGGTCCAGGGAATCGTCTTCAACGGCGTGGTGCAGGACCCTTCCTTTGCCGCAGGCGAAAAGCTGAATGTGGAAATTCTCGAGTCGGGCGAGGCGCTGCAGACTATGGTCGGGTCGCCTTTCAGCATCGTGCTCCCTGAAGATACGCTCTGGAATGTGTGCGTCACCAATTCCGATACGGCGGGTGCTGAGAAGGAAAAATGCTATGAACTTGTCTACACCGGGAGCGAACGCAGTTTCTCGCAGGCGTTGGGCGATAGGTTTGTTGCATCGGATAGCGCGAATGTCGCGTCTTCTGATTCCGCGGACGCGACCCCGGGTGATTCTACATCCGCATCGCAAAAGCCCGATTCCGCAGTCGCAAATGCAGGCCCCTCCGGCAGTTCCTCCTCTCCCGAAAAGGATGTCGATGTAGACGCCCTCCTTGCCGCTGGCAGCAACGAGAAGGTGACCGAACTCAAGAAGGTCGTGGTGCAGTTGCGCAAGCGGCCCAAGCGCAAACCGGGCGAATCGGTGGTTTCCGCGAAGTCCATCAAGCGCATGCCGGGCCTCGCCGAGGCCGACGTCATCAAGAGCATCCAGGCGCTTCCGGGCGTGGTGGCAAGTTCCGATTTCAGTTCCAAGATCTACGTGCGCGGCGGTGCGGCCGACCAGAACTTGTTCCTGTTCGACAACGCGGTCGTGTATTCCCCGGTGCATTTCTTCGGGCTGTTCAGCACGTTCCTTGTGGAAGGCATCGACGACGTGCAGTTCTACAAGAGCGGGTTCCCGGCGCAGTACGGCAACCGCCTGAGTTCTGTGCTCAAGATGGACGGACGCGCGGGCGGCCAGGATTCCGTGGAGGAATGGTTCAGCAAGTCGAGCGTCAAGATAAGCACGTTTGCGGCCCAGCTCCATACCGAAGGCCACAAGGGCGACGCCCGCTGGGTGATTGCAGGCCGCACAACCTACATCGGGTTCATGCTCGACCTGATGAATTCTATAGGGCTTTTGGATCTCGCGCTCGATTACGAGTTTACCGACCTGCAGGGCACGTTCATGTACAACTTCACTGAGGATACCCGCCTCAAGTTCAGCTTCTACGTGGGCAAGGACCGCCTGAGTTTCGACCCGCTCTATATGGACTGGGGCAACGTCGCCATCCCGGTGAATATCTCGCACCGCATCAACGGCGACTGGGATTACAACGCGACGCTTGCCTATAGCGAATTCTATCAGACCATGAAGGTGGGCGACCTCATGTCCATCGACATGTTCCTCTACACTTTCTCGGGCAAGCAGTGGGTCAACTTCCGCGGCATCGAGAACCACACGATTACTGCGGGCTACGAGCTGGAATACGATTACGAACGCTATCAGGAACAGATGTCCTCCATGAAGATTGCCGACATCCAGAAACCTTTCCACCACGTGGCCTACGTGCAGGATTCCTGGAAAATGAATCCCGACTGGTTGCTGCAATACGGTTTGCGTTTCAATTACCAGACGGCCGCGGAACACTTTGGGGTGGAACCGCGTGCGTCGCTCACGGTGAATCTCGATGAAACCAAGACGCTCGAAGTCTATGGCGGCTACTACCTGCAATACCTGAACTCGATTGTCTATACCGACCAGGAGACGCTCAACGAGTTCTACTACCCGGCGACAACCACCACCAAGGGCAAGCATATCGATCCCGCTTCGTCATGGCTCATTGCCGCAGAATACACGCAGCGCGAACTGTTCGAGGATTACGACGCAACCGTGGGCGTGTATTACAAGACGCAGAACAACCTGAATACGTTCCAGGCGGTTCTCGACAGCAACGAGGAAACCGCATCCAAGGATTTCGTGGTGGCCGACGGGTTCGGTACGGCGGAAGGATACTCCTTCGGTTACGAGCTCTCGCTGCGCAAGAATAAGGGCTGGTGGTTCGGCGGCGTCAACTGGAGTCAGGGCATAAGCGTCCTCAAGACAAACGACGGGACAAAACCGTATTTCCCGAGCTGGCACCAGCCTTACGCGCTGAAGATGGATCTGGGAATCAACTGGAAGGGTGACGAGGATGCCATCTGGAAACACGAAAAAAAGGGCCGCTACCTCCGTTCTTCGCTTGCCCTCAAGTATTCCGCCGGCATGCCCATCAGCGAATACAAGGGCTACTATCACAGGCATGAACTCGGCGACCAGGCATATACGGATAGAATAACGGTCCTGCCCGGAAGTCGCAATGCGGGCCGCCAGACGGACTACTTCCGCATCGACGTGAAGGCCATCGATGTCGGTCGCGAAGGCAAGTGGAATTTCAGCTGGACGATCATCAACCTGACCGATCACGACAATATGTTCTACAGTTTCTACGATACGAGCAAGAATCCGCCCGAGAAGACAGAAATTACGCAGTTCCCCTTTTTGCCGATTATGCTGAACTATGAATACTATTTCTAGACTCCTCTGCGCATTTGCGGTCGCGCTGCTGGTCGCCTGTGATTTCCACGGCCCGTGGGAGTACTATCCCGAGGAACGCGACGTGTATACGGGTATCTACACCTACGGCTATGTCCTCGATGGGGGCGAATCCAGGATCTGCTTCTCGAAGGTCTATGAACTCGACGAAACATCTGCGGAACTCTTCGCGTTCTATGACAGCGCTTACGTGACCGTTTCGGGAAAATTCCGCGACGGGAACGGAAACGAAATTGACACTGTGGTAGAAATCGGTGCCGAGATGCCGGAAAATCCGAACTGCTTTTCCAGGCCGCAGGCCAAGGGCGAATATCGCGGTATCGTCGGTGAAACTTACACGATGGAAGCGTTTTTCAAGTGGGATAGCGCGGGCCAAACGGTAAAATCGACATATAGCGCGAAGGCGACGATTCCGCCGCCCGTGAAGGTCAAGGGACTCAGCGTGCCCCAGCAGGATGGTAGCTTCGAGTGGGTTGAAACCGACGGAAGCGATACCGTGCACATCAAGTTCCTGGAATTCCCGCTGGACATGGAAACTGTCAAGTGCGCTCTTGACTACGACAAGTCCATCAAGGGCGTGATTTCCATATTGCAATACGGCATGGAGAACGAGGAATCGATGAATACGACTGTCAACAAGATGTTGAGCGGTCTCGTGGAACCAGATTCGGAAGGCTATACCGGGATTTCCATGCATGACCCGCTGGAAAAGATGGCGAATCTCGGCTACACGGCAAAGCAGAGCATCGCCGGAATCCAGGCGCTCGATACGCTGTTCCTGCCGAACATGATGATGCCGCTCGGGCCTGTGTCGGTCGTGTTCTACACGACGGACGAACACTACATCGACTACGAGAGCAAAGTAAAGGGCTCCGTCTCGGATTCGCGCGTCGTCCCGGAATCCAACATCGAAAACGGCATGGGCGTATTCAGCGGGATGGCAAAGTCGACATTCTCGTTCTATGTCGAAGGCGACGACGGAGTTTCGATGGAACACATCGCCTTCCGTAACTGCGACGAGACTTCGGGCGACAATTCCGACAGCTGGGATTCGCGCGGGTGCAGGCTTTACCAGGATGTCTATTGCTCGGGGATGACTCCCGCGGAAATGGAATCTCATGGCTATGGCCTTGTGGAGGCGAACTACGCCGCCCATCTGTATTACAAGTACGACGAATACCGGAGCGAAAAGACCTGCTACCCTTCGCTAGTGAAGGCGGCGATGATGAACGATGAGGATAAATGGTCCGTGTACCTGCCCGACACCATTAGCGATGAGGACAAGTCCGATGCCTATGCCGACGGGTTGAAGCGCTACTGCATCGCAAGCGGCTTCAAGAGCAATTCCATCGCGGACTGCAGCGAACTCAAGGAACAGTGCCTGGAAAGCCCCGAAAGGAACAAATGCAAGGAATACCTGTGGAACTGGTGCGCCGACCGCGGCTGGCCAAATCGGATTGCCATCGATGATTCAACGTGCAGCAGCGCGCTTGTCAGCCGCTACTATCTGGAAGAGCAGAATTCGCCCATCCTGAAGCGCGAAGTGGATGCCCTTTGCGACTACTACAAGTTCCCGATTTGCAAAAACCGGTAATTTCTTGTTATCTTTTTTGCATGGGAAAAGACTATCGCGACCTCATAAGCAGGAATATCGTGCAGGATATGATGGAAGGCGTTCTCGCCATCCGTTTTGATGGCACCATCAGCTACGTGAACAACGCTGCTGAAAAGATCCTGGGCCGCGACCGCACGGAGATGGAAGGGAAAAAATTCGCGAGCCTCTTTTTTGGGGACGAAGAAAACGACGAATTCAACCAGACCGTCCTCGATGCCATCTACGATTCCGATACCGTCCACGAGAAACTGGTTCCCTATTTCAAGGGCGACAAGATGGCCCAGCTGCACGTTATCACTTCCGTGTTGCGGAACATGGGCGAGAAGGTGGGCGTGGTTACCGTCATCGGCGACGTTACCGAGCTTGCGGAACTCAAGATTCGCTCGGCGGAGCAGACGAAGCGCCTGCTCGATTCCATCGTCAAGACGCTTTCGCAGGCCATCGACGAGCGATCCTCCTATACGGCGAACCATACGCGCAATATGGTGCATATCGCCGAGGCGTTCCTGACATGGCTCGAAACGACGGACCATTCCTGGAAATTCGACGAGGACCGCCGCAGGAATTTTCTCATGAGCGTATGGCTGCACGATGTGGGCAAGCTTGCCGTACCGCTCGAAATCATGGACAAGGCGAGCCGCCTCGGACCGAAGCTCAAGGACATCGAGAACCGCTTCGAAAAGATTGACCTGCTCGAGGAACTCGCCGTATTCAAGAACCAGATGCCTGCGTGCGACATGGAAAAGCGCAAGCAGGACAGGGATTTTTTCCTCGCCGAAATCAGGCGCATCAATAACGCGGGCTTCGTTCCCGACGAAGCTCTCGCGTTCCTGGAGAATGCAAGGATGGTGACATTCCGCGATACGGACGGGACAGAACATCCGCTGCTTACCCCCGAAGAAATCCAGGATATTTCCATCCGCAAGGGAACGCTGAACGACGCGGAAAGGAACATCATCCAGAGCCACGTCACCGTGACGCGCAGGATTTTGAAACAAATCGATTTCCCAGAAAAGTATATGGATGTTGCCGCTTGGGCTTCCGAACATCACGAACTTTTGAACGGCAGGGGCTACCCCGACCATCTCGTAAACGAGAAAATCCCGAGGGAAGTCCGCTTGCTGACGATTCTCGATATTTTCGAGGCGCTTACCGCGAAGGATCGTCCGTACAAGAAACCGATGCCTATCGAAAAGGCGTTCTTCGTGTTGCACGACATGGAAAAGCACGGCGAGGTCGATGGCGAAATCCTCGGCTGGTTCGAACAAAGTCACGCATGGGAACAGTTGTCACTGTAGTTTATTATGCAGAAAGTTGAAACATGGTACAAGGCGGAGGGCTTTTGCCCTGTCGAAGATTTTGAACTCGCGAGCTACCTGCTTTTCGAGGCGGGAGTGGCGACGCTCGAGGAACTGGACCCGAAGGCGGAAGGCCGCACGGATTTTTGTTTTTACTCCGGAGACAAGGCGGAGCGTGACCGCATTGTGGCGGAGTTTCCGCAATATGGCTGGACGCTGAGCGAAGAGCCTGCAAAGGATTGGGACAAGTGGTGGCGCGACCGCGCGCAGCCGGTGCCTGTTTCTCCGCGTTTGTGGGTGCGCCCGCCCTGGGTGGAATTTACTCCCGATGACCCGAAAGCCGTGGTGCTGGAACTCGAAGCGAAAACCGCATTCGGGACGGGCGAACACGATACCACGAGCAGCTGCGCTACGCTCATGGAAAATATCGATTTCAACGGCAAGTCGGTTCTCGATATCGGTACGGGTACGGGCATTCTCGCGATGTTCGCCCGCCGCCTGGGGGCAAAGCTTGCTGTCGGTACCGAAATCGACCCACTCACGATTCCCTGCATTGCCGAAAACTTTGAACGCAACGGCTTTGGCGAAAGCGACTGCATCCTCGGATTCCTGGATGCGTTCAAGGATGGCGCGAAGTTCGACGTTATCCTCTGCAACATGATCCGTAGCGAACTCTGGCCGCTTCGTGACGACATCGAAGACTTGCTTGCCCCCGGTGGCGAGCTGATTATCTCGGGCCAGCTCCTGACCGAAAAGGATTACATTCTCAAGTGGTTTGACGAAGCCGGCTTCAAGGTGAAAGTCGAACGCGAAAGCGGCGAATGGTGGAGTGTGCTTGCTGTGAACGGCTAGCGTCTATTTGCCGCGCTTGAACGAGCTGAATTTCACCGGGGAATTGTCTTTTTTCCCGCCAGGTTTGCGGTCGCTGTGGAAAATCTTGCGTTCTCCGCCGTTGAAATTATTCCCGCGTTTGTCGCGTGATTCGCTATTTCCGTTGTTGCCAAACTGCGCGGCGCGCCTTTCCCTGCGGGCGGAATTTTCCCAGCGACCTTTCTCGCCGACTTTCTTGGGTACGATTGTGGTGGAGCGCGCTTCCCGCTTCTGCTGTTCGCGCTCGCGGTATTCCGCATTGCTTTCGCGTTCCTTGCTCGGGAAAAACTCCTTGCCTTCTGCCTTCGCGCTGCGGCTCAATAGCAGCCGTCCGATTTTCCCGAGTTTCAAGCGTTCCAGCGTCGCGCGAATTTGCGGGCGGTTCTCCGGAATGTACCAGAAGAAGAACTGTCTCTGGCTCTTCTTCTGCTCGGGTGTCTTTGCCACGTAAAGCGGCTTGCCGTCCGGCGTCATTTCGGAATAGAACATCTCGGTCGCAATCGTCATCGGCGTGGGCGTAAAGTCCTGCACCTGCTCCAGCTGGAACCCGAGCTGCTTTGTCTCGAGGGCGAGTTCCGCCATGTCGGCTTCCGTACAGCCGGGATGGCTACTGATAAAGTAAGGTATAATCTGCTGGCGCTTGCCGATGCGCTTGCATTCGTCGTCGAAGAATTCCTTGAACTTGTGGAACAGCGTAAAGCTCGGCTTGCGCATGAGCTTGAGCACTTCGTCGCTCGTGTGTTCCGGCGCCACCTTCAGGCGTCCGCTCACGTGGTAGTCGATGAGCTCGCGGGCGTATTCCTCGTGGTCGCGGCGCAGTTCTTCGTCATTCGTTTCCTGCAACAGCATGTCGTAACGCACGCCGCTCCCGATAAACAGGTGCTTTACCTTCGGGTGGTTGCGCACTTCGCGGTAGAGACTCAGAATCTCGGCATGGTGCGTGTCCATGTTGTCGCAAATCTTGGGCGTGAGGCAGCTCGGTCGTGCGCATTTCTGGCATCGGCTCTGGTCGCGGCCACGCATGTTGTACATGTTCGCGCTCGGGCCGCCCAAATCAGTGATGGTTCCGGCGAATCCGTCCATCTTCGTTATCAAATCCACTTCGCGCAATATGCTTTCGCGGCTACGGCTTGCGATAAATTTGCCCTGGTGTGCGTTGATGGCGCAAAAACTGCAACCGCCAAAGCAACCGCGGTGCGTGTTGATGCTGAACTTTATCATGTCGAACGCGGGCACGTTGCCGCGCTTCTTGTAACGCGGATGCGGTTCGCGCGCGTACGGGTATTCAAAGCTCTCGTCTAACTCGCCGTATTCGAGCGGCGGGTATGCGGGGTTTATTACCACAGTTTGTTCCGCGACATCCTGCAATACGCGGCGCTGGAACCACTTGTTGCATTCGATATCCACCTTGCGGCAGTTCTCTATCTGGTTCCGCTTGCTCTCGAGGCATTCCTCGTAGCTGGCGAGCCGCAGGTCTTCCCACTGGTTGCTCTTCGGGACGTTCCCCTTGGGCGCCAAGTATGCGGTTTGCGGTATGGAATGCAGGCTCGAGAACGGCACGCCTTTTTTCAAGAGTCGCACCATCTCCTTCAGGGGCTTTTCGCCCATGCCGTAAACGAGAAGGTCCGCCTGCGTATCGAACAGGATGCTCGGTTTGAGCCTGTCGCTCCAGTAGTCGTAATGCGTCACGCGGCGCAGGCTCGATTCCAGCCCGCCAATCATCAGCGGCACGTCGGGGTAGAGCTGCTTTAAAATCTTTGCGTAGGTGTACGTCGCGTAATCCGGGCGGAAACCCGCCTTGTTGCCCGGCGTGAAAGCGTCGTCGCTTCTCAGGCGTTTTGCGGCGGTGTAGTGGTTCACCATGCTGTCCATGCCGCTGCTGATTGCGAAGAACATTCGCGGGCGCCCGAGTTTCTTGAAATCGCGCAGGTCGTCGCGCCAGTTGGGCTGCGGCAAAATTGCAACGCGCAAGCCCTCGTGCTCGAAGAGCCTTGCCACCACGGCATGCCCGAAGCACGGGTGGTCCACGTAGGCATCTGCGCTGATGATAATCACGTCCACGTAATCCCAGCCGAGTTCGTCTAGGTCTTCCTTGCAGATGGGGAGGAATCGCGGATCGTACATGAGGATGAAAATAGAAATTTTTGAAGCGGCTATCGCTAGCCGAGGAAAAGCTTTTGGTTGATTTCTATTTCGATGCCGACATAGGCGGTGCCGAACTTCTTGCGGAGCGAGGTGGTAAGTCCGTCCGACTTGCCGAGGTAGGGATAGTTCCGCCGGATCTTAAGTCCGGGGGCGCGCGCCTGGATTTCCTTGATGATGGAGGTTGCGACCTGCGTTTCCCATGCGCGTGCGGGGTCGTAGAGTATTCCGATATCTGCGTTTCGGACAACGTTGTTTAGTACCGGAGTGAAACTGTGAATGCCGAGGTGGATGACGCAAGGAGCGCCCAGGCCTTCTCCTTGGGCCTCCGCATTAGCGACCGCCTTGGCAATGAAAGACTCGACGGCATCGTGGTGCCGCTTCCAGATTTTGAAAATCCTGTCGCGGGTAAACTCTTTTAGCTCGCGAGAATATTCCGAAAGGATGTCCGGATGATTTTCGCTGCGGTTCAGGTCGATGACGAGTCTCGAAAATTTGCCTGCGATGTAGAAATCGGGATGCAGCCTGCGGACGAGCCTGCGATAGACTCCATAAGCGCCGATGTCGTATCCTCGGTGGGATTCGAGGACCTCTTTCGGGATGTGCAAGAATCTCGGCACGGCGTTGCTTGCGTGCTCGCAGGTAATGACGAGTGCCGGGAATTTCTGTTTCATGCGCTATTTCTTTTCTACGACGAGGATGTTCCCGTCGTAGGTCATGACTCCGAGGAGGATGCTATGGATGAGCCTGAACTTGTCGACCTTGTAGTAGGGGCCGTTTGCCATGGGGTTGGTACAGTCGGGGTCGGCAACGAGGAATTGCTTCTTTTGGTCGAGCCCGTAGAGGACCACGAAATGCCCCATGGGGTCGCCATGGATGTCGTCGAAAACGGACTGGTCCTTGTCGTTGGTATACTCGCGGGGACTGCGGTAGAGGTAGGTGGCGCTGAGCCCGCAGAGGACGGGAATGTCGCGCTTGAAGTAGTGCTCGAACATGCTCGCGCGCAGATCGGCTGTCGCGACGGTCCCGCCCAAATCCAGGAAGCGGATATAGGCTTCGATGGCCTTGCGTAGCTTGGGCGCGTGCTTTGCCTTGTGGAGCTTTTCCAGCTTTTCGCGGAGCTCGGGCATCTTCAGCTTGCTCCAGGTGGGGTCAAAAATCTTGAGGTTGTACGAATAAATGGTCGCCTTGAACCCGCGCTTGAGAGCGTCGATTCCGAGAAAGACGCCCAACGTGCCGCCTTCCTCAAGGAACTCGATTTCGGAGATGAGCTTTTCGAGTGGTATCTTGTAGCCAAGGTGCGAATACACCGCGTGAAGGCTGGTCGGTCCGCACGTGACATCGTCTGGCTGAGGGAGAATCTTGATTTCCATCTTTTTGCCTCGATTCGAACGTGGCGGTTTGATACACAAATCGTCGGGCGAAATATACAATTTAATTCGCCGTTTGGCTCTTGCCTTTGCCCTTTATGAAACGGGGTGTTTCATAAAAAGCGCGAAAAAACGCAAAAATCATAAAAAACTATTGAAAATTTTAAAATTTTGTTGATTTTGTTTCATAGATTAGGTAAATTATAGACGAGGAACCATGAAACCGATAACGGAATATGTGGATTACCGCGAATACATGCGGGACTATTACGGGGAACGCAAGAGGGTCTCGTATTTTTCGTGGCGTGAGTTCGCGAAACTCGCCGGGTTCACGTCGTCGGGATACCTGAAGCTTGTCTGTGACGGCAAGACGCGCCTGAGCCGGGTTGGGGCGGTGAAGGTGGCCGGTGCCATGGGCCTTGCGGGATTCAGTTCGCAGTATTTTTGCCTGCTGGTGGAATACTGCGATGAGTCCGACGAGAAAGTTCGTCTCGAAATCTATTCCCGGATGCGCGCCCTGGTGGAGGAGAATGGGGTGCGCATCCTGGGAGCCGAGGCGTTCGACTATTTCAAGTCATGGGTGAATCCGGTGGTGCGCGAACTGGCTCCGATTATGCCGGGTGCCAAGCCTTCCGAAATTGCCAAGATGTGCGTGCCCGAGGTGACGGCGGGCGAGGTCCGCAATGCGCTTACGCTTATGGTGCAGGCGGGTCTGCTGCAGTTGAAACCCGATGGATCCTACGTGCAGACCAACAAGGGCCTGTCGGGCAACCCTCAGTTGATTTCGAGCGCAATCCTTGCGCTGCAGAAACAGCTCGCGATGCTTGCCGCCGATGCAATCGATTACACATCCCGCGAAGACCGCAACATCTCGGGCCTTACCTTCGGCGTGGACGAAAAGACCCTGTGGCACCTTTCCGAAGAAGTGGACCGCTTTCGCGAGAAAGTCAAGGGCATTCTTTCGAAAGTCGAATCTTACGATCGCGTTTATAGATTAAATTTACAGTTGTTCCCTCTCAGTTCACCACTTGGAGAAAAAGATGCTTGATATAAAGTTTATTTGCAATAAACAATCCCTGTCCGGGATTCTAGTTTCTCTGAGCTTGGTACTTTCCGGTTGCGTCGGTTTTACCGAGGACTGGTTTGTCTGTGGGGATGCCAGTGAATCTGCCTCGCCTGGGGTGGAGCAGGCTTTGTCCCCTTATTATAATGCGGCTCGCTTTGTTGCATCTGGCAAAGTGGATGTGGATAAGAAGAAGGATTCGGTCACGATAGTGCTGGAAACGCTCGGCGGTTGCATCAAGGAAGGCGATGCTTTTGACTGGGACTGGGATTTCTATTTCGCGGATTCGAAGACGTATGCCTACGGTTTCCGGGATGATACGCTCTTGCTCACGAGAATCTATGAACCGGATCCGTACGAAGTAGACCAGGAGAGATACGAGGAATCGTTTATCTTCGTGGGCGGTACGTCGGGTAAGCTGGATGGAATCTGGAAAAATACGCAGTGCCGCTACCGTGAAGACAAGATGTACTGCATGAATGATGGTTACGATCAGTATTTCAAGTTCGATGGCGACAGGGTGGAATACCGCATCGCGGATCGCGAAGGTTACGACTACATGCAGACGGTCTTTGTGGACCAGCTGTTCGAGTTCCTCGGGGACGGCGGCTCCATCCAGCTGGAAACGCCCTATTACTATTCGGATACGAAATACGGACAGGAACGCTCTGGTGTCGAAATCCTGGAAAAGACGAACACTGCGATGAAGTTTGCCTATGCCGACATGACGTTCGATTTGACCGTGGATTACGCCCGCTATGGCGACAGCCTGCACGTAACGCTCAAGTCGGGCGACGTGAGCTGCGTGGGGACGGTCCGCGAAACGACCTTGCCCGAAATGTGTTCGGACGGCAATGCGGATTACTTATATAAGTCGAGTTCGGGCGCGTTTACGTACAGGCGGATGAATTCCCGCGAGTTCGAGGCCTGCATCGACGGCATTCTCGGCCGCGAGCAGAACGAATGACGCTCTGCGCACGCTAGGCGCAAAGGAAAAAGTTAGGAGGAATTATGGTCTGGAGAAAAATTGCAGGAGGCGTGGTGGCGTTGGCCCTTTGCCTGCCTCTGCTCGTACATGCTGCCGGAAAGTCGGATGGCAAATTGTTCGGAGTTCGCCTGGGGGCGCAGATTTCGAATCTTATGACCGATGCAAATTGGGGACCGTATCCCGACATCTCGGGGCCGGGCGGGGTATTTTCGGTCGATTTCTCGCATGGGTTTACGGATAACTTTTACCTGCATACGGCGCTGGGGTTGGATTACCGCACCTTCTATGCTTATGGCGAAATCGGCATCCCTTGTGCGGCTCTCGAAGGCGAGGAATCGTGTGGCGGCTACTGGGAAGGCTACGACGTAAATTCGTTTTTTTATCTGGAAATCCCGGTAATGGCGCAGTGGCGCACGTCAGCGCTGTTCTTGGAAGCGGGACCGGTCGTCGACATTCTGCTTCGCATGAACGAGGACTACATTTTGCCCGAAAAGTATCGGAACGACAGGTGCTACGAGGACAAACGCTTCGGTGCGGGTGTCGTCGCGGGAGTCGGCCACATGTTCGATTTCGGGCTTTCGATAGATGCGCGTGTGTCGTTCCAGTTTACCGACTTGGTCGAGGGGGACAAGAAATGTCTCACGATGCATTCCGAGGAAGTTGAGATGCGCTTTGACCCAGAGACGGAAGAGACGACAACTAGGGTTCTCTGGGAATCCGACGAGTATATGGGCGGTAGCTACTACAAGCTGCTGAAATACCAGATTGGTATCGGCTACTGGTTCTAGGGTGTAGCGCCTTCGCTTTTCTTGGCTTCGCGCTCTTCGGCTTCGCGTTTTGAATAGGCGCAGCCGCAGTAGTTTTGACGGTAGAGGTTGTATTCGGCGGAAAGCTCGATGGATCGCTTGTTGCCGCCCTTGCGCTTGAAGTCGCTGGGAAGCGCCTTGACGCCGTAGATTGCGCCCTGTTCCTTCGCGACCACGTTCAGCACCTGCTCGTCCTTCTTGGGGCTGATGGTGAGTGTCGTGGTAAAATAGTCGAATCCCATCTCCTTCGCGAGCTTTGCCGTTTCGCCGAGACGCAGCTCAAAACACTTGCGGCAGCGCTTGCCGCCCTCTTTCTCGTCTTCGAGTCCGCGCGCGATTTCGTAGAATTTTTTGGGGTCGTATTCGCCCTCAATAAATTCCACCGGATACTTTGTCTTGAATTCGCTTACGAACCGCCTGATTTCGGCGACGCGGTGGGCGTATTCCTCGGAAGGGGCGATATTCGGGTTGTAGTAGAAAATCGTTATCTTGAAGAACTGTGAGAGGTACTCGATGCAGTAGGTGCTGCAGGGCCCGCAGCAGGCATGCATCAGGAGCGTGGGCACAATACCCTTGCGCTGGTTCCACCGGATGATGTAACCTAGATCGCGCTGGTAGTTGTGATATGCTTCGGGCATTCCGCAATCCTCTTGCTAGTTCCAGTTGAGCGTGCCGAACGCGGTAATCCAGAAGCAGACTGTCGCGACGATGGCGAAAAGCCCCATGACGGTCTTTTCCTTGTGGCTCGTGCTGAAAAGCACCGTCGCCGTGTAGAACGTGAGGTAGACCGCGAAGAAGAATGCGAGGATGCGCGTAATTTCGAACGGGAAAAGCATCGGGAGAACCTTGCCCGCGCTAAGCAGCACGAACATTGCGACAAGTTGCATGCAGATGGGGACGATGAACGCCTTGCGCACTTCCTTGGGCACCACCTTGTTGCGGCCGTTCATGGCGTACATGCCGAGCGGTGCGCCGAACGCGAGTGCCACGTTCAGTGCGATGGACGGCAGAAAGAAAACTGCCCCGATGATGGTCGCGATAATCATGCCGTAAAGATAAAAAAACGACCCCTTCAGGTAAAGGAGGTAACCTAAAGGGGTCAGGGAGTGTTTGGGTACTTATAAGATACCTATTTTCGGGTCCCGTGTCGATAAAAAACGTAGGTTTCTTGTTTACGGCCGTGAACATGGCAAATCCCCAAAAGTGGCTTTTTTAGGCGAAAATCGCCGAATTTCGGGGTGTACACGGTGGCTACGGGCTGGTTACGGGCGGGTTAGAACAGGATTTTTGAAGAAATTTGCGCATGCGTGGGTCGGATTTCCCCTCCGCCGGTTTTCTTGAAGGTGGCGATGAGGGTGAACTCCAGGAAGTCGCCGGACAGGCGCGTCTCGCTCCGGATTTGCGTGTTGTCGAGAGGGTGCGAGTCGGGGGCCACGAGCGAGAGTCTGAACAGGTTTTCACGCTTGCCGGGGAGGTTTTCGGAAACGGTGGCGCCGATTTCGAGGCGCGGCCGTTTCCATGTCGCGTCGGTGCGGTCGTGCTCGGTCCGGGCGCCGCCTGCGAAGGTCGCCTTGAACGTGCCGAAGTCGAATGCGGACTGTAATGTTCCTTGATAAATAGTTTGTCTGCAATCTTCCGAGGCTTCGCGGCAAGTCGCTTTCGCATCGATGCGCAGGGACGGAGGGCCGCTTTCGACGTCCAGCGAAAGCCTTCCCGAAATGCTGTCGGAGTGAAGCGGCGATAGGATGCGGACGCTCGCCGAGACCCGCGTGTCGAAAAATTCTTTGGCGCGGAACGTGAGGTTCTGCGTTGTCCAGAATCGGTTCTTGAGGATGCTTGCGCTCAGGCGAGTGGGCTGGGGAACGCTGTCACCGTGGATGTAGCCGGTGGTGCGCCAGGAGACGGACGATGAATCCCTGCCGTGTAGCTGGTATTTTATGAGCGGGGCGCCTGCTCCGAATAGCTGCCAGTATGCGACTTGCCCGAAGGGGAAGCCGGCCTGCGCCATGACGGAATACGTGTCTGCGGTTTTCCACAGCGCGGCCCCTGCCGCGAACGCCTTGCCGAGGGTGTACCCGACATGAGCCCGCGAGGTTCCGGAAGTGTCGATGAGTCCGCCGAGGTCAAATGTGCCGCGGCTCGGCGTACCGAAGGAGTAGGCGAGTGCGGTTCCCCAGAGCGTGTCGGTGGGTATGGCGCTCTTGAGTTCTCGTGTGGAAATCTGCCCGAAGTGCGCCTCTCCATGTTTGTTTTTGTAAGAGAGCAGCTCCTGCGTGCCGAGCCGCAGCGTTAGCCTGTGGAGGTTGAAGAGGAATTCCTCGCGGTGGGTATCGACGTGGCCTGCAGAATCGAACCTCATTTTTGCCGCAAGGTGCCCTCCGTATTTTTTTTGCGCCTTCGGGGTGCGCTTCCTGCTTGCGGCCTTCATCTCGCAGGGTTCGCTCGCATAGATTTCGGCGAGTGCGCATGCCTCCTGTGCGTTGCCCTCGTCGAGCAGAGAAAGCATCTCGTTCGCCTCCTCCGCCTCGATGGTCCCGTCGTCCCACCATTCGAATATTTGCGCTTCGGACAGCCCTGCGGAATGGGGCGCGGGCGGGAGAATGGCCCAAAGCATCGCGATGGCCTTTGCCAGGGTTCTGTTTGCGGTTCCGCACCGCTCTTTTTTTGCTTTCATGTTTGCCTCTACCTATAAAAACGATTTCGCGGCCAAAATGTGCCGTTTTGCCCGTTTTTTTTTAGAGGCTGCGTTTATGTTTTTAAATTTGGGCCATGGCAAGCGATTCCTGGCATAAGAATCCAAAGAAGTGGTCCGGCCGCACTCCCGCCCGTGCAGGGAGCTCCGCCGGGCGCGATTTCGTCCCGCACCTCAAGGCCCCGCGCACCGACTTTCCGCTGTTTAACGGGAAGCGCGTAAAGCCTTCGCTGGAAGGCCTCGACAAGCTGTTGCATTACTACGGCGTTGAACTCGAACCCGGGACGCTTGCGCAATTTTGGGAGTTCCATCAGCTGCTGCGTGCAAACAACGACGACCAGGATTTGACGCGCCTCAACGCGTTCGAGACGATGGTGGAGCGCCACTACGCCGACTGCACGCTCATCAACGCCTATGTTCCCGAGTGGCCCGCCCGCATGATCGATGTCGGCAGCGGAGCCGGATTCCCCGGAATCCCGCTCAAGCTCGTGAATCCGCATATCCGTCTTACGCTCTGCGAGCCGCGTCCGAACCGCATCAACTTCCTCAACATGGTCATCGAGAAGATGGGCCTCAGGGGTATCGACGTGTTCGGCCACAAGGTGACGAGCCGGAGCATGACTATCCCGGTCGACGGAGTCATCAGCCGCGCATTCGAATGGATGGAAAAGACGCTGCCTCGCCTCGCGAATTCGCTCAAGGTCGGTGGCCGCGTGTATTTTATGAAGGGTCCGGGTGTCGCCGACGAGCTGAAGGTTTTCCACCCCGAAGATTTCGGCTACAAGCTAATTGCGAAGCACTTCTACACTATCCCGAACAGCACGCAGGACCGCGCACTCGTGATTCTCGAGCGCGTGGAATAAAGCGTAAATATCTGCCTAGAACTTGAACAGCATGCCGAAGCGCATCTGTCCATCGCGCACGCCGTCGTTGTCGCCCACGTCCATGATGGTCGCGAAGTCGAACTGCAGCATGTCCGAAATCATGAGGCCGAAACCGAAGTCCATCTCGTTACGCTTACCGGTCTGGTCGTAGAGATAGCCGAGGCGGAGTGCGATGGTGTTCGAGTAGATGAATTCGGAACCGACGTTGAAGACGCCCTGCATGAGCGAGTTCTTGAACGCTTCGAATCCGTGGCCTCCGCGTTCGGGATGCCCGATGGATTTCCAGCAGCTGATGTAGAACGGTTCCGGGTTTCCCTTGTCGTCGTCGTAGACGACTTCGCGGTTGTAGTCCGCCGCGATAGTGAGCTTGTAGTCGGCAAGCGAAAGGATTTCGTACGAAAGGCCGAGGCGCCAAGTCAGGGGAATCGGGTCTTCGATGGTCTTGTCCACATAGTAGACGCTCGGACCGATATTCGCAAGGACAAGCGCGAAATTTAGTTTGTCTATGAATAAGTCTTTCTTGAGTACGCCGATGTCGAATGCATAGCCGAAGGTGGTCGCTTCTTCTTCGCCAGCGCCCGCTCCGGAACTCAGGTCGGAATAGAATAACTTGATGCTGAGGCCCAGGCCCCAGTTGTTCGGGAATCGCGTGCCATAGCTTACGCCGCCGACGATTTCGGAACTGTTGTAGGCTACGAGGTCGTCCATGTCGACATCGCCGGAAACGACTGTCGAACCGAAGCTCACGAAATTCACGAAGAACCCGAGCGTTCCCCATTCCGCAATGGGAATGGTCATGCCCCCGAAGAGGTGGTAGAGGTCGGGAATGTTGAGGACGGGCAAAAGCTTTTCGTAGAAGGCGACAAGCTGGTAGTCGGCGTCCTTGTAGAGTTCCATGCCGTTTGCTGTGCTGAACCAGACGTCTCCGCCCTGCGGCAGGACCTTCCAGACCTTGTTCGTGGAAAGGCCGTTGCCGGAATGGAAGTGGAGCCACTCGTCGTCCTTCTTGACGCTGCCTTCCTGTTCGGCGACTCCGCGTTCAAGTTCGGCCTTGCGTCCGCTTGCGGTCGCGTAGTCCGGCAGGTGGCGCCACACGCCCTTGTCGGTAGCAATCCAGATGTGTCCCTTCTGGTCGACGGAGATGTCGTTCACCACGTTCCCTTCGAATTTCACCTGTTCCCACTTGCGCAGGTTGAAGTGGCTTAGCCCCCCGTTATGCGCAGCCCATACATGGGCGGAACTGTCGACGGCGAGTGCGGTCGGGTGCAAGTCCATGATGCCGTCCTCTTCGTTGAAGAGGCTCCAGCGGTCCTTGTCGTTTACGCTCTTCTTGGGAACGAGCCTTGCGATGCCCGCTCCGTCGACTGCGACGAAAAGTTCCTTGCGGCTTTCCGACCACACGAGGTCGTTGATCTTTTGGCTCGGGAGCACCTTGCCCTTCTGTTCGAACTGGCCGTTACGGTAGAGGAAAAGTCCGTTGTCGGTGCCAATCCAGAGCGAGGCTCCCTGGTTTTCGAGCGCAGTGATGCGGTGGGAACCGAGTTCGCTCTCGTAGCTCTTCCAGGCCTTGCCGTCGAAGCGGTAGAGCGCCTTCGGGGTGCCCACCCAGAGCTTTTCGGTGCGGCTCTCGTAGAGGATGGCAGTAATCGTATCCTTCACGACGAGGTCCCAGGGAATCTTTACTTCCACGACGTGCGATTCGTCGTCGGCGTTCTTGATGTCGTTGAATTTCTTGACCTGGCGGGTGTATTCGTCGAGTCCGCGTTCGGTGCCCGCGAATACGCGCACGGCGTCTTTCACCTTCGCGTTGCCCTGGAGCGTGACGGTGTGGTAGTTGATCCACTGTTCGCCGTCGAACTTGAGAATCCCGTTCACGGTACCGGCCCAGAGTTCGCTCTTGGAGAAGAACCCGTTCTTGGAACGGCTGGCCATGTTGGTGAAGTGCGGGGTCGTCTTGGCATCTGCCGGATACGAGACCTTCCATTCGTCGGAAAGGGGGCCGAACGCAAGTCCTGCGGGGTTGTAGTACATGGCCGACGCGTCGTCGGCGAGGGCTGCTCCCACTTCGCCCATGCCCAGCTGGCGTGCGCCGACGGGCATTTCGAGCGTGATGATGGCAGAACCGGCCGCAAGGGCTATTGCGGGCGCTACGAAAAAGGCGAATAGTGCGGGTCTTAGGGAATTAAACAAGTTGCCTCCAGTCCGGGACATCGTAGGTGCTTCCGTGGGTGGGGACCACCGCCTTCCATCCGGACTTGCTGGGGTTTTCCCAGGGCTGCTTGGGCAGGAGCCTGCAGTCGCATCCGAGGACGTAGGGGGGTAGGATTTCTGCGTGGTTGCGGATTTGTTCGCGGGTGATGAAATTCTCTTCGTGGACGAATTTTACGTATTCCTTGCCCTTGGGGCCAAGTTCGATTCGGTAGGTGACGGTGCCGTTCTGGTCGCCTTCGTCGATAGTCTTGATAGTTTCCTCGATGCTCGCCTTCCATTGTTCCAGATACTGCTCTCGCTGTTCCGGGGTGAGCTGTTCCTGCGTTTCGAGCCAGGCACGGATGGAATTGTCCGAGGGCTTCACGGCGGTAATCGATTCGCGG
The DNA here is from genome assembly GCF_002374005.1 of Fibrobacter sp. UBA3629. Lineage (NCBI taxonomy): Bacteria > Pseudomonadati > Fibrobacterota > Fibrobacteria > Fibrobacterales > Fibrobacteraceae > Fibrobacter > Fibrobacter sp. UBA3629. Next base: position 23,447 of record NZ_DFLC01000001.1, on the reverse strand, counting down.
GCGGGACGGACTACGACGGCGTACTTGCCGGAAACGTCGATGACCGGCTTCACTTCTTCCTTTTCGTCGGAGCTGTGGATGACCACGTAGGCGCCGATTCCTGCCAGGATGATGGACAGGATAATGATAACGATGACGATGATGACTGATAGCATAATCTTCCCGTTCTATATTGCAATTTCTCTTTTTTCAAAAAACTAGCATTTTTCTATCTTGTGGGGTAGGAGATTTTATGTCAAAATTGAAGATTTTTCTGATTCTTGGCTTGGCGTGCATGGCTTGGGCGGTTCCGTACAATGTGGAAGTGGTCAAAACCGGCGATGGCGACGAGATTCGTGCGGGCCAACTGATCAAGGTGCACTACAAGGGTTTTCTCTATGCAGACGTGGCGGCAGATACGGTCAAGCTGGATTCTGCGGTAAAGGCGGCGCCGAAGGACACGTCCGTTGCGGATTCCGCTTCGGAAGAGCCGACCGCGACGGGCCCTGTTCCGTTTGCCGATACATACGCTAGCGGCGAACCTCTCGAATTCACGATTGGCGTGGGCCAGGTGATTTCTGGGTGGGACAAGGGCCTCCTCGGCATGAAGGTGGGCGAAGTCCGCAAGCTTACGGTTCCTTACACCATGGCGTATGGCGAAAATTCCCTCGAAGGAATTCCTCCCTATTCCGACCTCTACTTCGAAGTGGAACTGGTGGCTGCCGAAAAGCCCATGGAACCCGACGTGTTCCCTGCCGACGTGAACAAGATGAAGTGGCAGGACAAGGACAAGGGCCTCAAGATTTTTGAGGAGAAGGCCGGAACGGGCAAGCCTGCGATGGCCGGCTCGAACCTGAAGGTGCATTACACGGGCTGGCTCCTGAGTGGCCGCAAGTTCGGAAGTTCCAAGGATCTCGGCAAGCCTTTCGAGGTGGTGCTTGGCGCGGGCAAGATGATCAAGGGCTGGGAAATAGGCCTTGACGGCATGCGCGAAGGCGGCGTGCGCTGGCTGCGCGTGAGTCCGTCCATGGGCTATGGAGCCACCGCGTTTACGATGATTCCGCCGAACTCCACGCTCGTGTTCCGTGTCGAACTTGTTGAATCGATGGTCGATCCCGAGATTGCCGCCAAGATGGATTTCTTCCCCGATACGACGACGCTCTCTTTCGAGAACGGCTCCGAGGGTCTCCGCTATGCGGTCATCCAGCAGGGCGAAGGCGAACCTGCCAAGGCCGGTGCGAACGTGAAGGTGCATTACACGGGCTGGCTCACGAACGGATACAAGTTCGATAGCTCCCGCGACCGCGAACAGCCTTTCTCCTTCCCGCTTGGCGGCGGACGCGTTATCCGCGGATGGGACCTTGGCGTGGCGGGCATGCTCCCGGGTGAAAAGCGAATCCTCATGATTCCGCCCGGACTCGGTTACGGAAGCCGTGGCGCAGGTCCGATTCCAGGCGGCGCGACCCTCATTTTCGCGGTGGAGTACCTGGGCGAGTAATGTTCAAAATTCTGTTTGAAAAGCTGAAGGAAGCGTTCGCGTCCGTATTGCCTGTGACGCTGATTGTCCTTGTGCTTTCGTTCACGCCGCTCGTTGATTTTTCGCTCAAGGAGCTTGTCGTCTTTTGTGTGAGCGCTGTGTTCCTGGTAGTGGGAATCGGCCTTTTCAACCTGGGCGCCGACCTCGCCATGACGCCGATGGGCGAACAAGTGGGTTCGGGCCTTACCAAGTCGCGCAAGCTTTTGCTGCTCCTTTCGGTCTGCTTCGTGATGGGAGTGCTGATTACGGTTGCGGAACCTGACCTCTCCGTGCTTGCCGAGCAGGTGAAGAACGCCGTGGAACCTGTGCTCTTGATCGTGACGGTCGGCGTGGGTGTTGGGCTCTTCCTGCTCCTTGCCATCGTGAAGATTGTGTGGCGCAAGGACCTTTCTTCTATCATCATCTTTTTCTATATGGTGCTGTTCATGCTCGGAATGCTGATGCTTACCTTCGGCAAGGAGCAGTTCGTGCCGCTCGCCTTCGATTCCGGCGGCGTGACGACCGGCCCCATCACGGTGCCGTTCATCATGGCGCTCGGCGTGGGCGTCGCCGGCGCCATCGGCGGCAAGAATGCGAACGAGAACAGCTTCGGCCTAATCGCCCTCTGCTCCATCGGCCCCATCATCGCACTCATGGGCCTTGTGCTTTTTTCGAAGGGCGACCTCACGTACCAGCTCTCTCCGGCAAGCTATTCCATCGATGCGAACCTCGGCGAAAACTTTGTCCCGGCGCTTGCGGCAGTCGCCAAGGAAGTTCTCGTGGCGCTTGGACTCATTGTCGGATTCTTCATGGTACTGCAGTCCGTGGCGCTTAGGCTTTCGAAATCAAAACTCATGCAAATCGCTTTCGGCATCGGTTACACGTTTGTCGGTCTCGTCGTCTTCCTTACGGCGGTGACGGTCGGGTTCATGCCCATCGGTTTTGAACTCGGAATGGAGCTTGCGAAGTTGCCTCGTGCGCTGGTCGCATCCGGATTTGTAATCGGCATGGTGGTCGTGCTTGCGGAACCCGCTGTCCACGTGCTCAACAAGCAGGTCGAGGATATTACCGGTGGCCTCGTGAGCAAGCGTTCCATGCTCGTCGCGCTTTCGGTAGGTGTCGGACTTTCCATCGGGCTTTCGATGATCCGCATCATTGTAGGCTTCCCGATAATCTACTACCTCATTCCCGGTTACTTTATCTCGCTTGCGCTCTCGTTCTTTGTGCCCAAGCTCTACACGGCAATCGCCTTTGACTCGGGCGGCGTCGCGAGCGGTCCGCTTACGTCGAGCTTTATCCTTCCGCTTTCTATCGGCGCGTGCTCCGTGATTCACGATGGCGGACAGTCCGTGTTGAGCTATGCGTTCGGCATTGTGGCCATGGTCGCGATGACCCCGCTCATCACAATCCAGGTGCTTGGTTTCAAGGCTATCGCGACAAACAAGCTGAAGAACCGCATGATGATGCGCCGCATCCAGGACGCCGACGACGAGCAGATTATAGATTTTGTGTAGGTTGGAATATGGCTGAATCCAAGAGAACAGGAATCGCGAGAAGGTTTTACGGGAAGGCGGATGGACGTTCGCGTGTATCCATGAATCGTCTCAAGATTCTCGTTACCATCGTGAACCGTGCGAAGGCGGACTTCTACATGGACCATATCCAGTCCTTCGGGGTGAACATGCAGATGGTCGTGTTCGGCCATGGTACCGCCCCGCGCGAAATTGCGACGGCGATGGGTCTCGCGGATTCCGAACGCGCGGTCATTTTCAGCGTTATCGGCGAAAACCACCTGCGCGCGGCCCTCGACAGCCTCGCCGAAAAATTCAACACGATTGCGGGGGGCAAGGGGATTGCCTACACCATCCCGATGTCGAGCATCATCGGCAAGTCCATCTTCAACTTCTTGAGCGACAACCGCGATGCGGTACGGAGGAACGAAAAATGAGCGGATTCAACCACGAAGTTATCCTGTGCATTGTGAATAACGGTTTCTCGGAGACCGTGATGGAAGCGGCGAAGGATGCCGGCGCGCGCGGAGGCACTATCCTGAATGCGCGCGGTACGGCGAACAAGGAGGCGGAATCGTTCTTCCACATCGCCATCCAGCCCGAAAAGGAAATCGTGATGATTCTCGTGGATGCAAAAATCAAGGATGCCGTGCTCCACGCCCTCTACCAGAAGGCGGGCCTCGACACGATGGGGCAGGGAATTGCTTTTTCGATACCCGTGGAAAATGTCGTCGGTCTAACGCCGTGGAAAACGGAACCGAAGGAAGGCGACAAGGCCGCGGAAAAGAAAGCGGATTAGTTATTATTTGTCCGTAGAAGTTTTTTATGCCGGATTGGCGAGGAGTACATTATGAAGTTGTATAAAAAGTTTGTCTTGGGCCTGCTTGCCTTTGCGTCCCTCATGATGCTCGGCTGTGCGAATCCGAATGCGGTTTCCATCCGCAAGCATTTCTGGCTGGGAGATTACTACGTGAAATCGCCGGTGCCCGAAGCCGTGGAAATCGACATCCCGTTCAACTTCGGCTATTATCAGGAGTGGGGCTATCGCTTCGAGGCCTTTTCCATGGAACAGAGGGTGTTCAAGGTGTCCCTGCAACAGCACGGCGTCACGCTGAACTACCGCGGCATGCCTGCATCTTTCTTGGACAAGGATTCCACGTTCAACCCGCCCCCGATGGCGAATGCGGAAGCCTTCGTGAAATACTTCCTGCAATGGGACAGCGACTATTCGTTCAACACGTTCGATCCGCTGAAGGGCGGGAAGGTCGTTTCCGCTCGCTATGACACCGAAAAACAATTTGGCGTTATCAACATGGTTGGAGTGAAAGGCTACAGGGAGAGCGTGGGAGCCATGCTCACGGCGAACAACAACCTGTTTGTAGTCATGGCTAGTTCGTTTGCTGGCGCCGACCTCGAAACTTACGTCGTGCGTGCGATGAAGTCAATTTCGTTTGAGAAAAACTGATTCTAGGGGGAGCCCATGAACGTTCTCATCTATTTCCTGTTTGCCCTTTCCGGGTTCGCTGGCCTCATATACGAAGGTTCATGGGCGCGGTACCTCAAACTCTTTCTCGGGCATTCCAGCTACGGCCAGGTGCTCACGCTCTGCATCTACATGGGCGGGCTTGCCATAGGCAGCTTTGTCGCGGGCAAGATGGTCGAGAAGGTGAGGCGCCCGCTGCTCGGGTATGCCGCGGTGGAACTTGCCATCGGGATTGGCGGTGTGGCCTACCACCCGCTGTACAATGCGCTTACGGGATTCTTCTTCGATAGCGAGTGGGTTGCGGGTCTCGGGTTCACGGGTGCGGAAATAGCAAAGATTGTGCTTGCCACGGGTTCGACCCTCCCGATTGCGATTGCGGTGGGCATGACCTTCCCGTTCATTGCTGCGGGTCTCATGCGCAAGAGCGGCGCGGAAGTCTCGCTCCCGATGCTCTACTTCACGAATAGTTTCGGTTCCGCTATTGGCATCCTTTTTACGAGCTACATGCTCATTCCGGTTCTCGGGAACCATGTTACCTTGTGTGTAGCCGCTTCGATAAACTTCTTGCTCGCGATGATCTTCGGCTTTATCGGGTTTACCACGTCGCCGAACCACGAGGATGACGAGGATGAACTTCCAGGCGATGCCGCCGAGGGGGTAAGTGTTGCCCGCGAGCCCCTGAACGAGGACTACGCGGCAGAACACAAGCTTGCGATGCCCCCGAAGTCTACCTGGTTCTGGATTGCGGGTATCACCGGCCTCACATCGTTTGTCTATGAAATCGTGTGGATTCGCCTGCTGAGCCTCCTGATGGGGTCGTCGAGCCACAGCTTCGACCAGATGCTTTCGGCGTTCATTCTCGGGCTTGCCATAGGCAGTGCCGTCTCGGGCAAGCTCCTGAAGAAGGATTCCCTCGTCGTGCTCTCGATGGCGCAAATCCTGATGGCGTTCTTCGCGCTCTGCACGCTCTACTTCCACAAGCCGTTCTGGGAGATGATGAACGAGGCGAACCAGATATTCAACCCCACGAACGACGGTTACGTTTGCTGGAGCCTCTTCAAGTATGCGCTCTCCGTGCTGTGGATGGTTCCCACGAGCTTCTTTGCGGGCATGACGCTCCCGCTCATTACGATTATCCTCACGCGCGCCTTCAAGAGCGAAGCCCCCATCGGGAAGGTCTACGGCTGGAATACGGTCGGCTCGATTCTCGGTTCTGCGGGTGGCGGCCTCCTGCTGCTTCCGCTGCTGCAACTCAAGGGCGCCCTCGTGCTCGCCGCGGTTCTCGACTTCGCGATAGGCTTCGCGTTGCTTGTCGTTTATCGCAAGCGCTTCCGCTACAGCGTCGCGTTCTACGTGATTTGCGCCTTCATGGTGTTGCCCTCCATCTTCGTGAACTTTGACCCGCACCTGATTACCTCGGGCGCGTTCCGAGCCTACAAGAATCTCCATCCGGACGAGAAGATTATCGTACGCGACGGCAAAACGGCGACCATCAGTTTCCATGAATCCAACGTGCACTACTACATCAAGACGAACGGCAAGGCGGATGCGAGTCTCGGCAAGGACCGTTCGCGCCCCATCGAGGGTGACGAACTCACGCAGGCCGCGACCGCCTTCATGCCCATGGCGGTGAAGGATAAGCCCTACGATGCCGCGATGGTCGGCTTCGGAAGCGGCATGGGCGCACACTACCTGCTTGCCGACCCGCTCCTGAAGGATTTCGACTGCGTGGAAATCGAGCAGGAGATGATGGACCTCGCGAAGGGATTCTACCCGTGGAACTCCCGCGGTTATGATGACCCGCGCATCCATATCTACATCGACGATGCGCAGACGTTCTTCCTCACGAACCGCCGCAAGTATGACCTCATGATCAGCGTGCCCTCCAACCCGTGGGTCTCCGGCGTGGCAAGCCTCTTCAGTCACGAGTTCTACACCAAGATGCGCCGTTACATCAAGCCGGGTGGCCTGTGGGTGCAGTGGATACAGACCTACGAGTTCAACGACCAGCTGTTCCTGAACATCTTGAAGGCGCTCGATGTCGCGTTTCCGTACGTGAGCCTGTACAAGGCGCCGGAGGAACCCGATATCATCATTATCGCAAGCGACGAGCCCGTTTACCAGAAGGCGATTTCGCGCTTCAGCACCGACTCCACGCTCGTGAAGGAATTCGAGCGCATCCACCGCGACCCGGAATTCTTCGGCGAACAGAACTTCCTGTTCACTTCCAAGATGGTGCAGTCGCTCATGGACGGTGTGGCCCCGAACAGCATATTCACCCCGATGGTCGACAACAAGGCGGAGGAAGCCCGCTTCGTACATTCGCAGGCGCATATCGTGCAGGTATTCGATAGCTGCGAAGTGTGCTGGCCCGAATACCTCGATTCCGCGGAGAACGCGCTGCGCCGCCCCGCCCGCGTGAAGCAGATGATGCAGAATGCGGTTGACCCTTACAAGCAGCTCGCGCTGAACGCCTACCTCGACGACGTGCAGGCGAAGCTCGATTCCGCGAGGGGATTTACGCACAGCGAGCCCGATTCCGTTTCGACGCTCTCGGCCATGCCTGCACTGCCGGCCGCTGCGGAATCTTCACCCCTGTGGGTCAAGTTCCGTGTCGACTATATCGAGTGGATCCGCGGGGTCCCGCTGGAAGCCCGCGATACGAACGAGGTCTACGTGAAGGTCCGCACGCTCGTGAACGAGGGTGCCTTCCCGTCATCGTTTGTCGACGAGTTCAACATCATGGAATGCGCCCGCACCAAGGATTACCAGACTGCGGCCCGCCTCGTTGCGGACTTCTACGAGAAGTACGAGATGAAGGCGATGGACGAGTTCTTCCTGCGCAATGCGCTGCTCATCGCGATGCTTGCGGGAGAGTCTGAACTTGCGAACGCCATCTACGTCGATGCCATCAAGGATCACGAAAGCTTCTTCCCGGTGGAAAAGTTCCTGATCGAACGTGAAATCGTGAAGCTGCGCCGTGCGGCGCTGAAACGGCAGGTCAGCCGCTAGAACATGAAGCTTGCGCCCGCGGTCACGTAGAACGTGAGGAAGTTTGAGTTTTCGAACGTGCGCTCGGCGTTGATGGTTGCGTTGAGAAGGTTCGTGAATCCTTGCGTCACGCGGAGGTTGAGGTGGACCCAGCGCGTAAGCATGTATCCGAAATCTGCGGTCCCGCCAATTTCAAAGCTGTTGGTCTTGATGGTGTTGTCGCGCCTGGTGTCATCGCCCGAATCCATGTTCTGGTTGAATTCGGAAGAGGAGGTGAGCGCAAGGCCGAGGTTCAGGCCGAGGCCGACGAAAATGTTGTAGTCGACAAAGGTGTAGCGCACGATGAGCGGGATTTCGAAGAGCATGATGTCGAGGCTTGCATCGTTGTCGCCGAAATCGGTGTCGATGGCGTATTTGTAATGCCGGTAGTTGAAGACCAGTTCGGGCACCATGCTCAGGTTCTTGACGCCGAGCGGCATCTGGACCATGAGGCCTGCTGCACCCTGGTAGCCGATTGTCCAGCCTTCGGTCTCGCCGCCGAAGAACGTGTTGATGCCGGCGCTTCCGCGGACACCCAGCAAGATGGCGCGCGCGAAGCCTTCGGTGCGCTGGCGGTTGATTTCGGCCTTGGAAGTCTTCTCCTTGCGGTATTGCGCATATTCGGCGGCGTAATCTTCGTCGCCCGCGAATTCGCTTGCAGTGGAACCGTCGTAGGTCTCGTTTCCGGAACCGCTGTTGGATGTAGATTCGGAGGAGTCGTCGAATTCGTCGAAATCGACTGCAAATGCAGATGCCGAAGAGAGCAGCAGGGCGGAAACTAGGAAGGGGAGGACTTTCGATTGCATGCTAGAATAATAATAAATACGAAGTTGAACCTAGGTTAACCTGATAAATCTTTCGTGTAAAATAAAATTGTTTTCGCGAAAAAGACTCTGGCAAACTTTTTTTTACTAGGAAAGGCCCGTAGAAACCATGAAAATGGCTCCTTTTTGGGGCTTTTTGTTTCAAGTTTTGCTAGAGGAGGAAGGAGACGCCGACGGTCACGTGCAGGCCGTAAAGCGTGGTCTTCAGCATGCTCGTTTCGGCGATGACGTCTTCGTTCAGGAGGTTCGTGAAGTTCTGCAGGAACCTCACGTCGACGGCGACGTTTCTTGCGATGAAGTAGCCCAGGTCCACGATACCGCCAAGTTCGAGAAGGGCGGCGGGAAGCGTGTTGTCGTGGGGATCCTCTTCCTCGATGCCCTTCTTGGTATCGATTGTTTGCTTGAACGTGGAGACGTCGGTGAGCTTGAGCCCGAGGTCGAAGCCGAGCCCCACGAAGAAGTTGCCCTCGTTGATGGCGTAGCGCAGGATGACGGGTATTTCGAAGAGTGCGATGCTGATGGTGGCTTCGTCGCTTTCGCTGTAGTCGTCGTAGACGAATTCGGCTTCGTAGTTGTAGCGGCGGTAGCTGAAATCCAGTTCTACGACGGAGGATAGACCGCCGTTGCCGATGTTCATCTGCGCAATCAGGCCGCCGGTCACTTCGATACCCAGGTTCCAGTCTTCGGCGTTGTGACCGAAGGACTTGTTGATGCCCGCTCCAAGGCGGAATCCCAGTTCGATAGCCTTGGTGAAGCCTTCGCGGCTTGCGCGGGAGATGTCGGAATTCTCGTTGATGTAGCGGTCGTAGGTGTCGTCGTCCTCGTCGTCATCGTCGCTTGTGGTGGTGTTGTCCTTGCATTCGGGAAGCAGGGAATCGGCGGGGGTGCAGTCTTCTTCCTCGTCGTCATTTTGGGCGACGGCCTTTGGCTGCTGAGGCTCGGGTTCTGTGCTTGGTTCTGCGTTGGCGTCTGTAACGGGTGCTTCGCTGACCGCTTCTCCGCATCCGTCTCCTATGCAGGAAGGCGCCTGTTCGTCATTCCCGTCGTTCATTTCGGTGCTGCCACCATTCTGCGAGGCAATCCACGCGGAATCGACCTCGGCTTCATATTCCTGAGCGGCGGCAAAGGAACAGAAAAATCCCAGAAAAACGATGACGATGGATGCCCTGAACAACTTCATGGCCCCAAATTTAAAAAAATAGGTGCCGGTATGAAAGGGCTTCCTGAAAATTCTCTGTTGTAAAAGATTGTTTTTTTCTAGATTTCCCGCTGAAAAAATTAAGGACATAAATCATGGCTAAGTACAATCCGCAAGAGATCGAAACCAAGTGGCAAGCCTACTGGGAAGAACATCAAACTTTCAAGACGGGCACCGATAAGTCCAAGCCCAAATATTACTGCCTGGACATGTTCCCGT
>NZ_DFLC01000001.1:12093-13504 GCF_002374005.1 Fibrobacter sp. UBA3629 | reverse complement strand
TCGGCCTCCCTGCCGAACAGTACGCTATTCAGACCGGTACGCATCCGGCCATTACCACCAAGAAAAACTGCGACAATTTCCGCCGCCAGATCAAGCGCCTCGGCCTCAGCTACGACTGGAACAAGGAAGTCAACACCACCGACCCGAAGTATTACAAGTGGACGCAGTGGATTTTCAAGCGCCTTTACGGCACCTGGTTCGATGAAGACCAGCAGAAGGGCCGCCCCATCGAAGAACTCCCGATTCCTGCCGATGTCGAAGCAAAGGGCAAGGAAGAAGTCCGCAAGTACAAGGATGGGAAGCGCCTCGCTTACTACGCCGACGCTCAGGTGTGGTGGTGCAAGCACTGCAAGATTGTTTGCGCGAACGAAGAAGTTTTGAATGACGGCAGCCACGAAAAGTGCGGCACCAAGGAAGTGGAACGCCGTAACCTCAAGCAGTGGCTCATGCGCATCCCGCTGTATGGCGACCGCCTGCTGAAGGGCCTCGACAAGCTCGACTGGCCGCAGGGCGTGAAGGACATGCAGAAGAACTGGATCGGCAAGAGCTACGGTGCCGAAGTGGATTTCCCGATTGCCGACGCTAACGGCAAGCCGACCGAAAAGAAGCTCCGCGTCTATACGACCCGTTGCGATACGCTGTTCGGTGCCACCTACATGGTCGTTGCTCCGGAACATGCGATGGTGCCGGAACTCACGACTGCCGAACAGAAGGCCGCCGTGGAAGAATATGTGCACGCCGCCGCTTTGAAGAGCGATCTCGACCGTACCGAACTCGCCAAGGAAAAGACCGGCGTGTTTACCGGTAGCTACGCCGTGAACCCGCTCACCGGCACCAAGATTCCGGTGTGGGTCGCCGACTACGTTCTGACCGGCTACGGCACGGGTGCTATCATGGCCGTGCCCGCCCACGATACCCGCGACTTCGATTTCGCGAAGAAGTTCAACTTGCCCGTCATCTGCATCATGGAACCTGATGCAAGCTGCCCCGAAGACGTTCGCCCGAAGGTCCTCGCCGGCGAAGCCTGCTGGGCTGCCGACGGCACCTACATCAACAGCCAGAACGACACGCTTTGCCTGAACGGCCTCAACAAGAAGCAGGGCATCGCGAAGGTCATCGAATGGCTCGAAGCCAATAAGATCGGCAAGGCCACCGTGAACTACAAGCTCCGCGACTGGCTCTTCAGCCGTCAGCGCTACTGGGGCGAACCGTTCCCGATTATCCACTGGGAAGACGGCGAGATCTCTACCGTCGATGATTCTGAACTGCCGGTGCTGTTGCCGGAACTCAAGGACTACAAGCCGGGTGACGGCGGACAGTCCCCGCTCGCAAACGCCACCGAATGGCTCCAGGTTACGGACAAGAACGGCCGCAAGGGTATCCGCGAAACGAACACCATGCCGCAGTGGGC
>NZ_DFLC01000001.1:0-11958 GCF_002374005.1 Fibrobacter sp. UBA3629 | reverse complement strand
GCAAAGGAACTTGAAAAGTACTGGATGCCCGTGGACCTCTATGTGGGCGGTGCCGAACACGCCGTGCTCCACCTACTCTACAGCCGCTTCTGGCACAAGGTCTTGTTTGATCTCGGTCTCGTCTCTACCGACGAACCGTTCCAGAAACTCTTCAACCAGGGCATGATTCTCGCCTTCGCTTACGAAGATGCCGCTGGCTCCAAGGTCCCCACCGACGAAGTGGAAGAGAAGAACGGCAAGTTCTTCAAGAAGGGAACTGACATCGAGCTCAAGCAGATTGTGGCCAAGATGAGTAAGTCCCTCAAGAACGTCGTGAACCCGGATGACGTGGTGCGCGACTACGGTGCCGACAGTCTTCGTTTGTACGAAATGTTCATGGGCCCGCTGGATGCCGTGAAGCCGTGGCAGACCAAGGGCATCGAAGGAATGAACCGCTTCCTCGGCCGCGCCTGGCGTTCTGTTGTCGGCGACAGCGATGAAGCCCCGGTGTTCGTTGACGAAACCGCTCCGGAAGCAATCGAAAAGGTGATGCACCAGACCGTCATCAAGGTGACAAGCGACATCGAAAACATGAGCTTCAACACCGCGATTAGCCAGCTGATGATCTTCAACAACGAAATGATGAAGATGGACAAGCGCTACCGCGAACCGTGCGAAACCTTCGTCAAGCTGTTGCATCCGTTTGCCCCGCACATCGCCGAAGAAATGTGGAGCATCCTCGGTCACAACGAATCGCTCACGAACGTCGCCTGGCCGGAAGCCGACCACTCCAAGGCCGTGGAAAACACCGTCGAAGTCGTGTTCCAGGTGAACGGCAAGGTCCGCGCGAAGGCTTCTGTCGCCAAGGACATGGACAAGGCCGAACTTGAGAAGCTTGCGCTTGACAATGAACGAGTCAAGGAGTTTATGGCGGGCAAAACCGTCGTGAAGTCGATTGTTGTGCCCGGCAAGCTCGTGAACATCGTGGTGAAGTAACTAGAGTGTCATCCTGGAGCGTCTGTAAAGACGCGATAGGATCCATAAAAATTCAGACCGTAGCCTAACCGCTGCGGTCTTTTTTTTCACCCTCCGCAAAACATAAGCGACTCAGCAATCCCCACGAAAATCAGGAACGGAAGAACCTTCAACAACAGGGTAATGGCGCAGGCGTCTCCTGCGCCTTCTTCCTATTTCTTGAACAAATCGCTGTGCGAACCTGTTCGCGTCAGCGTCAATATGAGCGCATTGCCCGAAATTCTTTACTTGTCGAGAATGTCCTTAATCATTGCGTTTGCGTTCTTGTAGGATTTGGCCTTGCGTTTTCCTGACGCGATTTCGTTTGCTTCGGCCATGGCGGCGATGGTCTCGTCGTTGGGTGTGTCAAGGGCGATCTCGAACGGGATCTTGCGGAGACGGACGACCTGCTTCAAGAAAACGGTAATTGCCGTAGACATGTTCATCCCGAGCTGGTCGAACAGGGTTTCGGCTTGCGTTTTGAGCTTTGAATCGATTCTTGCGCTGATTGTATTCATTGTGGTTCCCATAAAGTGCTCCTTTTTTTACTAAAATTTATATAAAAGTTAGTAAAAGAGCAATACAGTGTATTAAGTTTTATCCGTTTTTACCCGCTACAGAACATTAAAGACGCGAAAATCCCCACGAAAATGAGTATTGGCAGCACTTTCAGCAGCAAGGTAATGGCGCAGGCGTCCCCTGCGTCACCAGCCCCGAAAAGAGCCGATATGTCCCCAAAGGGGACCATAGCTACTAAACAGCAAAGCTGCAAGTAGCTGGAGGCCTAGCACGATAAGGAAAGTTACCAGCATAGAACCTCGCTCCCTATAAATATATAAACGAGGGGATGTCATAATATGACATAGGCTGTTTTTTGAAAAAAGAAAACCCCGACTCGTTAGAGCCGGGGCAATTTCTTTATGGATTGCTTCGGGACTGGCGCCCCTCGCAATGACGAAGAAGCAGCTTATGCCTGCTTATAGCTCTCCATCGCTTCCACGCTCAAGCTCTTCACGAAGTTGTAGTGCTTGGCGACTTCGGCTTCGGCGAGGTTCAGGTACACCTTCATGCTCTTGTCGAACAGTTCCGGTGCCTTGGAGGCGTCGCGGAGCATGAGCTGGCTCATCACGCAGTTGGCTGCGAGTTCGTAGAGGTGGCGGCTGCAGAGGTCGGTGAACTCGTTGTTGTTCGCTGCCTTCACAACTTCGATGGCTTCGTTGAACTTCGCGTCCATGGCCTTAGCGCGGGCCTTGAGGCTCTCGTATTCGGCGGCCACTTCGCCCGCTTCCAGTTCCTCGAGCATCTGGCTGTAGGTACCGGTGGTGATGTGCGGGAGGGCGGCAACCGTCTGCAACTGCGTCGTGCCTTCGTAAATGGAGGTGATGCGTGCATCGCGGTAGAGGCGCTGGCAAGCGTATTCGAGCATGTAGCCCGAACCGCCGTGCACCTGGATGCTGTCGTAGGCGTTCAGGTTGGCGTATTCGGAGTTCATGCCCTTGGCGAGTGGAGTGCATTCGCTGGACATATGCTATGACGTCGCGGGCTACAAGTTTACCATTCGTTCTAGCTTCGACATGATGATGGACCCGGATTCCGGCGACATCATTCTTAAGCTACAAAACGACAGCGTCAAGACCACCAAAAGCTGATGGGAACATGCCGCTTGCTCTGAAAAATGAACCGTCAATTTATAATGGGTTGCCCGCGAAAGGGCAACCTTTTGTATATTTTGTATGTAAACTGAAATAGGAGGATAGAATGGTGAAAAAATTTTTGATGGCGGGCATTGCGGCGTGCCTGTTTGCCGCTTGCGATGAATCAACTTCGTCACAGGCTCCGGAACAGGAAGAAGTTGTTGCGGTGGAAAGTTCGTCGGGGGATGACTCGATCGTTTCGTCATCGGGAACAGAAAGCTCTTCGTCGGAAAATGTGGCTGGTTCCTCGGCGACGGATCCCGCTGCAAGTTCTTCGTCCCAGGAGGCACAGACGAGTTCCGCATCGCAGGAACAGGCGACCAGTTCTGCAACGGCCGCCCCTGAAAGTTCCTCTTCCGAAGAATCCAAATTGCCGCAGTATGACAAGTTGCCTTTCGATACCACGGGCGTAAAACCGGACGTGTACGACTTTGTACCTGTTGATACGGGCGCAAAGCAAGAAACGTACAAGTATGAACCGATTGATGAATCGTACTATACATCGTATGGCGAAAACGCGAAGAATATCCGCTGGGTATATCCGAGAGACTATGAAGGATACTGCTATATCATAGATGAACCGAACGGGGAGTATGGTGGCGGATTCATGTCTACGTCGGCCTATTTGGAAAGGGTCGTCATTGTTCAGGATGATTCGCTGCTATATGCCGATTTGTACGAATGCTCCGACTATGTCTGGGACGGTTGCCGTAACTCCAAGGATGCCTACCTGGCAAAAATCAAGGTCGGCGATGACGTCTATTATTACAGGGAATTTGAAGATGAGCTAAAGCTTGTGCAGCTGACGGATTCTACGGTGTCCGAATGGACTGTCAAGAATCCAACCTATGTTGCGCCTGTTGTCGAATCGCATAGCGGCTGGCCGAAGAGCATGTTTGCAGACGATGCCTTGGTAACATTTGTCGGCGACGATCCCAATTCCGACTACGCCGATACACTGTACATCGAGAAGTACAATGTGAAAATTACAGACGGCGAAAATACATGGATCTTTGAAAACGATACATGCACGGAACGGGGATATTCTCCTGCCTCCGACCTGAGCGCAAGTGAATCCTGCAGCGGGTATATCAAATACCACAACGAATCGAAAGCGTGCATCAAGCGCAATCTGGGCACTGCGTCCTTTGTCAGGCTGTGCCGCCCGCAAAAAGACGTGTATGCAAGCTGGAAAGTCTGGTGCATTCTGGATCAAGAAAAACCGGACTGATTTTAAATAGTGCTTGAATGGGGGAAGTATCCCCCTCGCTTCAGGCCCGGCCAAAATCCCAAAGGTCAGTGAGCCTGCCGAACCGCCGAAGGGCCGGGTCTTCCGCTACCCTCTCTCCTAGGGGTCAAACCCCTAAGACCCCGAAGTGGTAAAATGCAGCTTTCTATTTCACCATCGCAAGTACCTGCTCCTTGGTGACGAAGTTCAGTACTGAAAATGCCGTCATTTGATTACCTAAATCCTTGAACGACGCCCCTACATGATAAACTACGTCATCGACGATGACGAAACGGTCGTGGACTTCGCGCATGTTCTCCAAGTGGACCGTCGGAAATTGCCGATTCAGCCGTGCCTCTTCCTCTCTCATAGCGTGAGTGATTCTAGCGGAATAGATCGTCGCATTCACACCCTTGGCGCGTTTTGCCATAAGCGAAAGAACCATGTCGTTGGCATACGGGTCAATGATGACGATTTCCTTTTTTGCGGAACGCACCAACTGCACTGCGAATTCGTAGCCGCTCCAGTGCGCATGTGCAGGCAACAAACCTTCGCTTGGCGGCAAGTTCGTCTTCACGAAAAAATCCACTTGCTTTTCGAGATTGATTATGCGGGAATCATGGTTCTCCAGCTTGTTTTCGTGAGATATCAGCCGTTGGTTGATGCTGCAACCCCTTAGCAAATGCTCTTTAAGTACTTGATTTGCCCATTGACGGAAACGTGTTCCTTGAATAGACTTTACGCGATAGCCGACTGAAATGATAACATCAAGATTGTAAATCTTCGTTTTGTACTTTTTCCCGTCATTTGCAGTTAGTAAGGATTCCTTACATACTGAATTGGCGTCCAATTCGTGTTCTTGGAAAATATTCTTGATATGGAGGGTGATATTGTTTCGCGTGCTGTTGAACAATTCTGCCATCTGCGCCTGCGTGAGCCATACGGTCTCATTTTCAACACGGACTTCGATATGAAATTCTCCGCCCTCCGGCTGGTACACGACAATCTCATTTTTGCCTGCAACAGGCTGCACATCTTTACTCATCTTTCGCTCCTGCCCGCAAACATGCTTGAAATTGCGGGTCTTTTTTTCTGCAGTTCAAATATATATTCTTTAAATGTCATATTATGACAGTTGGATGAAATTGTGATTTTTTTTCAGTTTTGGGAAAGCTTATGCAAAGGGGAGGGCTCGCTCCAGGCTCGGTCAAGGTCCCTGAGCCTGCCAAAGGGCCGGGTCTTCCGCGCACCCCCACTGCGGGGCTCAGACGCCGCCCCGCAACGCCTGGCTTACCCTGCCTGCCCTATGATGCTAGAAAACTTAAACTCGCGATAAAAAAAGAGGCCACTTAAGCCCCAAGGGTGTGCCACTTAGCAGGAAAAAAGGATATATTTCAACTTAACTGGTAATGAATATGGTCGTTCATAAACCCACTATAAAAAACTACAAATCCAATAAAAAAATGTTTTCCAAGCCCTTTAAATTCCTCCTTCTAATGTTTATCGCGACAGTCTCCTTGACGGCTTGTGGCGATGACGGAGCATCATCAACCTCTTCAAAAAACGAGGATTCTGCAGAACTTCCGCAGGATAGCCTTGCGGAGGACCGTTACAGCAGTTCGGAAGACGTTTATCCAAGCGACAGACAATCCTCTGATTCCACCTTGATAAGTTCCTGTTCTGCTCAGGATAGTTCTAGCAGTGCCGGAAATGATGTTCAAAGTTCGTCATCCACGGACGAGTCGTCCAGTACAGACAGTTCAGAAACTTCTTCATCATCCGATGGCGAAGACAAGCCAGGGAGCGTCACAAAAGTCGCA
This sequence comes from Fibrobacter sp. UBA3629, assembly GCF_002374005.1. Lineage (NCBI taxonomy): Bacteria > Pseudomonadati > Fibrobacterota > Fibrobacteria > Fibrobacterales > Fibrobacteraceae > Fibrobacter > Fibrobacter sp. UBA3629. Next base: position 6,223 of record NZ_DFLC01000001.1, on the reverse strand, counting down.
TGGCAGTACCTTAACCCATCAATCAAATACGGAGAATTTACCGATGAACGCGATGGACAGGTATACAAGACCGTAGTAATTGGTGATCAAACTTGGATGGCCGAGAACCTAAACTACGACTATAACTATGGTTCTGCAAGAAGCTTGTGCTACAATCTAACTGCAGACAGCTGCGAAAAATATGGTCGTCTTTATACTTGGGCTGCAGCAATTGATTCCGCAGAAATATTCAGCGCGATGAGAACGACACCATTTAGGACTGCGGAAATGGGTTTTGTTAGAGGAATCTGTCCAGAAGGATGGCGTTTGCCGAGCAATTATGACTGGAGAACCCTGTCTGAACTTGTTGGAATTACATATACTGGCGGTTCTGCATCTTCAGCTGGACGTGGAAAGCTTTTGTCAGCAAATGCATGGTCTGTTAGTAGCAACGCAACAGATGTTTTTGGCTTATCAATTCTTCCTTCAGGATATTCATTAGGTATTGATTCGATGTTTTACCCTGCCACGACCAGGTTCCATTCAAGCACCGAACTTACCACCCTTCCCTCCCATCATTACAGTTACATAACCTATACCGTGAGTGGTTATCATCCTATGTACGTCAATCTTCCTATGCTCCCAAAGGATTGTGGAATTTCAATCCGGTGTGTAAAGGACAATAAAACCATTCCAGCGATAATTCAAAATCAGACAATTGTTGATAGTAGCGTGTATGATGCCGTAGCAAACAAACTTACGGATCTCCGCGACAACAAGGAGTACAGAACAACCACAATCGGCGATCAAGTATGGATGGCCGAGAACTTGAACTACGCTTATAACATAGGTTCTGCCCAAAGTTACTGCATGGAACACGATCATCGCTATTGTGATAAGTTCGGACGACTATACCTGTGGAGCGCGGCAATGGATTCCGCAGCGATTTTCAGCGAAACAGGTAAAGGTTGTGGGTATGGTACGACATGTGGAGATGCGGCATCCTTCGATGCTGGCTACAAGGTACGAGGCGTTTGTCCCTCCGGTTGGAGGTTGCCAAATCGTAAAGACTGGAATGCATTAGTTAAATTCCTAGGTAATTCGGGCGGTTCAAAATTGCGTTCAACCAGCGGTTGGTACGTAAGTGATGATATCGACGGCAACGGTACGGATGACTTTGGATTTAATGCAATTCCTACAGGACATTGCGTGAACGACGGATCCTTCACCCTTTCCAACTATGATGCGTCATATTGGAGTAGCGAGGAAGAAGATGATGACGTGTGGGCGAGTTTTATTTCCCTATCCTACAATGATGATGAAATAACATTTCCTGTGATTGGAAAAAGAATTGCAAGTTCTGTCCGCTGTATAAAAGAATAAAAGTTCCTTATTTTAAAATGGACTGCTTAAGCCAAGACTTGTATTAACAAGTTCATTAAAGTTGTCACTTCTACACAGACTTTGGGGCCTTCTAGATCGTTTCTAGGGCGAGCTTGAACTTTGCGATGAGCAACTTTGTCTCGGGGACGAAGCGGGAGCCGCGGGACTTGCGTTCGTGGGAAAACTCGTTCATACGCTTGGAAAAGTCGCTGTCGCAGACCTTGTTGGATCATGCAGGAGTTAATAAGAGGGTAGCATAAGCTATTATATTTATTGCCCCCCCAAAAAAAGGTAAAACAATGGCAATAATCTATAACCGAGGCATAGATTTTTCTGTAAAAAACAACTACAACTCCGAGACAAGGGGAAGATCTACAGGCGGAACTTCAAGGGCCTTGAAGACGTGCGGGTGGCCGTTTTCAAGTACATTGAGCTATTCTACAACTGGAAGCGGCTCCACGGTTCGCTGGGGTACATGACTCCGGTTGTATAGGCTTAAAAAGGAGGTCGCTTAGGCCAAAAGGGTATAACCACTTAGCAGGAAAAAGGATATATTTTAACTTAACCGGTAATGAACATGGTCGTTCATGAACCCTCTATAAAAAACTACAAATCCAAACTGGATATGGATGATGAAATTAGTAAGAATAGTGATTGTTCTTCTTACGGTTGGCCTTGCAATCTACATTGGTATGGGAATGCTTGAGGTTTTTCCGAGTTTGTCTCCTTTGCCTTTGTGGCTGGAGGGAATTGTTGCATTTCTATCACTTCTTCTCGGTATTGTCCTAGGCTATGGAGCGTTCAATCTCCATAATAAAAAGCAAGAAATTATCAGTGAAAGGAATGAAGAAGAGGTAAAACGACGTTGTGGAGGTGTTTATGATTTATTGAATCTAAAAAGCGATTCTTCCCGTGGAATCGAATGCGTGGATTTTTCGAACTCTTTCGGTGATTTATTCAATGATGACATAAAGTTTGAAAAGAGATCCGGTCAGGAAATAGCGAATCTTTGCAAAATAGACGAAGAAATTCATATAGACAATACTGTAATTGACGCTGGCAAAGAACTTGTCATATCAAGAAAAAATCGTGTAATCGTGAAACGTTGTATAGTGTTAGGTGCTTTGACTATTGATGATAACAACTGTAATTCGAGTATTCTTATTTCAGATTGTTTGTTTTTTGGCAAATTGACCATAAGAGGAACGACTCTGAATAATCATGATTGCTCCTTGTCTGTTGAAAAAGTCTTTGCGGATCAAATTGACATTTCAGGGGTTGTGTCCAATTTGAAGATGCGCTCGGTTTCGTCTGGTTCGCTAAATTTTGTTATGGCTGACGTTAAACGCTCTGATTTGAGAATGTGCAAATTTTCATCGCTGCGATTAGTTTGCTCAAGTCTCGACTTTGAATTTAATGCAAGTCTTGCTTTAAACGTAAAAAATACCTTGCGTGAAAAATTGGTGAAAAAATGGACACCTGTAAAATTAGTTATGGTTGAATTTCAAACTGCGAAAAAAAACTATAGAGACGTAATGAACTTGCTGATTGATGGCGATCAGTTTAAGTCAGTAAATGATAGAGCAACCCTGATTTACTATAGAAATAAAATGGACTTGAATGGTTTCATGAAGTTTTTTTACGTTATTCTTGGTGGAATGATTGAACCAAGGTTCGTATTCGTTTGGATGTTTGTAGTTTTGTGTTTATTTGGGGGCATATATTATTTTTTGGATGACCCTTTTGTTGCTGAATGTATTAATGCGACAGGAAACTGCAGCCGGAGCGCAAATGGAATTGGAGAATCGATTTATTTTTCAATTATAACGCTAACCACTGTTGGCTACGGAGATTTAACTCCGTGTTCTTACGCTCGTTTTTGGGCTTCTTTAGAAGGCATTTTAGGCATTCTGTTAGGTGGTGCTTTTTTGATAGCCGTGTCACGAAAATATTTTGATCGATTTAACGATTTGTAATTTTATTTTAGAAATAACATAAGAAACATTGCCTTGAGGTGAACTGAACCCCAAAAGTTGGACACAACTATGAGGTTCTCATGAACGATAAACTATTAGAATGGCAAAAGGTCATTGACCTATATAAAGAAGGTCTTACTCCAAAAGAAATATCCAGAAAAGTGTCGTTTGATGTTCGCGACATATGTCACAAGTGTCGCGAATTTGAGATTTTGGGGCGACTAGTAGAGCCGAAAAAATGTACATTCCGTGCATCGAATGCATTGAAGCAGAAAGCCATAGAAGCCATCGTTGTTAAATCGCAGCCATATTATGAAGTAACCGCAAAATATGGTATTAGCAGAAAATCACTAATGGACTGGGTTCGCAGGTTTCGTCATGGAGGATACGACGAACTGCTTGCAATAAAACCAAGAGGAAGACCCCGAAAAATGTCAAAAAGCACGTCAAGGATTTCAAAAGGGAAAAGTGAAATCGATCGACTTAAAGAAGAAAATGAATACTTGAAAGCGGAGAACGCCTACTTAAAAAAATTGAAGGCCCTAGACCAAGAAGATGCCGGGATGTTCGGTATAGGGCCGAAATCGTCCGGGAATTAACAAATGAATATGCCCTCAAGTATCTTCTGAAGGCCAGCGGACTATCGCGTTCTACATACTACTATAACCTCCGTAGAAAACCGGACCGCTATGCGGAAGAACGTATCCGAATCAGGTCTGTTCATGCGGCAAACAAGGGACGTTACGGCTACCGCAGGATAGACGCGCAACTCAGAAATGAGGGCTACACGATCAACCACAAGACTATTTGCAGAATTATGAGAGAAGAAAATCTGAAAAACATCCGTAAACGCTGCAAGTACCGTTCGTACAAGGGCGAAATTGGGAAAACTGCGCCGAATAGGCTCAATCGCAACTTCAACCCAAAGGCTCCCGACAGGAAGTGGACAACCGATGTGACACAGATAAATATTGGCGTGAACAAATGCTATTTATCGCCCATACTAGATATGTACAATGGCGAGATAATCTGCTACACGATTTCCAACCATCCGGATCTCAAGATGGTTATGAATATGCTTGACAAGGCGTACTCCTTAAAACGTAAATGGAAAGGGCTAATTCTACATTCCGACCAAGGGTGGCATTATCAACATGTAAAATACCAGAAATCATTACGAGAGCATGGAATTATTCAAAGTATGAGTCGTAAAGGAAATTGTCTTGATAACGCCATGATGGAGAACTTCTTTGGAATAATGAAAACTGAATTTCTCTATCCGAATACATTTCGTGATATAGGTCATTTCAAGCGGGAATTAAAAAAATACATCGAATACTATAACAATGATCGGATAAAGCTTCGCTTAAATGGAATGAGTCCGGTTCAATACCGAACTCATAACGGAGTTTTATCCTAAATTTTAATTGTCCAATTTTTGGGGTTCACATCACAAGGCCGGGGGGAGGCGGACTTTTTTTTGACAGATTAGTTAGGTTAAATTTAGACTTTTTCCGTAGTCATCAGGGGTCATTTCACCAAGATTCATCTATATTCTATCCTTGCAGAACCATTCCAAATAATCATTCAACTCTTTTTTAAATTCGTTTTTGGTAACACCTGCTGTAAGCTTTCCCATAATCGGAAGACCTTTAGATGAAGTGCTTTCTGATTTGAAAAAACAGTTCGTGTGATGGTTTACAAGGAGTCTATAGAAAAAGACCTCGGTTCATCACCGAGGCCTTTAATTTTATGGATTCTATCGCAGCGGCCCTTCGACAGGCTCAGGGACCTTGCTCCAGAATGACTTCTTACGCCTTCCTGTAGCTCTCCATCGCTTCCACATCCACGCTCTTCACGAAGTTGTAGTGCTTGGCGACTTCGGCTTCGGCGAGGTTCAGGTACACCTTCATGCTCTTTTCGAACAGTTCCGGTGCCTTGGTAGCGTCGCGGAGGAGCAACTGGCTCATCACGCAGTTGGCTGCGAGTTCGTACAAGTGACGGCTGCAGAGGTCGGTGAACTCGTTGTTGTTCGCGGCCTTCACAACTTCGATTGCCTCGTTGAACTTCGCGTCCATGGCCTTCGCACGGGCCTTGAGGCTCTCGTATTCGGCGGCCACTTCGCCCGCTTCCAGTTCCTCGAGCATCTGGCTGTAGGTGCCGGTGGTGATGTGCGGGAGGGCGGCAACCGTCTGCAACTGCGTCGTACCTTCGTAAATCGAAGTGATACGAGCGTCGCGGTAGAGGCGCTGGCAAGCGTATTCGAGCATGTAGCCGGAACCGCCGTGCACCTGGATGCTGTCGTAGGCGTTCAGGTTCGCGTATTCGGAGTTCATGCCCTTCGCAAGCGGCGTGCAAGCAGAGGCGAGCTTCTGGTAGAGCTTGAGTTCTGCCTTCTCCTCGTCAGTGAGCTTGCGGGTGCGCTCGATGTCCTCGAGTCCCTTGTAGATGTCCACGTAGCGGGCTGTCTGGTACAGGAGTGCGCGGCCTGCGTCGAGGCGTGCCTTGATGTTGGAAATCATCTCATAGACGGCGGGGAAGTTCACGATGGCCTGGCCGAACTGCTTGCGGTCCTTGGCGTAGGCGAGGGCTTCGTTGTATGCCATCTGGCTGATGCCCACGGACTGTGCGGCAATGCCGAGGCGGGCGCCGTTCATGAGTGCCATCACGTACTTGATGAGGCCGAACTTGCGGCGGCCACAGAGCTCAGCCTTCGCGTTCTTATAGACAAGTTCGCAGGTCGGGCTTCCGTGGATGCCGAGCTTGTTCTCGATGCGGCGCACGTTCACGCCGCCGTCGCGCTTGTCGTAGATGAACATCGAAAGGCCGCGGCCGTCGTGGGTGCCTTCTTCGGAGCGGGCGAGCACCAGGTGGATGTCGGAGTC
>NZ_DFLC01000038.1:42811-53197 GCF_002374005.1 Fibrobacter sp. UBA3629 | reverse complement strand
GCCGGCATGGAACACAACGCCAAGGTAAAGGTGGAATGCATCGAAGCCGAAGAGCTGGAAAAAAATCCGAATCTCATCAAGAACGCCGACGGCATCCTGATTCCGGGCGGTTTCGGTAGTCGCGGCGTGAACGGCAAATGCGTCGCCATCAAGTACGCCCGCGAACACAAGGTTCCACTGCTGGGCATTTGCCTCGGTATGCAATGCTGCGTGATTGAATTTGCACGCAACGTGCTCGGCTGGAAAGACGCCAACTCTACGGAATTCGACGAAAAGACGGCCCACCCGGTCATCGACCTAATGGACGAACAGAAGAACGTCACCGAAAAGGGCGGCACCATGCGCCTCGGCGCTTATCCGTGCAAGCTCATGAAGGATTCCAACGCGGCAAAGCTCTACAAGAGCGAAAAGATTAGCGAGCGCCACCGTCACCGCTACGAGTTCAACTACAACAGCGAATTTCGCAAGGAACTCGAAAAGGCCGGCCTCAAAATTGCCGGTACATCGCCCGATGGCAAGCTCGTAGAAATGGTGGAAATCAAGAACCACCCCTACTTTGAAGCCTGCCAGTTCCATCCGGAATTCAAGAGCAGGCCCACTGCGCCGCACCCGCTGTTCAGCGGGCTTGTAAAGGCGGCTCTCGAACAAAAGAAAAAAGGTTCCGCGCAGGCCAAGTCTGCGCAGGCAAAACCGGCACAAAAGAAGAATGTGAATGGAGGCAAGAAGAATGCCTAAGCGTACCGACATCAAGAAGATTATGCTCATTGGTTCTGGTCCGATTGTGATTGGCCAGGGCTGCGAATTCGACTACTCCGGCGTGCAGGCCTGCAAGGTGCTGCGCCGCGAAGGCTACGAAGTGGTGCTGGTGAACTCCAACCCGGCCACTATCATGACCGACCCCGAAATGGCCGACCGCACCTACATCGAACCGCTGAGCGTCGACATTCTGCACGAAATCATCCGTCGCGAACGCCCCGATGCACTGCTCCCGACTCTCGGTGGCCAGACAGCACTCAACCTCGCCATGGAACTCAACGAACGCGGCATTCTCGACCGCTACCAGGTGGAGCTCATCGGTGCAAAAGCCGAATCCATCCAGCGCGCCGAAGACCGCCACCTGTTCAAGGAAGCCATGCTCAAGATTGGGCTTGACCTCCCCCGCTCCGGTTCTGCACACTCCATGAGCGAAGCGACCGCTATCGCCCACACCATCGGCAGCTGGCCGCTCATCATCCGTCCGGGCTTCACCCTCGGCGGTACCGGCGGCGGTATCGCCCACAACGAAGAAGAATTCGAGACCATCGTGAACCGCGGTCTCGACGCATCGCTCAACAACGAAGTGCTTATCGAAGAATCGCTGCTTGGCTGGAAAGAATTCGAAATGGAAGTCATGCGCGACAAGAAGGGCAACGCCGTTATCGTCTGCTCCATCGAAAACCTGGACCCCATGGGCGTACACACCGGCGACTCCATCACGGTCGCCCCGATCCAGAGCCTCGATGACCGCGCTTATCAGGCCATGCGCGACGACTCCCTGAAGGTCATGGAAGCCATCGGCGTAGAAACCGGCGGATCCAACGTGCAGTGGGCTATTGAACCCAAGACCGGTCGCCGCATCATCATCGAAATGAACCCGCGCGTGAGCCGTTCTTCTGCTCTCGCCTCCAAGGCAACGGGCTTCCCCATCGCAAAGATTGCGGCCCTCCTTGCCGTGGGCTATACCCTCGATGAACTCCGCAACGACATTACGCAAACGACCCCGAGCTGCTTCGAACCGGCGCTCGACTATGTGGTCGTGAAAGTTCCGCGCTTCACGTTCGAAAAGTTCCCGAAGGCCGATTCCACGCTCGGTACCCAGATGAAGTCTGTGGGCGAAGCGATGGCCATCGGTACCAACTTCAAGCAGGCCATGCAGAAGGCCCTCCGTTCTCTCGAAACGGGATTCGGCGGATTCGGTGCCTGCGCCAAGTGCGAAAAGTTTGCCGTCTACGACGACGAAACCCTCGCCAAGGAAGTCGCCCGCCCGAGCGCCGAACGCATCTTCGTGTTGCACGAAGCACTGCGCCGCAAGTGGGGCGTCGAGAAGTTGTACGAGCTCACGAAAATTGACCGCTACCTCCTGCGTCATCTCGAAGAACTCGCCCTCTACGAAGACGAAATCCTTTCCGCAGGCTCTCTCGAAAACCTCGCGAAGGACTTGCCGCTCTTCCGCCAGGCCAAGGAACTCGGCTACAGCGATATCCAGATCGGTTACCTGTTCCACAAGACTCCCGAAGAAGTCATGGCGGTGCGCAAGCAGATTGGCCTCGTTCCGAGTTACTACTCCGTCGATACATGCGCCGGCGAATTCGAAGCCATCACGCCGTATTACTACAGCTGTTATGCTGAAAACAGCGAACCGGTCCGTGAAATTCCGGGTCACGGTCACAAGAAGCGCATCATGGTGCTCGGCGGCGGTCCGAACCGAATCGGTCAAGGTATCGAATTCGACTACTGCTGCTGCCACGCAGCCTTTACGCTGCGCCGCGAAGGCTACGAAGTCATCATGGTGAACTCGAACCCCGAAACGGTTTCCACCGACTACGACACCTCCGACAAGCTCTACTTTGAACCGCTCACGCTCGAAGACGTGATGGGCATTTACGAACGCGAAAACTGCGCGGGCGTGATTGTGCAATTCGGTGGTCAGACTCCGCTGAACCTTGCCATGCGTCTCAAGAAGGCCGGCGCAAACGTCGTAGGTACAAGCCCCGAAGACATTGACCTCGCCGAAGACCGCGACTTCTTCAAGCAGTTGGTCGACAAGGTCGGTATCAAGCAGGCCGCATCCGGCATCGCCCACAACGTGGAAGAAGCCTTGGCTATTGTCGATCGCATTGGCTACCCCGTTCTTGTGCGTCCGAGCTTCGTTCTCGGCGGCCGCGGCATGGTGATTGTCTATAAGGAAAAGTACCTCCGCAAGTTCGTGGAAGAAGCCGCCGCCATTGGTGAAGGCAAGCCCATCCTCATCGACCGTTTCCTCGAAGACGCCACCGAACTCGATGTGGACTGCATCAGCGACGGCAAGCACACCGTGGTAGGCGCCATCATGGAACACGTGGAACCCGCTGGCATCCACTCCGGCGACTCCGCAAGCGTCATCCCGCCCATGACTCTTTCCAAGGAAATCCAGGACAAGGTCCGCGCCTACGCCAAGGAATTCGCGAAGGAACTCCACGTTTGCGGCCTCATGAACATGCAGCTCGCCGTGAAGGATGGCGAACTCTACATGATCGAAGTGAACCCGCGTGCATCCCGCACCGTGCCGTTCGTTTCCAAGTCCATCGGCGTTCCGCTCGCCAGCTACGCAAGCCGCTGCATGCTGGGCGAAACCCTCGAACAGATCGGCTTCACCGAAGAAGTCCACGTGCCTTACGTGAGCGTCAAGGAAGCCGTCTTCCCGTTCGTCAAGTTCCCGGGCGTGGACATCACGCTTTCTCCGGAAATGAAGTCCACCGGCGAAGTCATGAGCATCGATCGCGACCGCGGCCTTGCCTACCTCAAGAGCCAGCTCGCTGCAGGCAACAAAGTGCCGAGCGAAGGCAACATTTTCGTCTCGCTCAAGGACGAAGACAAGCAGAAGGCCGTTCCGCTCATCAAGCGCCTCGTAGACATGGGCTACCAGATTTACGCCACCCGCGGCACCTCGACGATGCTTTACAACGAAGGTATCAAGACCCGCGCCGTGTTCCGCATCTCCCGTGGCCGCCCGAACCTGTTGGATCTCATTCACGACAAGGAAGTGCAGTGGATCGTGAACACCACCGAGAACGGCGCCGAAGCCATGGTCGACGAAATCCAGATGCGCTCCAAGGCCGTCGTCTCGGGCATTCCTATCACCACGACCATCGCCGCCCTCACCTCTACCGTGGAAGGCCTCATGGACAAGCACGATTTCGGAAGATTCGAAGTATGCAGCCTCCAAGAGTACCACAGGCATGTGAAGAAGTAAACCACGCCCTTTAATACCAAAAGCGCAGACTCAATCGAGCCTGCGTTTTTTACTTTAACTAACCCTATATCTTGAATTGGGCTATTTCTTCTTGAGAAAGATTGCTGATGTCTTTGCCGTTCCTGTCGGCATATCGAGCCAGTTCTAGCAAGTTCAACTTGCAGGGAGGAGCGTTCCTGTACGGGTCTGGAACCGCCGAAAACGGAATCCGTACATCGGACAGAATGTCCTCAACCTTCTTAGTTCCATTCATAAGTGTACGTCTCCAATAATTTTTTTGCAGCAATCGGCCCCAAAATGAAATGATACGGATGAAGCGCGCCGATATGCGCACACCCTAATACGCCAATATAGTGATTTAGCAGTTCTTTGTTAAGGGCAAAACCGAAAATAACGCCATCGTAACCCCATTGTACAGATTTATCAACGGCAATGGCAAAAAGATGCCCACCAACGCCGCTATAGCGCTGTGAGCCATATACACGTTTATTGTTGTGCGGAGCAGTGCAGGCCCAGTGCAAGTACGCCGCCTTAGGCCCTTCATCATTTTTCACCCCGACCAGCCCCTGAATTTCGTTATTTTCCTTCAAGGCGAGGGCGAACACTTCAACATCGTTAGGGACCTCAATCCAGTCAATTCCCCAGCCGTTCTTTTCGTTGAACTTTTTCAGGAACGAGCGACTCTCAATCCTGAACACCACGGTTTCCTTGATTTCTCCGGTTTCGTTGTCCTTGAGGCAAGGAACAATCTCGTCCAGCCAAATTCCGACACCACCGATTTTTGCATCGCTATACATCTTTTACTCCTTTCCCCGCAGACATGCAAAAAACAACGGGGCGTTTTAGTTTTTAATTGCTCTTTTGAGCAGTATAAATATAATCTATCCAGCGGAGCATGTCAAGAGATTTTTGAAAAAAATTTTGGGGAAAGCCTTCCCCTCGCTTCATCCCCGACTTGGTCGGGGATCTTTTGTTATTCCCGCCCAGCCGGGTCTTACGCCACCCATTCTAGCGGGTGCTCAGACGCCGCACCCGCAACACCCTGGCTTGCTAATTTTTCTTGTTTTTTCTATAATAAAAACGAGTAAATTCTTTCCAAAATGAACGATGACTTTCTTAACAAAATTCCTTAAATGCATTGCTTTGGTCACAATCCTCTTTTTAGGTTCAGTGAATGTATATGCTCATCAAACAAACTTGCAGCCGTCAAAAGATAAGCATTCTGACTTAGTTGTATTTAATACCAAAACACTGAAATATCATGAGTTAGGTTGCACATCCGCTATAAGATGCACAAAAAACTGCATTCAGATATCAAGAAATGAGGCTATTAAGCGGGGAGCAACTCATTGCAAAAAATGCATAAGGCGTCGTTAAAGCCGTTAAATCATGAAGTTTACTTTAAAACCTAAAAACGAAATTTTCCCCTTCATTTGGCAATGATTACCTTTTTTCAGATGTTTTTTTAATCACACCATCTTTGCAAGAAAGCGATTGAAATTCATCGTTTTGTATACTATACCGTAAATTACCCCGTTTAAAGACTTTAGCCCCAACGAGTTCTTTGAATTCTTTCATATTTCCTTTGACTGCAATATAAATGCATTCTAATTTGTCTCTATAAGCGACGCCTTTTTCGGAAGACAAATCGCTATTTTCAAAATATTTTGATTCGTTATATAAATTTACTTTGCCTTTGAACGTGTTGTTGCTGAGAGGATTTCCTATATAAATAATTTGAATCGATGGTAAAAAATCTTTATAAAAAAGGATATCACTCCCAACGGTTCCTCCAACAAATCGCATATTCTTATCGAAATATAGTGAAGAAATGTTTGATGAAGTCGTTCGTATTAAAATTCTGGTATCCTGTTCGCCAAATAACATGAGGTCAGTTCCATCATCTAGAGATATAACATCTGCATCAACATCTTTAGCTTCTATATTTCTATTCATATATTTGCAAGGAACTAAATCAAGAAAATAATTGATTTCAACAATATATTTTGCTAACGCAGGTTTGACAATATTTGCAGTCCCCATGTTTCCGGATTTGATTTTTTCAAGATATTCTGTTAATTTCGTGCTGTAATCGCTTAATACATCAACAATTTGCAGTTCTGTTTTATTAGTTGTAGAACTAAGACCCTTCGTACATTTTTCAACAAGATCTATTGCGTTTATTAAAGTTTGTGTAGAGAAAACTGCTAGTTTTTTTTCGGTAGTTTTATTTTTACTTTTTTTCAAATTTTTTTGATATCGTTTTGATTGCTTATCAAAATCTTCAAAAAATTGAATTATCTCATTCGCGTATGCGGATGAAGCGACTGCCATATAGGGTTTAGTTTGCTCAAGTTTATCATTCAATGTTTTGAGAAATGAATATACTTTTAAATATATACCTGTATTTTCATTTATTCCAACTCTGTCTTCAAAATCATTTAAAATACTGCTTATCGAATCAACTGTTTTCAATAAAATTCCATTTGATTGTTTCAATTCATTCACCAAAGAATCTCTTGATTCAGAATCCTTTTTTAGAAAAATGTCAAATAGTGGGTCTATCGTTTTTATTAGTAATTGATTGTTTAAAAATAATTGTCTGTCATAATTGCTAACAAAATCATTTGGATAAATCCTACTTAAAGGATAATTAGTATAAAAGACATTTCCTGGAATTGATATGTTAAGGGAGTCTATAATTTCTGGAGTTAAAACACCATCATATTTGTATTTGTTTAATTTTTGATAAAACCCATAAAATTTTTCTTTAAATGTTACCGAAGTATTACCTTCTTTTGTACTGAAATATGTTAATTCGTTTACATTGGGGTAGGCGTAATTAAGAAAAGTTCCACACAAATATTCATTCCACGATGTAATACCAAGTTTATTTAAAATAGATTTTGGAAGATTTACCATAAAGAAAGATTGGTCAGGGTATCCATTTTCTATGGTAGGATTATTTTTTACATTGTATTTGACAAAAGAAACCTTTGGCTCGTTTTCATTTCCATAAACAACAACTTCTTCCGTTGTTTTTACAGCGAAACTGGCATTTCCCGCATCAAAACATTTTTTCTCAAGTTCTACAAGAGTCTCCGCAAAAGACAAGGAACTAATAAGAGACAAAGCTATTCCAAAATATTTCATAGACATTCCTTTTGTGTTATGAACGAGATTTGCTGTTTTGCAATAAAAATAACATTTTTGAAAATTTTCATCTTGCTAAGAAGCATAAAAAGTTAAAGAATCGCTTCAAAATTTAAAAGAACCACAATCAAGCGTCCTTTTGAGCAACTCTGTTGCATTCCACCACTTTTTCTACTAGCCATCTTTGATTAAAAATGTAATTGACCGTTGGATAATTTCGTTCATCAAGAACTGCGCTTTCATTGCTTGATGAGCAGACAAGGCGTACACCATCTGTTTCTAGTTTTAATAAATAATCACTTTCACTAAAGTTTATAAATTCCTTTTCGACATAATCGGCAAGTCTTTTCGACAACTCACCTAGTTCAAAAGTCATCCTGTCTTTTAAAAAAACACTCCGAACAGATTTCCCGCTCACTGTTGTTAGACCGCCTAACGCCTTGACTTGACCATTATACGAATAACATACATTCAAACCCCTTTGCCGAAATTTATGAATTTCTTCTTTGGACCAATCCTTATCGGGAGAGATTCCTTCGAGATTATTTATTAGCTCCGGCCAAGATTCACATATGTATTTATATAATTCAGGATCAGCAAATTCAGCACCCTTTGGATGAGGTCTAGCGTCAAGAAAACAAACAAAATAGTCGCCAACAATTGCGAACAACAGATAATCAGACCTTCCTGAAAAATACGACCCATTGGGAATGTTTTCAGAAAGATGAAAGTGAGATATTTCCCAATCCGTCCACAGCATATCAGTTCTTTTTCCTTGCAAAGCATTTTGCACAGTCTTTGATAGATATGGATTTACATCTTCTCCAGATTTAAATCTATCTGCTAAGAAGTAAATCTGTTTCCAGCATTCTTTGGGAGCCCGTTCCCAAAAGTCCTTACTGAAATGAACTTCTCGTTTTTTAGGCGGTATCAAACGAATGACATATTCAATCCAATTCAAAACATAATCATTTGTTTTGTTATTTAAACATTTATCAAAATATTCAATAAATGATTTAGCGATGTTTTGAATGTCACATTCAAATTTTTCAGATATTTTTTTAGAGATTTCCATATATGCCGAATTCAGATTATGCCTAATGTAAAAATAGTATCAAAAGTCTACTGAAAAAAAAGATAAAAATATTTCTGCGTTAGGGATAGCAACCCCTAAAACACAGCCCGACCGCACATATATGTGCGGAAGCACCCATTTTCTGTGATTTGCGAATCACCTTTTCACAAATTTGTAGACTTATTGCTTGAACACAAGCATATTTAGACTCCTCCTCTTCCCAAACTTGCGTTTTCACACAGAAAAATGTATATTATCTGCAACAAGGCATCAAGGAGCCCCTATGACAACGACAAAAAGCATTGATTCTTACAGATTGACGGACTTGGAAGAGCCGACCGATGAAATGCTTGCCCAAATTATGAGGGAAGCCGCCGAGGACGCTCGCAAAGCCAATGCAGACGCCACCAAACGTTTTTTCGATGAAATTGAAAAAGCTGCCGCGACCATCCGTTAATTGCAAATCTTAGCGTGAAGAATCTTTGAAGAACCATAAAAGTCTTATTTTCGAGTCAGTTTTTTCTTCTGATGAAAAAGTCGACTTTGTTTGCCGTGCAAAACAGCAAGGTTATTTCATCCGTTTGTTTTTTGTCGCGACCTCACACCCATCTATCAATGCCGCTAGAATTGCAAAGCGAGTGATACAGGGCGGTCATGATGTTCCTATTGTCAAGATTATTTCCAGATACCAGAAATCCATTTTCAACTGCAAGAAGATAATTCCTTCGGTGGATCGTCTTTATGTCTATGACAATTCGGTAGAAGACCAGGACGCTTCGCTTTTGTTCAGATTGTCGGATGGAAAACTGGTTAAAAGCTACACAGACAACATTCCTCAATGGGCGATGACGATACTCAAATAGCGTCCACCGACTCACCACTTTTTCATACACCTCAGCGAAATAAAAAAGTCGTCCCTTGCAGGGCGACCTTTTACTTATCTCAAAACCACACGTTGCGTTTTTGCATTGCCGCATTTGACCATATACACACCGCGGCTTAAGCCTGCGTTTGTCATGGCGTTGCGGAGATCGCCGATATGTCCGGCCTGGAATTCGCCGATAAACGCGCCAAGCGGGCTAAATACTTTATATGTACTTTGAAGGCTTTGGAGCGCAGCATGTGTCCCGAAGGCAATTGCATCGGTAGAGTCTGAAGGCGGTTCAACCTTTGGCTCTTGCCACAGAATGAATTCGACTGTCGTTGCGCTACGGGCCGGGATGCTGTAACTGCACTTTGTATCGTCGACTTTGACTTCGGTTCCTTCTTTGAGGTTGTTATTGTCATCGGTGACGTAGGGCTTGAAGCTTCCAATTTTCGTGTTTCCGAAGTCAAAGTCCGCCTTGAACTCCTCGTTCTTGGAATTGAGAATGACGACTGCGATTTTCGTCTTGAGGGAGTCGCGGTAGGCGGTGACCTTTACATCTCTTTCGGGATTCTTGGTAGCGTCGATTCTCCAAGAGCCGGGTCGCGCGAAGCGGCTGAAGTTCCCCATGACCCAGAGTCGCTTGGTAGGCTCCACATTGTCGGGGTTGCCTTGTCCTTGCGGCCAGAGGGCTCCGTTGCCGCAACTAGCTTCGCTGCAGGAATAAATCCACCAGAAATGCCAGGCGTTCATGTTCGCAATAGTCAGGGCGTCATGGATTACGCCTGCAACGCGGAGAGCACTTCCCATGCCCACGTCTTCCTTGTTACTTCCAAGATCATAGACTTCGGTTTCCCAGAATTCCTTGCCGGCTTCGTGGATTTCGGGATAAGCCGCCGGGTCTCCGCCGTATTCGTGCGTTCCGAAGATGTCCGTGTATTTCAAGGCGGCAGGGTTGTTGAAGAAAGCTTTTTTGTAATTGGGGAATCCATACCAGTTGATAGCTTCGGTGCCAATAATTTTGATGCCCGTGGTATCGAGGGTGGGGCCAAGGTAGTCGCCTACCCAACGTGCCAATTCATCGGGTTCGTAGTGGTTGTCACCGGTGCCGTCGGGCTCGTTTTGCGACGAAATTGCATATAGATTAACGCCAGCCTTCCGCATGTCTTGCGTAAACTTCAAGATGGTGTTGGCCCAGTCCTGAGCGTGATTGAAATCCAGGTGCTTCTTGTCACCGTCGTAATTTATGGTGTATCTGGATGTCCACGGGGCTGCCCAGACTTTGACGCCGTATTCACTCGC
>NZ_DFLC01000038.1:32922-42745 GCF_002374005.1 Fibrobacter sp. UBA3629 | reverse complement strand
GCGATACTCGTTTCAGATGTGGTGCCGTCCGGGGCGATACGGATGCGGTGCAGCGTAAGCCCGGCGCCACTGGTGGAGTCCCAAAGGAAGGCTGCATTCTTGTCGGTGATGGAACCGGCCCATGCCGAGGCAGCCCCAAAGCCGCTGATGCGCTGGTATTCCTTGCCGATATCTACGTTAATCGTTGCCGCACTGGCGAGGGTGCCCAAAAACGCGACAAAACCTGCAAAAAAGGGAAATCCCTTAATTGAAAACGACATAAAGCCTCCCATACGAACTTTACTTACTATAAAATAAGTTGAAAAATTCGCTTAATATAGGGCTTTATTCGAATTCGTTTTGATAAATTGACAACAGAATGATGTATTTATCCGCTAGAACTTTTCGAAAAATTCCCACGTAGCTTGCGGCACCCAAGATTGCTGCTGGCCGGGGTCCTTGTGGTCCCAGATGTGGCCGCCGCTCTGCGTGCACCAGCGAACGGGGAATCTTTCCTCGACGGTCGTGTAGTCGTAGCACTTGTGCGGGGCGTTGCGTTGGGCTTCTTCGGCGCGTTCGTTCTTCGCCTTGCCGCC
Organism: Fibrobacter sp. UBA3629; assembly: GCF_002374005.1. Classification (NCBI taxonomy): domain Bacteria; kingdom Pseudomonadati; phylum Fibrobacterota; class Fibrobacteria; order Fibrobacterales; family Fibrobacteraceae; genus Fibrobacter; species Fibrobacter sp. UBA3629. The sequence goes on along the minus strand of NZ_DFLC01000038.1, from coordinate 42,170 downwards.
TTCGGAGTTGAGCGTCAAGATGATGTCACGCGCGTTCCGGCCCATTTCAGGGGTGCACATGCCGTCATCGAGTCCGAGCACGCCCATCCAGCCGATTCCCATTTTCTTGCGCTGCGGGAGCCAGATGTTGCGTTCCGCGGTTTCGTAAACGGCCACTGCGCGGAGCACGTCCTGGTGGTTCCACGAAAGGCCATTGCTGAACATGGCGCCGTAGCTGAATCCCGTGGAAAAAACGCGGCTCGAATCGATGCAGAAGTTGCCTTCGAGATATGCGAGGAGTTCGTCAAACAGGAGGTAATCATCCTGCCCCCAGGGCAGCTGGCTTCCATTGCCTTCGGGCGCAACGAAAATTGCGGTTTCGTTCTTGTCAATCCATTTGAGGCCATGATAGCCTTCATCTTGCACGATACTTCCGGCTCCGCCCATGCACTGCATTCCGAAAATGAGTTTGTACGGTTTGTTCTTGTCGTAACTTTTCGGCATGTCGATGCGCACGGTACGCACGCCCTTGCTCCACCTGAAATCAATGTAGGGCTTGTCGCCACGATACTTGTAATCAAGCTTAGTGTCCTTGCCGCAGCCACGAGTGGGAACAGGGTCGTTCTTCAGGCCCCATCCGTATTCGTACTGCGGTTGCGGCGGAGCAGTTTTCTTGAGCGTAAGCGCAAGATTCGTGTCAAGATTGTTGAGCTTTACATTGAGCGTGTCGAAGCCATCGGCAACAACGCGCAGATTGTCCGAATCGCCCACCTTGAGAAGCGCCTTTGCTCCGGACTTCGCGCCGAATGCCGTATTGAAACTTCCATCGGCGACAAACTGGAACGTTTGCGAAGCGCTACCTACGCGGACGCGCGCGAAGTACTTGCCCTGCGCTTTCACGGAAGACTTCATGTCAACTGTCCCCGAGCCGCAGAGAGTTTCATTCAGCAGGCGGTTTCCGAACACGTCGAAAATCTGCACCTGTACCGGAGAATTTTGCCCCTGCGAAAACGATAAAACGCCGTTGTTCACGGAGAGATATCCGACAGCAATCCTGCTCGCCAATGCCTGCGATTCCTCGTCCTGGTGAATCGTGAACGCGCCCGAGGCATCCGTTTTCGCATTGAGGCCTTTTTGAACAAGCAAAACATCTGCGCCACGGATAGCCTTGCCGCCATCGTCGCTCACCTTGCCTGTCAGGGTAAATGCATTTGCCGACATTGCAGACAACGCCATAAGAACGCCAACGGACACACCTGTCCATAGAGTATGATTCATAAAAAGCACTCCTTTTTTGATTTTCTATTCCAGAAAATACTTTTCAAGAAGCGGTTTAGTTCTTATGTAAACTTTTTTGCGTTGACAACGCTGTCCACAAAGGATTTTTCCTTCAATATCCATTCACCACGGCACTGTAGTCCGAAATACGCTTCTGCATCCACGCTTCCAAATCTCTTGCTGCCGCAGCGGAATTTTTCCCCGTATTGTTCCTGCTTTCGGGCCAGGGCCATCGTTCGGCATCGTTCGCCATAGCCACTGCATTTTCTGCAAGGTACACGTTCAGGCGCTCCGAAACTAGCGCAGAAATTTTCGGTGCAAGTTCCGCCCAGCGCGCCTTGTATTCCGCAAGGAATTGTGCGTTAGAGAAAAGGTTCGTGAAAAATCCAGATGCTCCCGAACCGTCCCAGGCATTAGCACCAAAGCCGCCAAACCCGCCTCGGCCTCCAGACGCTCCCGTAGCGCACATGCCCCAGTCATTCTTCTTATCGGCTGTGCAGTTGAACGGGCTTCCGCTCGGGTTCGTACTCCCGAGAATCCACGATTGACTGCCAAAGTATTCCTTCGTCTCTTCGTTCCAGCTGTAACCGAAACCGCCATCAAAATCCCACACGGGCCCAAATACGTACTTGCCTTCCGCAGATGCCTTGTGCAGGTACATGCTACGCGGGGCCTCGAGTTCCACGTTGCGCGTGATTTCTTGCAGAATCAAGAAATCCATAAACGTGCGCACGTCAAGTAACGCCTGCACCGCATCGTAATCGGCAGTAGCAATCGCATCTTCGAGTCTCTTGAAATCGGACCGTATCTGTTCCAGGCTACCTTCCGCAAGCGTCTTCGGGTATTTTACGGCAACAGGCAATTTGTATGTAGCGCTCCAGAAGTTGTCGTTCGCATCGGGAGAAAGTTCCGGACCGTCATCCTGGTCCAAACTCAGGAGGACCCCGTCCGCAGCAACATTCACGCGGCTTTCCGCCTGTTCAACCTGTTCCGTCAACTGGTACAGTCCCTTGTAGTCGCCGTTGATTTCCACTTCCACAAATCGGTTTGCATTCACAAAGTTGAAACTGCCCATCTCCCGCGCGATATCGAAAGCAAGCGCGTTCATCAGGTTCGTCGGGTCGCGAAAATTCGCCAACAACACCCAGTCCTTATTCGCGGCAAGCCCGAGCATTTCGGTCTTTTCCTGAAACTTGATGCGGTAAGGTTTCTTGTCGTACCAGAGTCGCGTAGAATTCCCGCGTTGCTTTATTTTTGCGGCGCTCATCGGAACGTCGGCATATATCCCGTTCCCCGCGACCTCAATGGTACACCCGATGTACGCCGGTTTCTCCAGGCTGTCCGTCCGCGAAAGCACCGAAGCATCGTCCACAAGAATGCGGATGTATGGCACGCCGTTATTTGGCATGGGATTCACAGAAGAACTGCTACTCGAAACGCCAACCGCCGGCATTTCCGCAAAAGAATACTCGGGTTCTTCTGCAGGCACTTCTCCCATGCTTGTAGAAGAAGCGAAATAAACGGGTTCAAAGACCATCGCGTCACTCGATCCGGCACTTTCGACACTAACGCCAGCATCAACGCCAACGGGATCTTCACTACACGCAACAAGCACGCCCGCAAAAATAACCGGAGCAAGCCTCCGGACCAAACAATCCATACATAAACCTCACGGAACGCCAACCCCGCACCTGCATAATTAGATAAATACGGCAAAAAATGCACGTTTTTGCGCCTGCATGCTTAAATTTTTCGTTTAGGAAGTGTGTAAACAACTCTGCAAGACATTCACGCCTATTGTAAAATTGTCAATGATAAGTTAATCCCGGGGCGTTTCGCGGGGCTTTTCGCGATATATCTTTATCACTGGTGTATAACATGTTTGGAGATTAAGATGAAAAATATCTTATTCGTTTCTTCCGTATTGGCCTTGGCTTGTACGGGTTTCGCTCAGAAAATTGTAATTACGACGAACTATACGGCGGACCCAGCGCCCTATGTCCATGGGGATACGGTTTACCTGTACACGACCCACGACGAGGACAATGCCGACGGGTTCATGATGTACGACTGGTTGCTGCACACTTCTACGGACATGGTCAACTGGACCAGTCACGGTGCCGTAGCGAGCCTGGGAGACATCAAGTGGTCCTCTAAAACCAACGGGGCCTGGGCAGAACAGGTCATCGAGCGCGACGGCAAGTGGTTCATGTACGTCCCCATTCACGGCAACGGCATTTCCGTCTTGGTGGCGGACAACCCTTACGGCCCCTTCAAGGAACCTTTGAACAAGGCCCTGGTCTGGCAGCGCGAGCACTGGAACGATATCGACCCTACCGTCTGGATTGACGGCGACGGCCAGGCCTACATGTACTGGGGCAACCCCGACTTGTACATGATCAAGTTGAACAAGGACATGATCAGTACCGAGGGGTCCATCGTCACCTACCCCAAGATCAAGGATTACCAGGAAGGCCCCTGGGTCTATAAGCACGGCAACAATTACTACATGACTTTCGCATCGACCTGCTGTGCGGAAGGTATCGGGTATGCCATGAGCGACAAGATTACGGGCCCCTGGACCTACAAGGGCGACATCATGCCGCATTCTTCGCGCAGTAACGGAAACCACCCGGGTATCATCGATTTCAAGGGGAAATCCTACGTTTTCGGCCTGAATTACGAACTTTGGCGTTACAAGTCCGAGAAGATGGGCCAGAAATACCAACACAAGGAACGCCGTTCTGTCGGCCTTTCTGAAATGAAGTACAACGCCGACGGCACTATTCAAAAAATTGATTATTGGCCGGACAATGGCGTGGCCCAGCTGGAAGATTTCGACCCGTACAAGCGCGTGGAAGCGGAAACCATGTCCTGGGGCGAAGACGTGAGGGTCCGCAAGAGCGGTACCGCCGGCAATACGGTCATCACCAATCTTTCCGAAGGGAAATACACCAAGATTAGCGGCGTGGAATTCGGCGACGCGGGCGCGGAAAGCTTCTCGGCGTCGGTGTTGAGCGTCAAGAAGGCGTCGAGCATCACCGTCCGCCTAGATAAAGTGGATGGCGAAATCGTCGGCAAGGCGGAATTTAGCGCAGACGGCCTCGTGACGGTGCCGCTGACCGGTGCGGTCGGCAAGCACGACGTGTTCTTCGTGTTCGCGGGCGATTTCGAGGCGGACTACTGGGAATTCGAGGACAGCAAGACCTCCATTCCGCAGGGGCCGTTCTGCAAGGCGAAATTCGGCGACCCCGAGGCAAAATGCGACGTGCCGGTCGTGGGCGCGAAGGTCGAGGGCACGGCCAACTTCATCGACTTCGAGAACTACGACGTGGGCGGTGCGGGCAAGGCCTACTACGACATGGATACCAAGAACCAGGGAGGCGAATACCGCGAAGACCGCGTGGACATCGTGAAAAACGGCGACGGATTTGCCGTGGGCTACACGCAGAAGGGCGAATGGCTGGAATACACCGTGAACGTGCAGGCCGGCGGGAAGCTCCCCTTCGAGCTCTGCTATGCGAGCGGCATGGACAACACCGGCGTGCGCCTGTTCATGGACGACGAGGCGATTACCGACACGCTCGCGCTCACGGGCACCGGGGATTTCGACACCTACGGCACCTTCAAGGGAACGACCACCAAGGAACTCACCGAAGGCGAACACGTGCTCAAGGTGCTGGTGACAAGCGACTACGTGAACCTCGACTGGATTGCCTTTGGTGAAAGCGAAGGCAGCGCCGAAGACATCAGGAACGGAACCACGGGCATCGTGCCGAAAATCGCCATAAACGGCGCCGGAGCCGCGGGCATGGCAAATGCTTTCGCGAGGGCCGCAGGCAGCTACAGGGTGTTCGACCTGATGGGTTCTGAGCTCGGGAACATCCGCCTGAACGCCGGCGCGACGCTGACGGACCTCAAGGCCGGACTCAAGACCGCCGACTTCGGGAGCGGCGTCTATGTGGTCCGCAACCCCGCCGGAAAGACCCTGAAACTGCAAGTCGGGGAATGAGTTCTCGCGCATCTTAAACCACGCGCAGCCTCCCCCTCATTAAAAGGCTTGCTTTCATCAACCCGTTTTTGTATATTAAATCTTGACAGGCACCGGTAGCGGATTTCCGCTTACAAGCCAATTTCGACTAAAAAAAGCCGACTTTTGTTATATCCCCAATGAAAATTGGGATTTTCATATATCAAAAGCCGGCTTTTTTGTTTGTTAATGTTAAACCCTATTGACGGATAATCAAAAATTGATTATATTCTACTATGTACAATGTAACCATAACCAAAAAGGCGGATCGTTCGGCGAAAACAATGCCTAGAGCGGAGCAGAACAAGCTGAAGGCTCTACTGCAGTCGCTAAAGGTCTCTGGACCTATACAACCACTTTTCTGGCATTACTCAAAACTAGGCGATAACAGGTATCATTGTCACATCGCCTTGAATTGGGTTGCTTGCTGGACATGCGAAAATGGGTCGATAAATATTGAGGTATACTATGTTGGCAGTCGTGAAAAAGCCCCGTATTGAAATTCGTGCGAAGCACATCCCTGCTCCGCTTGTCAGGTTTTTGAAGGACACCTACAAACCTGAAAACGTGGCGGTCTGCAAAAACGAGGATTCCATTCCCTTCGAGGAGTCTGACTGGTTCAAGAACCTGGATTCCACCCCCGGCGAAATGATTGTCGCGAACCGCGATTTGCGCAACTGGTCGCAGGTCACTCTCGCCGAGAAACTTGGAATTCAGGTCCAGAACCTCTGCGCCATGGAAAACGGACGTAGGGCGGTATCCCGCAAGATGGCGGTAAAGCTCGGCGAAATCTTCGGAACGGATCCCGCAGCCTTCTTTGATTTTAGTAAGTAAAGGGGAAGCCTTCCCCTGGGTCGCACGACGCTAGCGCTGTTGCTCCCTACCCTCTCCCTAGAGGCGCTGCCCCTGCCCCCCCGAACGACATGCCAGACTAGGTTTGGTATATTTTTCTGTATGCTCCAGTTTCAACAACGTAGACCATTCCAAAAATTACTATTTGTTGTATAGAGCATAAGTACAAACCACATTGAACCAGGAAAACGGACATGATTCTGCACCATACAAGAACACTCGACTTCGAAACGTGCAAGGCATCAGCTAGTCGGTTCAAATCTCGGGGTAATTTTTCAAAAGGAGACTCGGTAGCATATCGCAAGTCATGTAAGATGGGATGGATTGACAATTTTTTCCCTGAAAAATACACTCCGGAAAGTCCAAAGGGACGCAAACTAAAGAATCCGAGAAGAAAACTTGACTTCGAGACATGCCGCAAGTCAGCCATGCTTGCTACCGGAAGGAAAGATTTTTCGTTGAAGGATGGGCTGGCATACCGTAAGTCACTCAAGATGGGATGGATTGCAAAGTTCTTCCCCAATAAGATTGTCCGAAAATCCGAGGTAACTTTCGAAAATTGCAAGAAGGTCGTTGACAAACTTTTTGCTGAAGGGAAGTGTCTCGGGAGTGATTTAAGCAGATATAATTCCCATCTCTATAGTGTTGCATGGAAGAACGGGTGGCTCCGCAAGCTCGGGTTCCCTGAACGTGAAGAGGCAATGAAAATTTCCGGTGCGCGACAGCGCAAGTACACCGAGTCCTACGCTACGAAAGTAGCGAAGAAATACATGACTCTCCATGAATTCAGGGATAGGGAACGTAACCTGTATACATGGTGTAGCAAGCAGGGTCTCATGAAGAAGTTCTCTTGGCTCGAGCGTGAAACCAATATATACACCGAGGAACTCATCAATGAAACGGTTTCTAAATATACGGACTATACCAAGTTCTACAAGGAAAATCCGGCAATGTATGGATACATGTGCAAGAACAAATTGCTCCACCTTGCCAGCTCCCTTGAACGCCGTGTGCAATTCCGTGATGGATATGCGCTCGACACGATATACGTGTATGAATTCCCTGAAACCAACCACGCCTATGTAGGAAGGACTGTCGATCTCACCGTACGCGACTGGGACCACCATAATCGCAAGAATGATTCCGTCGTCCGTTATGCTAAGAAAAACTCCCTTGACATCCCGGCACCCAAGGTTCTCATTGAAGACATCACTGTACAGGATGGACCGGAAATGGAACAGAAAATGATAGACCTCTACAAGTCGAATGGGTGGAAACTCATCAATTCCATGAAGGGCGGAAGCTTGGGAAGTATGGGGTACAATAAGAGATGGACAATGGATGTGATGCTCGATACGGCAAGCAAGTTCGAATATTGGGCTGATTTGGAGAAAGAATATCCAAATTTAGTACGTAAGATCCATAGCAAGCATCTCAAGCACCTCTTCTCATGGTTAAAAGAGAAGAAAACCCAGAATGGATTCTGGAAAGACATGAGCGAGGAGGAAGCGCATGAGTATGCGAAGCCGTTCAAGACGATAACGGAATTTGCCGATAAGTATAGTGCCCTAGCGTCATGGGCGAAGGAAAGAGGGTGGACGAAAAAATGGTTCTCTCGCGGAATTACCGGCAAGTTGCCTGTAGAACAGTACACGTTGGACAAAAAGCTAGTAGCTGTTTATGAATCCGGCGAGGCAGCCGCCAAAGCCCTCGGCATAAAACCTCCATGGTTACATCATGTATGTAAATACAAGCCGATGGTAGCCACATGCGGAGGATTTTATGTAAAATATAAAGATAACATTGGCATGGCAAGCAAAGAAGAAATCGAGGTCATGGACACAAAAAAACGCGACTATCGAAAGAAATTCTACCCGAAAAGAAAGGAACGTGAAAATAGCGAGGAATATCTTGCAAAACGCAAGGCCAAACGCAAGGCAAACCGAGAAGCGCTTAGGGCAAAGGGTCGTGAGAATTATTACGCGAAACGTGAAGCTGGCTATCGCTACCGTAAGGACCCTACTACTGGTAAGTCTAGTTGGGTCTTCGTAGGCAACCCGACAACGCCTGATGCGTCCAAGGGAAAGTCGGCGTGAAGCATATTTACAACGCAGTGTTCGTCGCAATTTGCCCACATTTAGCACGAAAAACATGAAATCATTGCTCAATACGTCATCTTTGTATTTTTTTTACAAAAAAATGACTATTTGTAGGGGTGTTAGGGGGTGGAGAGCAACGGAGTGCGAACCAGGGGGTTTTCTCCCCCTCCCCTTTTATGTGGGTCTGGATCCTGCTCCTACGAACCTAACTCAACTAAGGCAACAAGTTGCCTAGTTTCGTATATCGACTACGAGCCTGCAGCTCTCCGCTCAGGATGACACCCGCTGTTTCCATGGGCATATCAATAGGGCAAGGCTGAAGACAGAGGGATGCCTCCCCCACCCTTTCATGGAGTGTTTTAATATGAAACATGCCTTTTTTGCCCCGATTTAGGGGCTTTTCTTGTTTCAGAACGAAACGAAATGGCCGTTTTTTGCCAGTTATTAGCATTTGGCACGGGTTTTGCTTATGTATGGGCGTAAAAAACGCCCCCTTTCGGAATGATTCGCGGGCGGCAAGAATTTAAAAATAGGAGACTCATTATGAGCAAGATTATCGGTATTGACCTTGGTACGACCAACAGCTGCGTGTCCGTGATGGAAGGCGGCAAGCCGGTCGTGATCGCTAACGCGGAAGGTTTCCGCACCACCCCGTCCATTGTCGCTTTCGGCAAGAACGGCGAACGTCTGGTGGGCCACGTGGCAAAGCGCCAGGCTATCACCAACCCCGAAAAGACAATTTACTCCATCAAGCGTTTCATGGGCCGTACCGCCGGCGAATGCTCCGCTGCCGAAAAGAACATGCCCTACAAGCTGGTGGGCACGGGTTCTGACCCGGTTCGCGTGCAGGTGGACGACAAGCAGTTCGCTCCTCCCGAAATTTCGGCCATGGTTCTCCAGACCATGAAGAAGATTGCCGAGGACTACCTGGGCCAGCCGGTGACGCAGGCCGTGATTACGGTCCCCGCCTACTTTAACGACTCCCAGCGTCAGGCTACGAAGGACGCCGG
>NZ_DFLC01000038.1:32143-32805 GCF_002374005.1 Fibrobacter sp. UBA3629 | reverse complement strand
GCCCTTGCCTACGGTCTTGACTCCAAGAAGAGCGAAAAGGTCGCCGTGTATGACCTCGGTGGCGGTACGTTCGATATCTCTATCCTGGAAATCGACGACGGCATGTTCAGCGTGAAGGCCACCAACGGCGATACGATGCTCGGTGGTGACAACTTCGACGAAGTGATTATCGACTGGATCAACGACGAGTTCAAGAAGGACAATCCGGGCATCGACCTGAAGAAGGACAAGATGGCCCTGCAGCGTTTGAAGGACGCCGCTGAAAAGGCCAAGATTGACCTGTCTGCTACGACTTCTACGAACATCAACCTCCCCTTCATCACTGCCGACGCTTCGGGCCCGAAACACTTGGACCTCACGCTCAGCCGTGCCAAGTTTGACCAGCTGACCGCCCACCTGGTGGAACGCTCCATGGAACCCTGCCGCAAGGCTATCGCCGATTCTGGCCTCTCCTTGAGCGAAATCGACGAGGTGATCCTGGTCGGTGGTTCTACCCGTATCCCGGCCGTTCAGGAAGCCGTGAAGAAGTTCTTCGGCAAGGAACCGAACAAGACTGTGAACCCGGACGAAGTGGTGGCTATCGGTGCCGCCGTCCAGGGTGCCGTGCTTAGCGGCGACTCCTCCGTGAAGGACGTGTTGCTCCTCGACGTGACCCCGCTTTC
>NZ_DFLC01000038.1:0-32026 GCF_002374005.1 Fibrobacter sp. UBA3629 | reverse complement strand
CTCGGTGGCGTGATGACCAAGCTCATCGACCGTAACACCACGATTCCGACCAAGAAGAGCCAGGTGTTCTCTACCGCCGAAGACAACCAGCCGGCCGTGACGATTCACGTGCTGCAGGGCGAACGCGAATTTGCCCGCGACAACCGTACGCTCGGCAAGTTCGACTTGACCGACCTCCCGAAGAAGCCGCGTGGCGTGCCGCAGATCGAAGTGACCTTCGATATCGACGCGAACGGCATTGTGCACGTGTCTGCCAAGGACAAGGAAACCGGCAAGGAACAGTCCATCAAGATTACTTCTTCCAGCGGCCTTTCCGAGGACGAAATCAACAAGATGGTGAAGGATGCCGAAGCCAACGCTGCCAAGGACAAGGAACAGCGCGAACTGGTGGACATCAGGAACCAGGCCGAACAGATGGCTTACCAGGCCGAAGGTCAGCTGAAGGAATTTGGCGACAAGTTGCCGGCCGACACCAAGAGCCAGCTGCAGGCTGCCATCGACGAAATCAAGGCCAAGAAGGACAACGGCACCAAGGAAGAGATCAAGGCCGCTATGGACAAGCTCCAGGGCATGATCAGCTCCATGGCCCAGGCCGCCGGTGCAAACCAGGCTCAGCCGGGTCCGCAGCCGGGTGCTTCTGAACAGCCGAAGAACGACAAGAAGGGCGATGGCCCGGAAGTCGTCGACGCGGAAGTGGTTGACTAATTTCAACCTTAAAAAATCAAACAGGATTCGCCTCTCAAAAAGGGGCAATCCTTTTTGCGTAAATAGAGTTTGTTAATCGAAGTGAAGCCGAAGGCATATTATGGCTGAAAAAAGAGATTATTACGATGTTCTAGGCGTCGGCAAGGACGCGAGTGCTGACGAGATCAAGCACGCCTACAAGAAACTTGCCATCAAGTACCACCCGGACAAGAACCCGGGCGACAAGGAAGCCGAAGAGAAGTTCAAGGAGGCTGCCGAGGCCTACGATGTGCTCAGCAACCCCGAGAAGCGTAAGCAGTATGACCAGTTCGGCTTCAACGCCCCCGGTGGCGGTTTTGGTGGCGGCGGATTCGGCGGCCAGGGATTCAGTTTCGAGGATATCTTCGCGAACTTTGGCGATATTTTCGGTGGCGGATTCGGTGGTTTTGGCGGCAGCCGTCGTGGCGGTCGCAAGGCCGGGCCTCCCCGCGGAAACGATTTGCAGATCAAGGTGGCGCTCAGCTACAAGGAAATCTTCGAGGGCTGCACCAAGAAGGTTCGCCTGAAACGCTACACGCCGTGTACGGAATGTAACGGCAAGGGCGGTCAGGACATCAAGGAATGCAGCACCTGTCATGGAACGGGTCGTGTGCGCCGCTCTACAGGCGGATTTTTCCAGATGATTACCGAGAGCGCCTGCCCCACCTGTAACGGTACGGGTGAAGTTATCGCGAAACCGTGTAGCAACTGCCATGGCGAGGGCCGTGTGCAGGAAACGGAAGAAATCTCCATCAAGATTCCGGCGGGCGTTGCCGAGGGCCAGTACCTGAACCTGCGTGGCGAAGGCAACTGCGGGCCTCGCGGCGGTGCCTGCGGCGACTTGCTGGCGGTCATTGCCGAAAAGCCCGACGACTTCTACACCCGCGAAGGCGACGATTTGCACTGCGAAATCAAGGTGCCGGTCCACAAGCTGGTGCTTGGCGGAACGCAGCGAATCCCGACGCTGGACGGTGGCGAAGTGCAGATCAAGATTGCGGCCGGCACTCAGGCCGGGAGCATCTTGCGCCTGCGCGAACAGGGCCTGTACCCGCTGAACAAGCGCGGCGACCGTGGAAGCCTCTACGTGAACATCGGCGTGGAAATCCCGAAGGACTTGAGCCGCGAAGAGAAGGAACTCTACCAGAAACTCGCGGAACTCAGGCACGACAAGGAAACCGCACAGGAAGAATCCTTCCTCGAGAAGATGAAGAATCTGTTCAAATAGGTGTGAGGTCGGCGCACGGTGCCTCTGAGGTATGAGGTCGTTCGCGCGTTGCGCTCACTTTGAGAATATCGCCCCCGGCATTGAAGTGTCGGGGGTGTTTTTTTACCCATTGACAAACACTTTTTTATTATATATATTAAAAAGTGTTAATGAGGGTGCAAAATGCTTTTGGAATTCTTGAAATCAAAATTTGGGCCGGGGAAACCGATTTTCACCGAAGACGCCGAACCACTCGGGCTTTCGGCTGGTAATCTGCGACAGCAATTCAAGAAACTGGTCGATGCGGGCGAACTTTCGCGGTTTGAACCGGGGGTCTATTTTTTGCCGGACCCCAACCACGAATACTACCCCATATCGTCGAACATGGTGGCCGAGTACAAGTACATCACCGATGGCGATGAAATTTACGGTTATTATTCGGGTTACACCTTCGCTAACCAGTTGGGATTGTGTCTGCAGGTGCCGTATAAGGCAGAAATCGTAACTAATAATTCAACAGCTATCGCCCGTGAGGTTAAAGTTGGACACACTCCATACTACATTCGTCGCGCCAAGATTGCCGTCACCAAGGAAAACCGCAACGTACTCCAACTTTTAGACTTGCTTAAAGATGTTGAAGAATATACGGACTACTGCTGCGAGGAAGAAGCGCCCGACATCATCCGCAGGCATATCTTGCGCAACAAGATTCTCCGCGCCGACGTAGATAAATACATCGAGAACTTCCCACTAAAAACATACAAGTATATCTACGACTTGAGGCTTTACGATGTACTTGCATGAAGACAAACCCCTTTTCAAAAAAATAATTCAAGATGTTAGTGATTCCTTAAATATCTTGGATGCAGTTGTCGAAAAGGACTACTACGTTTCCCTTATTCTAAAAGAGATTGCGGCCTCGTCGGACAAAGCCGTTTTCAAGGGCGGCACTTCGCTTTCCAAGGCATTGAAGGTCATTAACCGTTTCTCGGAAGATATCGACATTTCCTTTTCGGAGCATATCGGGGCGGCGCGGCGAAAGAAACTTAAATACAACATAATCGCCCCCATCGCCGACAAATTGGGCCTTGTCATTACTAATTTTGACAAAACGCAAAGCGACCGCGACATAAACAACTACATATTCGAATACAAGCCGCTCTGCAAATCCAATGCACATATCGTCCCCGCTGTCAAGGTTGAAACAAGCCTTGTCACGGCAGTGTTTCCGTTCAAAGCGATGCCAATAGGGAACTACATCGCAGATTACGCAAAAGATATTTCATTGCGCGATTACGGACTGGAACCGTTCATGATGAACGTTCAGGCTTTGGAGCGAACTTTAATTGACAAGATATTCGCTATCTGCGACTATTATCTAACCCAAAAGTCCCGCCGTCTATCGCGACACATTTACGATATTCACAAGATACTTCCGCTAGTTAAATTCGACGAGCAATTCAAAGAACTTCTTGAGAAAGTTCGCGAAATTCGCCGTTCATTAGACATCTGCCCTTCGGCAAAACCAGAGATAAATATCAATCGGCTTTTGAAAGAAATCTGCGAAAAGAACTTTTTCAAGCAGGATTACGAAGGGGTGACGCGATTCTTTATTTTTGACAACACCAGATACAAGGACACCATAGCCTCCCTGCAGAAAATCATCGACCTGGGTGTTTTTGCGTAAAAATGTCACTTATTTAATATTTTTGTTGAAAGTAGCAAAAATATTAAATAGGATTGCTCAATATAAACAGGCCGATATCTTTTGGGCTGGCCAAATTGGCATGTCGGGCCCGATTTTTCACAATTGTGGGAATGAATGTTCAACAATCTTGGAAATTTTATTTCTTGGGGTGGACGTAGATGCTGTACTTGTTTCCGTATCTGCGATTTAGCGATTCGTTTAGATAAATGACCTGTATGCTTACTGTACCAGATTTTATAGAGGAAAGTTTTAGAACAGATTCGCTTTCTATTCCGTTTTTATTACCTAGGGCATGAAATTTATAGACCCCTTCGCGTTCATTCTTAATCCATGAAAAATCTCCATTTCCCTGTGATACCATATAATATTTAAATCCGTTTTCTGCATTCACTTTTATAGCAATAGGAATGAGGGTTTGGGTAGTCTCAAACCAATGGTCTGTTTTTATGGTTGAGCTAAATTTTATGTATAGTGGAAGACTTTCAGATGGTTGATTTCCCGTTATTATATGTCCACGACTAAAAGTCTTGCCATCTAATGAATATGACAACGAGTCTGAAACGCTCCAATCTTCATAATCGCATCCATTATTGCATTTCTCATTCGCTTTTTTATATTCGGCAGATTCCTTGTTGATGGAACCATCTGCATTGAAAATATTGCCAGCAAAGGCAACGCATGCAAATATCGCTATAGAAAGACATGTTTTTTTCATAGAGTCAACTTCCTTTTGTTTGTGAAATTTTGTTGAGTTTAAGGACAGGTATTCGGTATACGCTTTTCGAGCTGAGCAACACCATCAACAATGTAATTGATGATAAATTCTGTGGGAACAAAGGATGTTCCACTGTAGAGGAGTTTCCCAGAAACCAAAACTTTCTTTCCTTCTTTTAGGGCTTTTGCCCATACATTTTCAAGAGACTTATAAGTACCGGAATTAACAGAAGAACTCATAGGAACAAGGTTCTCATAACCCCCTGTACCACCAAATTGATTGCCAATTAAATGTCCGCCTACACCACATTTCATTTGATGACCTATTTTTTGTTCTACGCCTTTGCTGCCCCTTGGGTTGTAATTTGTTTTTCTCAAGATGGCTGAAAATTCATTGATACGACCATATTGGTCTGTCGTGTATTTCGCTCCATTTTCAACAAACCCATCTACAGTATAAGTTGTATTTTTAGGAATACCGTTGGGACTCTGAATATCCTGTGCAATCTTTTTGGGTTCCATCACCGGTTCTGCCTTAGCTTTTGAAGGATTCTTTTTTACAGACTTAGCCTTACCTACACCACCCGTTACGGCACCTATTGCAGCACCCCACATAAAACCGTCGGCAGCGCTTTCAATTGCGCCTTTTTGTGCGGCGGAAAGATTTCCGCTCTTTAAAGCCTCTATTAAGCCGCCAAGCCCACCGCCAACAACAGCTCCTGAAATTGCGCCAATTGCGGCTCCTTTACAAGATGCAAATGCAATAGCTGCGACTGGCTCTGCACCCGTGGCACCGGCTACAACGCTTACCGTTCCCGTGATGACAATGATAGCGGCGCCTACGCCAAATTTTGCGGCGACTTTACCCCAATCGATGTCATATTTTCCTTCGTAACGGTCTCTCAATTCTTGGACTGACATTTTTTCGATATGCTTGTCACGCAAATTCAGGCCGCTAGAAGAAATGACTTCTTCGGCGAAAGTCATTTCTGCGTAGGTTATTTCTGCGAAAGTTTCCTCAGCATAGGTTGTTTCTGCATAGGTTACTTCCGCAAAAGTCTCTTCGGCGAATGAAAAAGCCGTTGCGAATAGGAGTAGGGCTAAAAATGCAAGTTTGTTCATGTTTAAATTAAGGATGAAAAATTGTCAAAAAAATATAGAACGGAGTGCTAGAGATTCTCTCTAGGCTTAACCTAGGCTATATTACAAATTTTTGACGATTTCCTTGGCTTTTGTTAGGGTGAAGAATCCGTTTTTACAATCGCCTTTGAAATTCGGTATTTTTGACATGCACGAACGGGCTGCGTTAAGAAAAAACTTTAATTGATATTCAGACAACGGATTCAAATAGAGTGTTTTGCCACAACAATTTAATCCATAATTTGTTTTGAGGCTAGCATTGACCGCATTAAGAATTTGCTGACAATTAGCAACATCTGTCGGATTATCAATTTTGTGATTATCTTTTCGCCTAAATCCCAAATGAAAGAACGTCCCCTTCAAATCTTCTTGATTGAGACAAATAACAAATTTGTATTCCGTTCCGCTACATTTAAAATAGTATGCCAAATATAGCCTGCGATTGTCTTTATTTTCTGAAGTAAAAAATCCTATTTCAGAATCACAGAATACATTATTGAGCCAATCTCTCAATTTGCAAAGAACTGGCAAGTGTTTATGGCTCAGCAATGAAAAAGCCGCAGCAAGTTCAGTATCGGTACACATGTTTGCGTCTCTTATTGTGTATGGCTTGATTCAACTCCTTAGACAAAAGCCTTAGATTAGATTAATTTTTGATACAGCGTACAGATCTGTGTTCAATGGCACTTCCAGAGGCCGAAACAGCATCATCTCTGTTGTTGTACATGTTTACGCCTCTTCTGTAGGACGTGTTGCCCGGAGCACTCCAAAAAAAGGCTGCTTCACCTTCGTAAATATCATATCCATAATTACTCGTATAACCCGCTGGTAACGCGGCGAAACCATAGATATCCGTACCATTTCCGCTATTCCAATTCAGTGATTTGAGAACCTTGGCTGCGATAGATTGCCCCCCAACAGCATCAAACAAGACCCTCCATTCTGTGGTATCGGGTATGTGCCAACCATTAGGGCAAATGGAATCAAAGTTCGAAATATGTGCACTATAAAGTCTTCCATATATACTGCAATTATTTGCATCATTGTCATAACAATAACTAGCGTACTTGTAATAGTAATTTAAGTTTTCCGCCATCCATGTTTGGTTTCCGATGATGACAGTTTTGTATGTCCTATTATCTCTTGAATCAACCATAAACCCGTATTCTTTAAATTCTATTGTTCCCTTCCATTCTAGATTCTTGCAATGATATACAGAATCATGTGTTGCGGATAGCGTTTTTCTTATTTCATCCCCTTCTGTATAACTAACGCAGCCTTTATCAAGATTTTTTTCAAGTCTATTGGCGATTCTAAATGCACTGGCATCGCAAACATATTTATTTGAAGCAACAACTTCACCATCAATAATCGAGCCGTCCATTAAGCAAGTTTTACCATAAGTATCATATTCTAGGACAGTTGCCTTAGTCCAATTTTTTGACTTGCAGATATAATACACGCCATTCATTTTATCAACAACGCCCTCATTCGCTGTAGAACAATATCCGAGTCCATATTCTTCAGCAGAAATCTGTTTCCAGTTTTTATTTTCACAGATATAATACTTGCTGTTCAATATTTGCTTTTCTCCTTCTCTACTTGTCACACACGCTCCTAAGTTGTTTTCTATCGCATTGGCAGAAGCACGCCACATTCCATTCTCATACACATAGTAGTTATCAGTATTCACGCTGCCCGCTTTAACCTCACCCTCTGTACCAGCATTCCATCCATATGTATCATATTCCAAAGTCGTTGCCGTTGCCCATGTTTTTGACTTGCAGATATAATACGTGTCGCCGTCTTTAGCAACCACACCTTCACGGGCCGTAGTGCATACGCCTAAAGCGATTTCTTGGTCATTGGCGGCGGCTCTCCATGCCCCATTTTCGTAAACGTAATACTTGTCCTTGTTGACTACGCCCGCCTTTACATCGCCCTCTACGCCCGTCAATCCATAGGTGTCATATTCCAGCACGGTCGCTGTTCCCCAGGCGTTGTTCTTGCAAATGTAATATGTGCCGTTAAATTTACTTACCACACCTGCGTTACTATTTTGGCAGAGTCCGATGGTGGTTTCCCTTTCAGAAACTTCCCATTTAGTGTCGTTGTAAACATATATGGAGTCTGTCACATTGCCTTTCTTGTACTCGCCTGTTTTACCTGTAGCCCATTCGTAAGTGTCCTTCTGGTAGGTGGTCGCAGCCACCCACTGGCTGCCGTTACAGATAAAATACTTGTTGTAATTCTTGCTCAACTTGTTGCTGTTCGGGGCAACAACATCCTTACGGTTGACAGAGCATCCACCCAGCCCATATATGTTGTTCCAATAGATGTCCAGGTAGGTCTCGTAAGCGGGGATATCCAGGATATTCCAGCTTTTCACGGAAGCCTTAATGGTGCTATAGTTAAAGTCATAAGCCCAGTCCGCCATGGATGCCTTTGTCTGCAAGTCATTCCATTCGCCGTCGGTCTTGATGTCAGCAATAAACTTGTCTATGGTATTTTGAATCTCGACATCGCTACGGTTGCCCATGACCAGCGCCGAAATCGCAAGGAGGGTTGCATTGCCCGCGCTGGTGGTCGCGCTCACGCCCTCGTTCTGGAAAATGGCGAAATCCTCGGAATAGGTCACGGCGGTCGCAAATTCAAATGCCGTCATAATTTCTTGCGCTGCCTGCTTTTTCGCGGCATAAACGCTGTAGCCCTTCTCCTGCACCAGATAAAGAGCACGGTCGTATTCCAGGTGGGTCAACAGGTTGATGTTTACGTCTGTCCGTTCTTCAGAAAAGTCGGTCAAGGCACGGAGCGTCATGGAATCGGTGGACCATTCGCCCGTTACCTCGTTCCTGTAAAGGCCGCGGACTTCAAGCTTTGCGTAGGGGTAAGCGAGGCTCACCTTGGGAATCACGAAGTCGCCCTTGTTGCTGGAGATTTCGTCCTTGTAAACGGTTCCAGAAGGGGTCAGGTTCTTCTTTAATTCATACAGGTTCAGCGGTGAGCCAAACTTGAAAGGCCCTTTCTGCGCTACACCCGTTACGGAAATGTTCTCCCGGACAAAGCCTTCGGGTGTATCCGTATCACTGTCGGAGGAACTCGGGTCTGTTTCATCGGAGGATCCCGTCCCCTTACTGCTGCTGGACTTAGTGTCGGAATCCGTGTTGCCAGAGGACATATCCGATGAGACTTCGCTTAGATCCACCCACGTTTTGTTTTGGCAAAGGTAGTCCGTCAACTTTTCGGCGACATAGACAGTATCGCCCTCGCGCTCGCTGGTGCAACGGCCCATGTCGACAAGTGTCGCCACTTCGCGGCCATCATTGGCCCCTTCGGCTGGCTCAGGGGCCTTGGCTCCCGAACCGCTGTCTCCCCCGCAGGCGGCAAGGAGAATAGCGAAGAGGGTTACCAGCCCCTGAAACGACTTCAGGGTAGCAATGACGCTTTTGGGGGTTCTTTTGTAGGCTTTCATGACAGATTTCCTATTTAAATTCGCTTTTTAAAGATGCACTTTGTGGGCTGACTATTAGGCTTTGGTATTAGTCTTTGACACAGCGGATTGAAAAAGCATTACTCTTAGGATGTGAAGCTCTGATTGCATTGTCGGAGCCAGAGGAGAAATAGACATAATCCGCATTGAGCCTTTCATCCCCTTTTTTCTCTGTAGGAATCCAAAAAGGCGCTTTATTGCCCTCAAGGATGCCACTCCCGTATGTTTGTCCAATGCCCGCAGGCAATACCGTAAAAGAAAATTCATCTGTGCCATTGCCTCCATTTACCCAGCCAGAAACAGATTTTAGCATCAAGCCTGCACCAGAACTTCCTCCGACAGCAGAAAACAACGATTCCCATTCGTAATATGTCGGTAAATGCCAGTCTTTGGGGCAAACTCCACGTACGGGGTATATTGGCGAACATGTTTTTGCATAACCACATTCTGCTCCATTCGAACTCCATGTGCCTGCGCTATCCATCGCATCTGCCCATGTGTAAAGCCGCCCGTACTTGTTGCAGTTGTCACTCTGATTTTTGTAACAATAGCTAGCGTCCGTTTCGTAATTGAGGTTCTGCGCCATCCATACTTGCTTGCCAATTGTCACAATCTTGTATACTTGTCCATCGCGGGAGTCTGTCATGGTTCCCGTAGTTGCATTGGCTGTTTCTGGGATATGGCTCGACGAAGATCTAGGCTTCTGACTGCTACTAGATTTCGCAGAACTGCTACTGGGAGTGTCAAGAGAACTGCTTGATTGCGTAATTGAAGAACAAGAAAGACTCAACGAAGAATCGTCTGTTTTTTTGACATCTTCTTTCCAGTTGCCGTCGGTACAGACATATGCCTTTTTTTCGTCTTTTATATAGGTGGTTACACCTTCGCGCTTGACTGTGCAAACAGGAAGATCGTCGAAGGTTGCTACAACCAAGTCAGACTCGATGATGGGGGTGTCGCGATTGCTGGAATCTAATGAATCGTAGTTTGTCCATTTACCGCCTACACAGACAAAGTCGGCCTTTTCGCTCCTGACAAAGACCGTATCGCCTTCTAGGTCGTCCGAACAGTCATCGAGGTCATCGATAGACGAAACTAACACGACCTTTTCGGGGGTGTCACTGCTGCTCCCGCTGTCTCCACAAGCGGCAAAGAATAGAGTGAACACGGCCCCTATCGCTATGCTCCAGGGTGACAGGCGGGTAAATACCGCAAATGATTGCTTCATAGCCATAACAGCCTCCATCGGTTAAAACCTGTGGAGTTTCGCCTTGTCCCTGGAAAACACGACCCCGATTTTGTATAAAAAAAGGCGCAGATCGTTGCGTTTACCTAGTCGAGGCTCAGCATTGCCTAGTACGATAAACGCAAACGACCCACGCCCCAAAAGGGCGACAGAACCGCAAAAGCGGCTTGTCGAAATACGCCCAAAGGAACCGCTATAGGCGGCTCGATAAACGTATCTACGTGAGCGTTCGCCTTGTTCCCGTACTGGTGAAATTAGCTGATTTCGACTAGAGAACAAGAGCAAAAACTCTCTATATTTCCGATTTAAATATAATTTAAATTCAAGCCAAGCGCACCAAAAATTTACAAAAGGTGCGAATTTGGGCTAAAAAAAGGATATTTCGTTCTTTTAAGTGACATTTTCTAGATTCTGGGGTGTTTAACAGGGGAAAGTTTTATAGAAGAACGTTTCTTTTGGATGGAGACACAATGAGAAAAGTGGTCGTTTTGAATGCGAGCCCGCGCAAAGACGGAAACATCAGCCAGATGCTGAATATCATAGGTGATACCCTGTTTGAAAAAGGCACCGAAGTAACAACCATTGATGTCTGCAAGTTGGAATTTCGCCCGTGCATTGGCTGCATGAAATGTCGCAGCACTCACGATTGCGTGATGCCGGAAGACGATGCGAAACGGATTCTGCGCCTGGTGCAAGAATGCGACGCTCTTGTGGTCGGTTCGCCTTGCTACTGGGGCAACATGACCGGGCAACTCAAAATGCTTTTCGACCGCTGGGTTTACGGCATGATGGACCACAGCGAACGCGATTACCCGATTCCACTGTTAAAAGGAAAGAAAGCTGTCATTGTGACGACATGCACTACCCAATGGCCATTCAACCTGATTTTCAAGCAGTCGGCGGGGACTGTACGCGCGCTCAAGGAAATCCTTTGCTGGAGCGGATTCAAGATTGCAGGCGTGATTCAAAAAGGCGGAACCCATAAGCGAAATGGCCTAACGCCCAAAGAAATTGCCAAGTGCAAGAAGATTGCCTTGACACTTGGATCGCATTAAAGGCGTGAAAACGCAATCGGATTAAATTATCGGGAATCCTTCGCGGTATTCCTTGATGATTTCCGGATGCGTCTTGGCGTATTCAAAAATCTTATCGCCGAGGCCGTTTTCTACGAGATTGACGAGTGCCTGACTTGGAACTGCGCCGACGCTCGGGCATGTAGGCGTGAGCGCGATGACGAGTTCGCCATCTTTACGCATGATGCGCAGCGGCCAAATGGAGCAGTCAAAGGGCTTGTCTTCGGGCTTTAAAATGCAGCCTTTGTGCGGGTCCAGAAAGGTGCAGGGAACTTCTTCTTCGGGGTCACCAGTTTTGTAGCCGCCAAGGACAATTTGGCCGTCGCGAAACTCCCCCACCACACCGTATTCGTTGGGCTTGCTGAGTTTTTCAACGACTTCAGGCGGGAAAAGCGGGGTTTCCCAAAGGCTCTGCCTGCGGAAAGAGCAGCAGAATTTGCAGGCGGCGCATTGACTTTTGGAGAGGATGGAGGAAAGCATATTAGTCAGGGAGATCCCCGCCTTCGCGGGGATGACAATGAAGGTCGAGATGACTCGTAACGTGCGTTTTGTCGAGAATCGTTTGCGGGTAGTACGAGAGTTTGGCCTTGCGGAGGCCTTCGATGTTGATGTCCTCTTCGCGGTTGATGAACTTCGCGCCCGCAGCCACGAGGCGCTCGGCGAATAGTTTGTTAATAATCGCGTAGCCGCCATTCACGGCGTATTCGTCGATGACTTTTTCGAAGTGGATGTCCCAGACGCCGGGCAAAATTTCTGAAGCCATGGTCATACCGACGGGCTTGCCTTCGACATACAAGACCGCCCCTTTCAAGCCGAGAGCATCAAAGTTTTCAAGAGCCTCGCGGATGGCGCAGTATTCCGAGAGCCTAGATTTTTCATCTTCGGAGCGTTCCGCCCAGGCGGCTTCGCGGCATTCGCAGGTGCATTCGCAGTCGGTATCGCTGGATTCGCCCAAGGTTTCGATATTGAGCCAGCTCTTTTCGACTGTGAGCGCGTCTGCAAAATTCTCCGGCGTAAGCGGACGAATTTCGTAGTCCGAGTAAGTCCTGTTAAATCGAGAAACGTGGTTGCGTTTTTTCTTGTACTGGTTGCCCGCGAGCGTCGCAAGACTTTCGGCAGAATAGATGTAGTCGCTGTCGCCGCGATTTTCTTCGAAACGGAGTAGAGGCTCGGCGCATTCCTTGCCAGAAGTTCCATCCGTTTCAACGACGCGATTCGTGTTGAAATATTCCCGCAAAATCTGTGCCCGAGGCTCGTCTACAAGGCAGAATTCCAGCGGACGGCCCGACTCACGAGCACCTTCGATAATAAGTGCAAGCGCCGCCGCTGCATCGCCCTCCCCCAGCGGGAAAGCGTACCCGCGACGGCTCCCAACTCCGTTATAGTAGCGGAAAAGGAACCCATCTTGCAACGCAATCTGCGTGCCGTACTTTTGCCGTAGCAGGAAAATGTTCGCGAAGCTCGCGTCACTGCCGGTATAGCCCGAATCGGCTACGGCCTTTGTCGCCGCAGTCCGGTCAGAAAGTTCTGGAGCCTTAAAGTTTATCATCTTCTAGAAAATACAATTTTTTACGGCATAAGGAGCGGATTTCCTTATTTATCTTTTTTCTTAAACCGGAATGAAATTTTCTCATGTGCTCTTGGATCATACTTTGCGAGTGCATACACAAACGCAAACATGTAGATGATTAGGCATATTATGGCATGTAATGCTCCATCATCTTGTGATTCCGCTTTTTTGCCTATAAACAGAATTACAACCGAAGAAAAAGGCACATACAAGGCCCAGAAAATTTTAAACGCCATTTGAATCAGGGTATTTTTTTCTTTTAACTTATAACTCCAGGCAACTAGACGAATCAATAGAAAGGACACTAGAAAAGTGTACGCATACATAATGACGATTACGATGATGATCGACATAAAAAACCTTATTCTGCGTCGCGCTGGAGTTGCGGGATTATTTGTGCGGACCATTCCTCGAAATCACCGGCTTCAATGTGGTCGCGGGCCTGTTGCATCAGGTGCAGGTAAAAATGCAGGTTGTGGATGGTGGATAGCGTCCAGCCGAGGGGTTCCTTGGTCTTGAACAGGTGGCGCACGTAGGCGCGGGTGTAGTTCCTGCAGCAATGGCAATCGCATTCCGGATCAAGCGGGCGGTCGTCATCGGCGAACTTGGCGTTCTTGTAGCGGAGCACTCCCCTGCTGGTATAAACGAGGCCGTCTTGGGCGTTTTTCGCGGGCAAAATGCAGTCGAACATGTCGATCCCGCGGGCAACAAGCGAAAGCAGGTTCCAGGGCGTGCCCACCCCCATCACGTAACGGGCGCGGTCCTCTGGCAGGTAGTTGGTGCAGAAATCCGCAATCTCGTACATGGTTTCTACGGGTTCGCCTACGGAAAGGCCACCCATCGCATAGCCGTCGGGGCCAAGTTCCTTGAGCGCTTCGATGGATTTTTTGCGGAGTTCCTTGTGCATGCCGCCCTGCACGATTCCGAAAAAGAATTGCGGGTAGCCGTGAAGCGGCGGGTTCTTTTCAAGCCATTCCATCGCTCGCTTTGTCCAGGCCAGTGTGTAGTCGAGCGATTGAGACGCCTCTTCGACGGTGCTCGGGTAAGGCGTACATTCGTCAAAAGCCATGATGATGTCCGCGCCGATTTCGCGCTGGGCCTTCATCACCGATTCCGGAGTGAACATGTGGCGAGAACCGTCCAGATGGCTTTGGAATTCCACGCCATCTTCGGTAATGTGGCGCAGGTCCTTGAGACTCCAGACCTGGAATCCGCCGCTGTCGGTAAGCATCGGGCCGTTCCAGCCCATGAACTTCTGCACGCCGCCCATCTTGGCCACGAGTTCCGTGCCCGGGCGTAGGTACAGGTGGTACGTGTTCGCGAGAATGATCTGCGCTTGCATTTCGCGCAGGTCCCGCGACGAAAGCCCCTTCACGCTAGCAAGTGTCCCCACCGGCATAAAAATTGGCGTTTCCACCACGCCATGGGCGGTGTGGAGCCGGCCGCGCCGGGCCTTGCTCTTGTCGCTTGTCTTTATAAGTTCGAAGGGTTTCTGATTCAATGATATACCCACATCAACGAATCTAGAAATTCATCGCCTGAAATAATTCCGTTCGACTGCGGCATCAACAGCATTATTAATCATTTCTTCATCGGTGAGTTCATCTTCATAAGTATCTACTATAATGCCCCCGGGAGAATCGTTCCAATCATAATTCCCTGATTCAGAGGATGTCGAATCCTTCTCTAAAGAAACGGTAGTATCTTGCGTAATCGTGTTTGTTGAATCCGCCGGGGTCGCAGGAATAACTGCATCGCTACCCTGAGGCTCCGCCGGAACGGACAATGCCGCGGAAAGCCCCAAAAGGGCGACGAGCCTCGCCTTGGTTCTTGAGCTAAATTCGCCCACTTTTTCGACTTTTTTGCGTTCGATTTTCATTTGAGTCCGCGCTATAGGATTTCGTTGATTTTCTCGTTCCAGTGGTTGGTTCGTTCTCGCAAAATTTCTTCGCCGTTCTCGCAAATGCAGAGGGTGCAAACTTCATTCACGACCTCGTAATCGGACCCGCCGTTGAACACGTTCGCGTTGCCGTATTCTTCTCGGTCAAGCCACGCATAAACCTTGCATGTATTACGGGCCGAAGCCTCCATGCAATAAGCTAAAAGGGCCTCGTCGGTCATGTCGGCCGGATTTCTGTCGCCGAGGATTTCGTCGGCAGGGACCTTGACTGTCCCGCCCTTCGCAAGAATTCGCGCAGAAATGTTGTATTCAATATCCATTCTCGCCCGCATTATGGGATTTCGTCTTTGTAAAATATACATTTTTCCCGTCTTAGGTCACTTTTTTCGTCAAAAAACGAAAGATGGGGATTTTAGAAAGCCCCCTCAACCTATCAAAAAGCTTTTTACTATAATTATGGCATACAATTTTCAAAGAGGTTTTTTATGTCCCGCTTACGCGTATTGGTCCTGATGGGTGGCCCGTCCACCGAGCACGATGTTTCCGTAGTCAGCGGCACCGGCGTGGTGCGCGCCATGGATCCTGAACGCTACAATATCCACCCTGTTTTGATTGACAAGGACGGCACCTGGCACTGGTCCGCCCGCGAACTTTCCCCGTACCAGAAGGACAACTTCTCGGTCAACTACTTCCGTAGCCTCGAAGGCTCCGCGGCATGCACCAAGAAGTCCCCCGCCCTCTCCGAACTCCCGGCTGCCGACATCGCGTTTTTGGCACTGCACGGCAAGTGGGGCGAAGATGGTCACATCCAGGCAATGCTCGAGAACTGGGGCATCCCGTACACGGGTTGCGGCCTGCTTGCCTCGGCACTCGCGATGGACAAGATCAAGTCCAAGGAAATCTACCGCGCAAATGGCATCCCGACCCCGCCGTACCGCGTCATCTGGAAGCACGACTTTACGGGCGATACGCTCGTGAGCGTCGCCGACGAACTCGGGTTCCCGCTTGTCATCAAGGACCCGCTGGGAGGTTCTTCCATCGGTATCGGCATCGCGAAGGACATGGACGAAGCCGGCAAGATTGCGCAGGACCTGTTTAAGGATTCCAACCGCCTGCTGTGCGAGAAGTTTATTGCCGGCGGCGAAGCGAGCTGCGGCTACATCGAAGGCGAAAAACCGCTCCCGCCCACCGAGATGCGCATGACGACCCGTGAATACTTCGACTTCGAGGCGAAGTACAACGGCGAATGCCAGGAAGTGACTCCCGCGGAATTCCCTGCCGAACTTACGGCCCGCATCCAGGAACTCGCGAAGAACGCCCACTTTGCGCTCGGCGGTGCAGGCTACAGCCGCACGGACGTGCGCATTGCGAAGGACGGCCAGATTTACGCCATCGAGACGAACACGCTCCCGGGCATGACCCCCACGTCGATTCTCCCGGCTCAGGCAGCCTGCAACGGCATTACCTACAGCCAGCTCATCGACATGATTATCGACAAGAGCCTCACGATTAAGAGATGACTATTGACTTATACGTAGATACTTCCCGGAAGGGCATCTCGATGGCGGTTGCGACCAGTGGCCAGCCTGTGAATGCGCGAACTACGGATGCAAGCGCTCGCGTTTACGAGGAAATCGTGAACACGGAGGCCCGCGGGGAAATTCTCGGGGAATCGCTCGACACGCTGCTCACGCGCGTGGGCGCAACTCTCGATGACGTGAAACGCGTGATGGTGACGCTCGGGCCCGGCTCTTTCAGCGGGCTCAGGACCGGAGTGGCGTTCTGCCAGGGGCTTTGCTTCAGCGGGAAGCGCGAACTCTACGGGGTCACGACCCTGCAGGCGCTTGCCTGTTTTGCGCACGATGCCGCGGACAACACCCCTGCATGTGCCGATGCCGCAGTCATTATCCGCGCGCGCACCGGGTTCTGGTACATGAGACTGAACGGCGAGGAATTCTTCATCGAGACGCCCGAGGTTATCGAACGCATCAAGAACGCGAAAGTCCAGGCGATTGTCGCGGACGCCCCCGCACAGGAAGACGAAGCGCTCAAGGACGCCTTTGCAGAGATTGGCGCAAGCGTTTCGCCCGATACGGGCAAGCCGCTCGACATGTGGGCCCCGCTGTTCAGTACCGTAAAACCGTCGCTCATCCAGGAAGCAAACTACATTCAGCCGTCCTATTTCGAAAAGCTGAAATCGTAGCCCGCGGGCTTGCGGAAGGTTTGCCGATGCCCGTTCGCGAAATGAAAATTGATGACTTGCCGCAGGTGCTTCAAATCCAGAAGGCGCTTGCCTTCCAGGACTGGAACGAGCGGCAGTTTATTGCCGAAATCACGGCGAACTATGCCCTGTGCGTCGTTTACGAGGAAGCGCAGTTTAACACCAACGAAGATCCCCGCCTGCGCGGGGATGACATATTGGGTTATGCCATCTTCCACCTGATGGGACCGGACAGCGAACTCCTGAGTATCGCTACAAATGATTCGCACCAACGCGCAGGAATCGGCACTGCGCTATTGAACGCCGGCATTGCGCATCTTGATTTCGAGAATGGCGATAAAATGTTCCTCGAAGTGCGTGAAGGCAATACAAAAGCCCGCCGCTTCTACGAAAAACATGGTTTCGAGCCTTACGCAGAGCGCAAGAAGTATTATGCCGACGGTGAAAATGCAATTTTATACGTAAAGGCAACATAAAGGAGTCTAGTTTGTCCAAGATTCTCATGAACGACAAGAATGTCCGCAAGAGCCACAAGAAAATATTTGTGCTTATTGGCATCCTGGTGACCCTTGCCGCAGTCTTTATCTATGCGACCGTTACAATGAGCGGACATTGGCTTGTCAAGGACGACGAATTCGAACATGTAAAATGGGCAGTCATTCTCGATGGACAGTCCGCCAACCTCGAAAGAAACGACTATGTGGCCGATCTCATGGCCCAGGGGAAAGTCGATTCGGTAATGATTCTCGGACGCCGTGTCTACCGCACCAAAAGCAACGCTGATTTTTATGTCGAAGATTTCATGACACAAGGGAGATTTAATCCCGAAGCAATTTTTATAGTGCACCATGACGATCCTTCTACGCTGTTCGAAGCCCAAACAGTGATTCCATGGCTAAAAAAACATAAGGCCGACACGGTCCTTCTGGTCACCTCAGCCCCGGCCACTCGCCGTGTTGCGAAAATTTTCAAAACACTTTCCGGGGAATCGCCCGTTTACCTGACAGCCGATATTCATGACCACGTATACAATCCGGACACGTGGCTTTTCAATCGGGAATCTCGCAAGATGTGGATTCGGGAGTGGTTCGCGTTGGCAGTTTCCTGTTTTGACCTTATAGGAGCTACACCCCTTACCGAAAAAGACTCAACAAATGTTTGGAAAATTCATTCCAAGGCCGAAGAAGAAAGTCCCCTTCTTGATTTACAAAGCTTGATTCCCTCAGCCACCCCGGAGCCCACAAAAGAACCCTTAAAGCCGGATTCTCTTAACGAACAGCCCAAAGACTCTGCAAAAACGGATTCCCTCAAGGCAAAGGCAGATTCAACAAGTACAAATTAGATTGCAGATTTCAAACAAACTTCTTTTTTTTTAATTATTCGTATGAAGAAAGCTCTAATCATCATTTCCATCGTCATCGCCTCGCTTGCAATTCTTGTCATTGCCGGTCTCAAGATTGCCCCCATGGTTGCAAGGAGCTATATCGTCAACAATTCCGAAGACCTAATCGGACGCAAGGTTGCCATCGAAAGCATCAGCCTGAATCCGTTCAATTTCACACTCGAAATCGACAGCCTTGCCGTCTACGAGAAAGATGGGGAAACCCCGTTCATCTCCTTTGACAAGTTCCGTGTGAACGCCGACCCGCTGAGGATGCTTACGGGAACGGTCGCTGTGAGCGAAATCTACCTAAAAGGACTTTACGCGCGCGTCTTGCAACACGGAGACCGATTCAACTTTACCGACATCCTCGAATTCCTAGCCAAGGGCGATACGACGTCGACCGATTCCATTGCCATGGCGGCCGATAGCGTCGCCGCTGATTCTGCGGGAATGGTAAATGCGGCAGAAATCGCAGAAGGCCTCCCCTTCAACATCTCTGTCGAAAATATCATGTTCGAGAAGGGCAACATCATCTATCAGGATACGAAAATCGGTTCTAAAATCCATCTGCAAGATTTCTCTCTCAATATTCCCGCCGTTTACCTGAGCAACAAGCAGACCGATGTAGGACTCAGCCTCAAGTTCGCCGACGGCGGAGACTTGAACGTGAAAGTGGAAGCGAACGCGGCAACTAACGATTTCAACCTGAATGTTGCGCTCAAGGATTTCGCGCTCGCCTGCGCTAAGCCCTATCTGAACGACTTTATCAACTACAAGGATTTCAAGGGTTCGCTCTCTGTCGACATGAACCTTGCGGGCAACCTGAACGATATTCTCTCCTCGAATATCAAGGGAACCATTTCTGTAGACGGCATCGAGCTCACCGAAACGAGCGGAAAATCGCTCGGCGTGAACCATGTAGGCGTAGGCATCGCACGCGCAAACATCAACGAGAACAACTTCCATGTGGATTCCGTCGTGGTCGACGGGGCTTTTGCGCATTTGGACCTCTTCAAGAACGGCAAGACGAATATCGACGTACTTCTGAAAAAAGGATCTGCCGACGAACCTGACAGTGCACAACTTGCAGCAGACCAACAGTTGGTGCTTGGCGGCACAGATTCACTGGCCGTAGATTCCACTACACAGAAATCAGAGGATGAATCGAAGGAACCCGCCAAGAAGCTTAAGGCCAAAATCGATCGCCTGATTGTCCAGAATACGAAGGTTAGCGCCACTGACCATTCCATTACAAAGCCGTTCAACTACACGGTAAGCGCGATTACCGTAAACGGTTCGAACATAAACTTCGACACACCCTGCGCCATCAACGTTTCTGCGGCATTCCCCGAAGGCGGCAAGTTCGCAGTCAAGTACAAGGGCGCACTCAACAACCTCGGCACGATGGATGCCTATATCAGCGTAAAGAACCTCGCGCTCAAGTACTTCAGCAACTACAGCCACCATTACACGGGCTACCCGCTCAGTGCCGGCACACTCGCTTTCGCAAGCGAAAACAAGATCAAGAACTTCGAGCTAGACAGCAAGAACACCATTGACATCTACAACATCGACGTGGGCGACAAGGACCCGAACTCGGATCCCGAATTCACAGTTCCGATGAAGGTTGGCCTCTACATTCTCAAGGACAAGGACGACAAGATTCAATTTGACATCCCTGTTCACGGCAACATGAAGGATCCGCAGTTTTCCATCGGCAAAATCATCTGGAAGACGGTGATGAACCTGCTTATCAAGGTTGCGATATCCCCCCTCAAGATTGTCGGTAACCTCGCTGCCACGGGCGCGGGAGCAATAGGGCTCGATCTCGGCAAGAACGACGAAGTGATTATCGACGCCACGAGCGCCACATTCACGAGCGAACAATACGCGAAGGCATCCAAGATGACGGAAGCACTTTCGAAGGACAAGAACCTGAAGCTCATATTCACGCAATACTACAACGTGCGCAAGACAACCGACGCCTACCGCACCGTAAAGTTCAAGACGGAATACTACAAGAAGACGCATGGCAAGGAAAAGCTGACCGAACTTGACCACCGTGCCATCCTCGAAATGAAGGACAGCGACGAAGGGTTCCAGGCCTACCTCAAGGAAAACGGGGACAAGGTCGACGCGAAGACCCTCCGCGCAGAACTCTCCGAACTTGCGAAAAAGAGAAACGAAGACCTTCTGAAAGTGCTCACGCAACAGAAAGGCGTCACCAAGAAGAATGTCCAGGTTATAACCGCGCCGGCAAACGCATTGAGCAGCTACCGCGGCAAACCGATGTACAAGGTGACTATAGACGTGCAGTAAACCCAGCGTTATTTTAATGTTTTTGCTAAATTTGGCGTCATTATGAGCGAAGATTTGTGTGCGAACCTCTCCAGCAAGGTTCAAGAGATAGCGAAGGCCCCCAAGTACAGGGGTGCTATTTTCCAGATTGAAGCCGACGAAAAAGGACTTGCCCTGGTCGATGCCAAGGAATCAAGCCTCAAGGTCTACCTAATGGTGGACCCCGAATGCGACAAGATTCTGGAGACCCGCTTTTTCACCTACGGCGGACCCATATTCACGGCTCTAGCCGACACGTTCTGCAAGAAAATCCAGATGGCGACCATCGACGAGGCATGCGCCATAACCGCCGAGAGCCTGGAACAGGAGTTGCGCGACACGCCCGACTCCCCCGCCATTCCGGCAAATGCGCCCGAGATTGGCCAGATGAACACGCTCATCAAGAAAGTCCTGGAAGCCTACCCCGAAAAGAAGGCGACCGCCATTTTGGTGCGCGAGAAAATGGAGCGTATCAAGTACCGCACGCAGACCGCCGAAGGCCGCGCCGAAGCCGACGCCGAATGGAATGCGCTCGCGAAGCACGAGAAAATTGAGAAAATCGAAGCCTGGCTGCACCAGTCCGTGCGCGGCATGCTGCAGGGCGACGGCGGAGACGTGGAAATTCTCGACCTCACGGAAGATAACCGCCTCAAGATTCGTTACCAGGGCGCTTGTGCAGGCTGCGGTTCCGCCATGGGCGGCACGCTATTCTACATCGAGGACGAACTCAAGAACAACGTTTACTACAACTTGATTGTCGAACCCGAGGACCCGCTCGACAACATCGCGCCGAACCCGAACCTCCCCGGCCTTGACGACAACAATCCGCCAGCAAGCCTGCTCTAGGCAAATTTCCAAAGAATATCCTGTAAAATCATATTTTCAAAGCGCGGTAAAAAACGCGTTTTTTGCGTGTTTTGCAAATATTACATGCTTTTACAGCATATAAAGTTATTTTTCATTCCGGGATGGTGTAAACCCCAAAATAGAGGATGTCAAATGAAAAAAATTCTTGCAACAATGATGCTCGTTGCTGCGACGGCGACAATGGCCGTTGTCCCGACTAGAGTTGGTCCCGTGAGTACCTACGGTGCGCTTAAGGCCAACGGCGGCAAGCTCTCCGGCACTTGCCCGCAGTACACCAATTCAACAGTCCAGGTAAAAGGCATGAGCCTTTTCTGGAGTTCCGCTGCAGATAGCGCACTTGCGTACTACACATCCCAGGCCATGGGCCTTATGGTGAATGACATGGGGATTGAAGTTATCCGTTTCGCCTTGGGCGTTGCCGATGAAAAATTCGATAGCCACAAACGTTCCTATACCACAGGTGGCGCAAATGACCAGAAGGCCATGGTCAAGAAGATGGTCTATGCAGCCGTCGAAAACGATATTTACATCATCCTTGACTGGCATATCGAAAGTGCCCAGGGTTACACATCCGAGGCCAAGGAGTTTTTCGAATGGGCTGCCAAAGAATTTGGCAAGACCCACAACGTGATTTTCGAAGTGTGGAACGAACCAAACGGCGCCGACATGGGCACGGTCGCTTATCATGCAAACCAGGTGATTCCCATCATCCGCAAGTATTCCGACAACCTGATTCTCGTGGGTAGCCCTGAATGGTCCAGCCACCCTGAACAGTGTGCTTCTGCCGGAATCCAGGACTCGAAGAAGAATTTTGCCTGCACACTCCATTTCTATGCAGCGACGCATTTTGTGGGTAACGGAGGCTACAATGAACGTGCTGCACAGGCAATATCAAATGGTGTCCCCGTGTTCGCTTCTGAGTGGGGAACCGTTTCTGCCGATGGTAACGGCGAGCCTAACTCTGGCTCAAGCCAGTCCTGGGTGAACTGGATGAACCAGAATGGCATTTCTTGGGCAAACTGGTCTGCTTCTGCCATCAACGAAAAATCCGCTGCCTTTACGTCCCTCACCCTGAACCAGGGACTTAAGTATTCTACTTCCGGAAACATGGTGAAGGGATACCTCGCCGGTAGCCATAATTATAAGGATTGCGGCCTCGGAAACAGCCTCGGCTCTTCTTCTGCCGAATCCGGATTCTCCCAGGGTGTTGCAAACGGAGCTACCACAAACATCATCGACGACATGGAAGATGGTGACCGCTATACCTATACAGGCGGTTTCTGGTCTGCCTGGTCTGACGCCGATGAAAACGGAGCAACAAAGATTTCCAACAAGAAATGGGTAAACGACTTTGGAAAAGAAACCTATGACGTGATTGTCCCAGCCAAGGATGGCAATGAATCCAAATACATGGCCGCATTGGAAAAAATTTACATAGACCAGGGTGCGTATTCTTGGGCTCCGTATGTCGCCATGGGCCTAAACTTCAAGAAGGATACTTCAGAATTCGCTCAACTTGCGAACTGCTCCACAATTTCTTACAAATACAAAGGTGCAGCCCATAACTTCCGTATCGAGATTTCTCCAATTACCAACTACAACTTCCACTATGCCGAGGCAGAAGCTTCCGGCGAATGGAAAACAGCAGAATTGACTATGGACATGTTCCAGCAGCATACCACTTGGAGTAATCCGCAGATTATGGACCTGAGCAAGAACCTGGGCAAGGCTAAACGTCTGGCATGGGAAGTGAATGGTGTTGTTGATCGTCCGGCTTCTGAAATTCAGCCGCTTTACGACTATCTCTATGTCGATGATATACGTTGCGACGGCGTTAGCATCACTGCCATTTCCGGAACCACCACTCCGACATCGTCGTCTTCCGCCAAGTCTTCTTCTTCTGCAAAATCCTCCTCTTCGGCAAATTCCAGCTCCAGCGTCACCCCCACAAGCTCGAGTTCCTCTTTAGCCATCGAGCCGCCGGTCTCTTCTTCTGTTGTGATTAGCGACCTCTTCGTCATCGATGACGTCGAAGATGTCGACGAAATTCTCAACACGACAGGCACCTGGTATGCCTATACCGACAAGGAACCGGGCGGACTTTCCAGCATCACGAACGTCTACGATCCGGCACTTCCAGGCTATGTCGTCGTATTCCCGGGAACAAAGGACCCGACCAACGGGACCAAGGGCTTCGTCGGCCTCGAAGGCGTTGTATGGAACCAGGGTACCTACGAAGAGGCTCCTTTTGTGGCTCTTGGCATCAACATGATGGCCGACACCTCTGCCGGATACGACTTGAGTTCGTGCAAGGCCATTTCTTACCGTTACAAGGGAAGCCGCCACACCTTCAAGGTTCAGGACGGTCAGGTTCAGGACTACGCCTTCCACCAGCGCAGGCAGCTTGATTCCGCAGAATGGAAGACCGTCGTTATTCCCTGGGAAGAATTGATTCAGCCGTCCTGGGGTGTGCCCGTAGAGCTGAACAAGTCCAACATCAAGAAAATGGCCTGGGAAGTCATCGGCTACAAGAATTCCGAAACTCAACCGAAGCTCAACTATCTCTATGTGGACGACCTGAAGTGCGTCAGTACGACCGTCGGAATAAAGAGTATCGCCCGAACCTCCACGCAGGGCATCAAGCTTGCCGCCCAGGGTTCTAGCCTCAATATTTCCGTCGCGAAGGCGGGTTATGTGAAGGTCCATGTGTTCGACATGACCGGTCACAGCGTCAAGAGCGTCTCCGAACAGATGAGCGCCGGTGCCCATACGGTTTCTCTCGAGAACCTGACGGCTGGCAGTTACATCGTCCGCGTGCAGGCCGGCAGCGCGGTCAAGTCTGCCCGCATCACGCTTAAGTAATTCCGAACTAGAAACATTGAATTTTATTCAGTGTTTCTGGTAACCATAAAAAAGTCCCTGGCGCTCTGCCAGGGGCTTTTTTCTATATTTGAGGGTGTAAAAACTCCAAAAGGAAAATATATGTCCGAAGAACTCGTCTTGAAATTCGTTGACCCCGTGCCGATGCGCTACGGTGAAAACTCCCACCAGTCCGCAGTGTTCTACCGCGACCCGACCTGCACCGAAGCAAGCCTCGCCACCGCGAAGCAGCTCTGGGGTAAGGAACTTTCTTACAACAACATCGTGGATGCCGACGCCGCCCTGGAAATGGCCCGCGAATTCAGCGACGACAATGCAGTCGTTATCGTGAAGCACATGAACCCGTGCGGACTCGCTACCGGCAAGACCCTCCGTAACGCCATGGAAGCAGCCTGGGAAGGTGACCCGGTGTCGGCCTTCGGTTCCGTGATTGCCGTTACCAAGAAGGTGGACCTGAAAACCGCCGAATTCCTGAAGGGCAAGTTCGTTGAAATCCTTCTCGCCCCGGCATTCGACAAGGACGCTCTGGAATTTTTGAAGAACAAGTCCAAGGACATTCGTCTCCTTGAAGTGGGCAAGATCAAGAAGGCAACCCGCTGCAAGGTCTATAAGCACGTCATCGGCGGCATGCTGGTTCAGGACCGCGACGTCGACGTTTACGAAAAGTTCGAATGCGTCACCAAGAAGAAGTTCGCAAAGAACAAGGAAGCCCTCGCCCGCTTCACTTGGATCGTGACCAAGCACACGAAGTCTAACGCCATCGTCATGGGTTACGAATACGCCCGCGGTTACTTCCAGGTCATCGGCCTTGGCCCCGGCCAGCCGAACCGCATTGACTCTAACCTCCGCCTCTGCCAGCCCCGCGTCCGCGACAATGTGGCCCGCATGAAGGCCGCCCAGAAGTTCTTCAACGAAAAGGGCAAGTGCATCGACAAGGCCGGTCTCAAGGCTCTGGAAAAGAAGGTGTTCAGCGAAGTCGTGATGGGCTCCGACGCCTTCTTCCCGTTCCCCGACAATGTGGAAGCCGCTGCCAAGGCTGGCGTCCAGTACATCGTGCAACCGGGTGGTTCCAAGAAGGACAACCTCTCCATCGAAGCCTGCGACAAGCTTGGCGTGGCCATGGTGTTCACCGGCATGAGGCACTTCCGCCACTAAGGGTTTGCGTATGCCTCCCGTGTCGCAGAAAGAAACGAACCAGAAGGAAAAGGACCTCTACTACGCGGTCCTCTCCTTCTTGAAGTCTGTCCGCAAGGCAGGCCGCACGACCGATGTCGAGTGGCGCGAATACAAGGAAAAGCTCCTGAAGATTGCGCCTACGCCCGACATGGGCAAGGCCGCCGATATGTGGACGATGGACAACCTCGACCAGTTCAGCCCCGACAACAAGCAGTTGCCGCCGCTCAACGACATGGACTACGTGGCGAACATTTCCCCGAAGTTCGCGTCGCAACTGATGGAAGCGATGTACTACGGGATGCTCAACCTGACGCAGGCGAACCTGATTTCGGACGAAATACAGGATGCCGACCCGGAATGCGTGTCTACCGCCTCGCTCGAGGAACTGCTCGTGAAGCTCTGGATCGGCAACGCGAAAAGCTACCGTAAAGTGGTGGCCAATTAGACGAAAGAACGGACCTACGGTCCTACAGACGAAAGACGAAAGGATTTAGTAGGAAGAATGACCTATAAAGTTCGTGTTATCGGTGGTGGTCTCGCAGGCTGCGAGGCGGCTTTGCAACTGGCGAGCCGTGGTTTCAAGGTAGACCTGTACGAGATGCGCCCGGTCAAGAACACTCCCGCCCACAAGGACGGTCACCTGGCGCAGTTAGTTTGTTCCAATAGTTTCAAGGCGCTGGGCGTCACGAGCGCACACGGGCTTTTAAAGCAGGAACTCACGATGCTCGGGAGTTTTCTGCTGGATAGCGCCCGTGAGGCGGCCGTACCCGCAGGCGATTCCCTGACCGTGAACCGCGACATCTTCAGCGAGTCTGTAGAAAAGAAGATTGCGGAGTGCCCGAATATAACGCTCCATCGCGAAGAAGTCACGAGCCTCGAAGGCGACTGCCCTACCCTCGTTGCGGCGGGGCCGCTGGCCAGCGACGCGCTCGCCGACGATATCTTCAAGCGCCTGGGTAGCGAGCGCCTCCATTTCTTCGACGCAATAGCCCCTGTGGTAGAGACCGACAGTATCGACTTTGACCACGCCTTCTACATGAACCGCTGGGAAAAGGGCGAAACGGCCGACTTTATCAACTGCCCGCTCGACAAGGAAACCTACGCCGAGTTTGTACGCAAGCTGTGCGAAGCCGAAGCCGTGGAGCCGCGCCCCTTCGAGAAGAACGAACTGTTCGAGGGCTGCCTGCCCGTCGAAGAAATGGCCCGCCGCGGTTACGAGACGCTCCGTCACGGCCCCATGCGCCCCATCGGGCTTGGCTTGGGCAATAACGGTCACCTGTGGTATGCGGTAATCCAGCTCCGCGCCGAAAACAAGCAGAAGACGCTCTTTAACATGGTGGGTTTCCAGACGCGCCTCAAGTGGGGCACGCAAAAGGAAATCTTCACGATGGTTCCCGCCCTCCGGAACGCCCGTTTTGCCCGCCTCGGCTGCATGCACCGCAACACCTTCATTGAATCGCCCAAGTTCCTGGACGCAACCTTGCGCCTGCGCCCCGACCTCCCCTGCGCCCAGGGAATCCCGCCCACATGGTTCGCAGGCCAGATTACCGGCAGTGAAGGCTACACCGAAGCGGTCGCAACCGGCTGGTATGCCGCCTGGAACATGGCGCAGACAATCTTGCACGGGCATGCCGACCCGCTCCCGAACGAGAGCTGCATCGCATCGCTCATGAACCGCCTTGTGGAAGAGAACGAGGACTTCCAGCCCATGAACTTCAACTTCGGGCTCCTCCCCAACCACGAAGGCCTCAAGAAAAAGAACAAGAAAGAAATTCTCGCTGCACGCGCCGAAGAAGCCGTGCGCAAGTGGATTGCGGAAAAGAAAATCGTCTAGCTTTTGGAGCAGATTACTGCTTTATGCGCTCGCATTTAGCTTCGTAAGAAGATCCGACCGAGTTAAGGTAGGCAGAAACAATCATTTTACTGTTTGAGCCTCTCCATAACGTTTTAACGACCTCAACTTTTCTAGAATAACACGTAACCTTATCTTGTGAAGACGCGTTTTCTTTCTCATTCGCACAAGCTTTGTCTACGGCCGACTGCGGAGCCGATTCAGCAAACCTGTAAGTCGTCGTTTCAACCGCATACTCGCCCTTAAAAGTCGTCACTTGAGAAATCTTGGATATTTCAGTCACGTTTACAAGAGAAACGTAATCATTACCATAAGTCACGTTACACCCTATTTCGGAAGGTGCAATTTCGAACGGAGCAGAGGTACTAGAATCATCACAAGCGAGAAGGCCCAAAGCAGCCACGATTGCCGCCAAACCGAAAAATTTTTGAAAATTCATTATAGTCCCTTAATAAAAACTTTTACAAATATAATAAAAGACCCCCTAAGTGGCCTTTCCCTATCGGGGGAACCAGATTGCGGCTTGTCACTTCGTTTCGCGCCGCCCTACGGGCTTATGCTAACGCATAAGCTCAAAAACTCCTTTACATTCGCTTCGCTCATCGGCGTTTTTGCCGAACTGATTTCATCAGTTCGATCTGGTCCTAAGATGTCAAAAGGGACCCCATAAAGGGGTCCCTTTTGATATCGGGGTAACCAGATTCGAACTGATGACATTCTGCTCCCAAAGCAGACGCTCTACCAGGCTGAGCTACACCCCGAGCGAACCCAAATATAGTAAAAAAATTTCACCCCTAGCCACGCACCCTTTTATTTCATAACTTTTATACAGATTATGAAAAAGATCATTGTCGTCAACAATCCGAAAAACTGGAAATTCCACATCCCCGAAGCCGAAATCGTATCGGCAAAAGATTACCTGACCAATCCGGAATTTACCACCCAAAAGAGCGTGCGCATATTCAACCTTTGCCGCGACTACAGCTACCAGAGCAAGGGCTACTATGTAAGCCTGCTTGCCGAGGCGCGCGGCCACAAGGTCATCCCGAACGTCAAGAACATCCGCGACTTCAAGGCCCCGGCCGTCGTGAAAATCATCAGCGACGACATCGACGAACTCATCCAGAAGAGCCTGCACAAGCTGACCGGCACCGAATTCGTGCTCTCCATCTACTTCGGCCAGAACGTAAGCGCCCAGTACCTGGAACTCTCGCAGGAACTCTACCGCATTTTCCAGGCCCCGCTGCTCCGCGCCAAGTTCGTATTCAAGCAGAAGTGGTTCATCCAGAGCATCCGTCCCATCAGCGTCGACGAAATCCCCGAGACGCACAAGGAGATGGTGGACCAGTTTGCCATCGAGTACTTCGAGAAGACGCGCTACACCTCCGCGAAGAGCGAAGACTACGTGTACGACCTCGGCATCCTCGTGAATCCCGACGAAGTGGAACCGCCGAGCAACAAGCAGGCCATCCACAACTTCATCGAGGCTGCGCAGGATACGGGATTCCGCGTGGAGCTCATCACCAAGAAGGACTACCACCGCGTAGGCGAATTCGACGCCATATTCATCCGCGAGACGACGAACGTGAACCACCACACTTACGCGTTCGCGCGCCGCGCCCAGAGCGAAGGCATCGCCGTCATCGACGACCCCGACAGTATCTTGCGCTGCTCAAACAAAGTTTACCTGCAAGAGCTCATGACCGTAGGCAAGATTCCCGCGCCCAAGACGATCATCGCGCACAGCGAAAACCGCCATACGCTTGCGAAGGAACTCGGCTTCCCCATGGTCATCAAGACGCCCGATTCGAGTTTCAGCATGGGCGTCAAGAAAGCGAACAACAAGGAAGAACTGGAGCAGATTCTCGACACGATGTTCGAGCACAGCGACCTGCTTATCGCACAGGAATTCACGCCCACCGACTTTGACTGGCGCATCGGCATCCTCGACGGCAAGCCCATTTACGCCTGCAAGTACTACATGGCCAAGAACCATTGGCAAATCTACAACTGGGACAGCAAGGACAAGCAGGGTACCTGCGGCAAGTGGGACTGTCTGCCAATAGAGAGCGTACCCCACGGCATCGTGAAGACGGCGCTCCGTGTTTCAAGCCTCATCGGTAACGGGCTCTACGGCGTGGACCTCAAGGAAATCAACGGCCACCCGGTCGTGATCGAGGTGAACGACAACCCGAGTATCGACCACGGCATCGAGGACCTCGTGGGCAAGAAGAAGCTCTACCTCACCATCATGAGGAGCCTGCGCCACCGCATCGAGGAGCGCATGCACGCCGCGCAACACAAGCTCATCCAGCACGAGAAAGACTTTTGGAATTATTAACGAGACGTCATCCTGAGCCCTGAAAGGATTTGACGAAGAGAGATTGTCATGAGCAACTTTAAAATCTGGGAACGCTTCGGCGTCGAAATGGAATTCATGATCGTAGACCGAGAAACGCTGCAGGTGCTGCCCCGCGCCGATATCCCGCTCGGCAAGGACAAGGACGGCAAGCAACTTTCCGACGTGGAATACGACGATATCGGGCTTTCGAACGAACTCGTGAGCCATGTGCTCGAATTCAAGTGCGCACACCCCAAGTCCACCTTCGACGGGCTCGGCAAACGATTCTTCCACGAAATCCGCCGCGCGAACAAGAAGCTCGAAAAAATCGGTGCGATGCTATTGCCAAGCGCCGCGCACCCCTTCATGGACCCCTCGGAGATGCAGCTCTGGCCCTACGACTGCAACGACATCTACCAGACATACGACCGCATCTTCAACTGCAAGGGCCACGGCTGGGCGAACCTGCAGAGCACCCACCTGAACCTCTCTTTCGACGGTGACGACGAATTCGGCGAGCTCCATGCGGCCATCCGCCTGCTCTTGCCGCTCATCCCCGCCATAGCCGCGAGCAGCCCCTACCTCGACGGCAAGTACACGGGCTTCAAGGACGCTCGCATCGAGGTCTACCGCCACAACCAGGACAAGGTCCCCGAAATCGCTGGGCTAGTGATTCCCGAGAAGGCGTACACCTACGACGAATACAACAAGCAAATTTTCGACAAGGTCAAGAAGGCCATCGCGCCCTACGACCCCGAGCACCTTCTGAACCATTTCTTCTTGAACAGCCGCGGGGCCATCGCGCGTTTTGACCGCGGAGCCATCGAAATCCGGCTCGTGGACATCCAGGAATGCCCAAACGCGGACATCGCCATCGTGGAACTCGAAATTGCGACGCTCAAGGCCATTGCGGGCAAGAATCTTCGTGACTTTGATACGGAACGCCTCTCGGCACTCCTTACTGCAGCCTCCCGCGATGCCGAGGACACCGTCATCGACTGGCCCGAATACCTCTCTGTTTTCGGCATGAGCGAAAAATGCACAGCCGGCGAACTCTGGAAACACATCTTTGCCATGGTAAAAAACGAACTCACCGAAGTTTCCGCAAGCACCATGGAAAAGATGCTCGACCGCGGAACACTCTCGAGCGCGCTCTACCGGGCACTCGGAGATGCCCCGAGCCGCGAAGCCTTTGTTTCCGAATACAAAAAACTCGCCGACTGCCTCGCCCACAACCGACTCTACGGTATTGAAGAGTAGGCCTTCTTAAAAGTAAATCCCTAAATTCTCACGCTGAGCACGGCGCCTTTGGCGTCGTCAAAGAATAGCGGGGCGACGGTAACCTTGGGCGGGGTCTGCTTTTCGCCGACTTTTTCCTTGTAGAACACGCTGCCGATGTACCAGCCGATGGAAGCTCCCATCAGGGTGCCCGCGACGGCGTCGGAGAACCAGTGGGCCTCTCCTTTTGCGCCGAGCACCATGCTTGTCGCGATGTAGCCTGCATACAGGGCGCAGCCCGCCACGACGAGGGGATTGTCGCGGTTGTAGCTTGCGATGCTCATGGCCATGGCCGCGTTGGTCATGGAATGTCCCGAGGGCCAGCCGTAAAAGACTCCGCGCCTGAAGAACCCCCACTTGAAATCGCGGGAACGCCCGCCGCTGTTGAGTTCCGCGTCGGGGTGTTCGCGTGCCGAAATCGCCTTGAGAATATTGTTGTAGAGGAACGCCACGGCGGTGGCCTGCACGGCGACGGCACCGGTGTTGTTCAGCGTGCGGTTGTCGCTGATAAAGTACATGTAGCCCGGAACAAGAATCGGGAAGAACGTCCCCATCATCATGCCGGGAGTGAACGCGATGCCGTACGCCAACTGGTCCTGACGTGCCGCAAAACGGGCCACCATCAGGTCGTTGTTTTCCATCGAGAACTTGTACGTAAGCGCACCGCCGAGCATGTGGAATCCGAGCGGCCAGCCGAACGCACTCAGCAACATGTTATGGCCCAGATGGTTGAGCGAAGAAAGCTTTTGTGCGCTATCGATGGCTGCGGAATCCACGCTTGTCGAATCGGCTGCGGGCGTTTCAGCATGTGCGAAACTTGCAAATGCCGTGAACAGCACAAGCACCAATATCTTTTTAAATGTCGCTATATTCCGTAAATACATCCTTATAAAATATACAAACTAAATAATCAGGAACTTAT